>DATKCJ010000001.1:0-5032 GCA_035513275.1 Opitutaceae bacterium
ACGACAAGATCATCAACATCGTCGACACCCCCGGCCACGCCGACTTCGGCGGCGAGGTCGAGCGCGCCCTGCGCATGGTCGACGGCGTGCTCCTGCTCGTCGACGCCTACGACGGCCCGCAGGCGCAGACCCGTTTCGTGCTCCGCAAGGCGCTCCAGCACGGCCTCAAGGTCATCATCGTCATCAACAAGATCGACCGCGAGAGCGCCGAACCGGCCAAGATGTATGACAAGGTCCTCGAACTCCTGCTCGAGCTTAACGCGACCGAGGAGCAGTTCGACGCACCGGTCGTCTACGGGTCTGGCCGCGACGGCTACATGATGTATCACCTCGGCGAGGAGAAGAAGGACATGGGTCCCCTCTTCCAAACGATTCTCGATCACATCCCGCCTCCATTTGCAAAGCCCAACGAGCCCTTCCACATGCTCGTCTCCAACATCGACTGGAGCGACTACGTCGGCCGCATCGCCGTCGGCAAGATCCTCGGCGGAGCGGTCAATGTCGGCGATCCGGTGTTCGTGATTCGCTACGTCGACGGCAAACGCGTCCGCGCGAAGATCACGAAGATATTTGAGTTCACCGGCCTCGGCCAGCGCGAGGTGGAGACCGCGGTCGCGGGCAACATCGTCGGCCTCTCAGGATTCGAGGACATCGACATCGGCGACACGCTCGATCTTCGCGAGGATGCGCACGCCCTACCCTTCACCCAGATCGATCCGCCGACGCTCGAGATGCAGATCTGCGTCAACGACGGCCCGATGGTCGGGCAGGAAGGCAAGCTCGTCACTTCGCGTCAGCTCCGCGACCGGCTCATGCGCGAGTTGAAGACAAACGTCTCCATCTACATCGACGACTCGGAAAAGGCAGGCGTCTTCAACATCAAGGCCCGCGGCTCGATGCAGATCGCGGTGCTCGTAGAGACGATGCGCCGCGAGGGTTTCGAACTCCTCGTCTCGCGCCCGACCGTCATCGAGAAGGTCGTCGAAGGCGTGCGGATGGAGCCCTACGAGACCGTGTGGATCGAGACGCCCGACGAGTGTGTCGGCGCGATCATGCAGAACCTCGCGAACCGCAAGGGGCGGCTCACGAACATGGAAAAGCACACCTCGACCACGATGATCGAGGCGGTGATCACCACGCGCGGACTCATCGGCATGGAGATCGATGTCGTCAACGCCACCAGCGGGCGCGGCGTGATGAGCCATCTGTTCAAAGAATACGCTCCCTACGCCGGCGAGGTCCTCACCCGGATCACCGGCACGCTCATCGCGACCGAGGCCGGAGAGACGACCTCCTACGCACTCGTGATGTGCCAGGAGCGCGGCAAGCTCTTCGTCAACCCCGGCGAGAAAGTCTACGAGGGCATGATCGTCGGCGAGAACCCGCGCAACGAGGACATCGCCGTCAACGCCGTGCGCGAGAAGAAGCTCACGAACTTCCGCTCGCAGGGCGAGGGCGTCGCCGCGGGGCTCACCCCGGCCACGAAGCTCTCCCTCGAGCGCGCGATCGAATACATCGCCGCCGACGAGTTCGTCGAGGTCACGCCCCAGAATCTCCGCCTCCGCAAGCGCATCCTCCGCGAAACCGAGCGCCGCAAAGTCGAGCGCGCGGCGAAGCGGGCGGAGGATTGATTGGGGTCCCGGGTCTGGGGTCTGGGGTCTAGCCCGCATCCATCACAGTTTTTTTGGCGGGCCGGTAAATCCTGGGTGTTTTCGGCAAAATGCGTTCTGGCGTGTGTCGGGAGCTTCTTTGCAGCGCATTTTCTGCGGTTTCTCCGGGCTGCGGATCGGCCGAACGGCTCTTTTCTGAAAAGTGCGCATACGGCAGTTGCGCCGCTGCTTTTCGAACGGCGTTGATCAATGCAATCCGGCCGGCCGCTCAGCCGGAGTCGTCCCACGCCAGCAGTTGAGCGTGCGCCCGGGCGAACACATCCTGCCGCGCGAACGCGCTGGCCATGCGCACATGCACCCGGCGCACCGACACGGTCACGTGCGCGGCGATCTTGAGCAGTTGGACGCGGATCGTGCCCGCGGTGGCTTGCGCCAGCGCGGTGCCCTTCAGGCCGATCGCGCGCAGCCGCTCGACCAGCAACTGTGCGAAGCTGGCCAGCAGCAGCCGCACTTCGTTGGAGGCGAAGCCCGCGCACGAGAGCCGCTCGCCGAAAAGATCGAGCTGGTGCTCCTTGACTGCGTTCTCCATGTCGCCGCGCCCGCAATACATCTGCTCATAAAGCGGCGCCGCGGCGTGGTCGGCCTCCTCCAGATTGGTGACGATGAAGCGCGGATTGTCCTTGTCGCCCAGGTACTCGGCCTTGCCGACCACGCGGCGCTCGCGGCTCCACGTGTCGAGCGTGCGATACTTCAGCTCGGCAAACTCGCGCGTGTGCCCGCCGCACAGGCAGGCGCGCTCGCGCGCCCGCACCAGCGCCGGGGCCAGCAGGACCAGCAGCCGGGCGTTGCGCGCCAAGCCCAGCACGTAGAACACCCCGTGCGCCTCGCACCAGGCCATCAGCTCCTCGCGGCAAAACCCGCTGTCGGCGCGCACGACGATCCGCGCCCTCGGGCAGCGTTTCCTGATCTCGCAGACTATCTGCTCGAGCGCCTCGACCGTGCCGCGAGCGGCGTCGCCGTCGGACGTGCGCAGTTCGGTCCACACCGGCACCTCGCCGACATACGCCAGAAGCGGCAGGTAACAATAGTCCCCGTAGTAGCCGTGGAAGAACCTTCCCTGCTGCTCGCCGTGCAGCCGCGCGTCGGTCGCGTCGAAGTCGATGATCACCGTGCGCACTTTCTTGTCCAAGGTGCGCACCCCTTGGCGCAGGAGCAGCCCGCGCATCAGCCCGGGCTGTGCGGCCAGCTTGTGATAACGGCTGCCCGCGTGATCGATCGCCGTCTCCATGCGATGCAACGTCGCCGGGGCGGCCAGCGCGCGGCCCCGGTCGGCCTCGCTGCGCTTCTCGCCCAGCAGATCGACCTTGCCCGCGGCCAGCGCCAGCAACGGATCACGCCGAAGATCGCCGTGGTCGTTCAAATCCTCGTAGCCCAAAGCCAGCGCATTGAGCCGCTGGGCCACCAGCTCGCGCACCCCGTGCTCGACGAACAGCGCGTTGCGCCGGTCGATGAAACAACCGGCAAGCAGCTGCGACAACCCGATCGAGCTATCGACCTGGCGCAACAGCACCGCCCCGCCGTCGCTGCTGAGGTGCCCGCCGGTGAAATCGAACGCGACCTTGCGCGCACCGAGAGCTTGAAACTCGAAGCTCGATTGCCGACAGTGTGTCGAAGGCCGGGCGAAGGAGGCTTCTGTAGTTTCTTTGTTCACACCAATAACTTAGCAGCCTCCCCGCCCGGTCTTCCAGCTTTCGTGTGAATTTTCCGGGTTAGTGTCCCCGGGCACCCCCGCATGATCCAACGCAACGACAACGGCACGGTCTCCTTTGGGCGGCTCGACTTTGCGATCCAGGTTCTGATCATCCTGGGCCTCGTGTCGTTTGCGGTCGAAACACTGCCCGACCTCAGCGAACCGCAGCGGCGATATCTCGGCTGGTTCGAGACGGCGACGGTCCTGATCTTCACGATCGAGTATCTCGCGCGGATCGTGCTGTCGCGGCCGAAGTCGGCCTACGCGCTTTCGTTCTTCGGTATCATCGACCTGCTCGCGATACTGCCGTTCTACATCGCCGCGGGCATCGACCTGCGTTCGCTGCGCGCGTTCCGCCTGCTGCGGCTGCTGCGAATCATGAAGCTGGCACGATACAGCTCGGCGATGCGCTTGTTCGCACGCGCATTCGTGATCGCGCGCGAGGAGTTGATCCTGTTCGGCGCAACGGCGCTCGTCGTGCTCTACCTCGCCGCGGTGGGCATCTACTACTGCGAGCGCGAGGCGCAGCCGGAGGCGTTCTCCTCGGTGTTCGCGTGCATGTGGTGGGCGTTGACGACCCTCACGACCGTGGGCTACGGTGACATCTTCCCGATAACAACGGGCGGCCGGATCTTCACGTTCTTCATCCTCGTCATCGGGCTCGGCGTGGTGGCGGTGCCGACCGGGCTGCTCGCTTCGGCGCTATCGAGAGCACGGGACGCGGAGTGAGTCACGGCTCCGTTGGTAGCGCGGTGCTTCAGACCGCGCCGATCACCGGGGTGCAACTTCAGACGCAACACGAGATCGCCCGCGAGCCCCTCGACTTCGCTCGGGACAGGCGGGCCTCCTCCGGACACTGAAGAGCCCGCCGCCCATCACAACGCGCTCGCAAGCGCGCGGACGATCGCGATTCCCTCGCGCCGAACATGGCGACAACCCGCAAGCCGGCCGCGATCTTCATCTTCATCACACTCGTGCTCGCGATCATGGGGATCGGGCTGATTCTGCCGGTGCTGCCGGGATTGGTCACGGAGTTCGAGGGCGGCGACGTCGCGCAGGCGTCGCATGTCTATGGCTGGCTCGTCGGCATCTTCGCGATGATGCAGCTCCTTGGCTCGCCGATCCTCGGTGCACTCTCGGACCGCTTCGGCCGGCGGCGCGTTATCCTTGTCTCGCTCGCGGGGGTTCGCGACGCAGGGTTGGATGATCTACGCGATCCTCGTGTTCGCCTAGATCGCGGGCATCGGCGCTATGTCACGCGTCACGTGCCCCCGAACGAGCAGGGCTCCCTGCAGGGCGCGTTCGGGAGCCTTCTGAGCGTGGCGGGAATCGTGGCGCCGCCGGTCGCAGCGTGGAGCTTTGGCTGGGCGATCGATCCGGCGAACACGATCCATCTCCCTGGGATTCCGTTCTTCCTCGGTGCGGCGCTGCTCGTGGTGGCACTCGTGATCGCCGTGCAGAGCTTCCGCCGCAAGTCGAAGCAGGCGGCAGTTGCAGCAATGTGACAGGCGCGGAGACGCGTGCTCCGCGCCAGTGTTACGATCTGCGTTCTGCGTAACCTGAATTTGACACGGCGCGGTGGAATTCGACTTGGAGTTCGCGTGCCCGGCCGGGAGCTTGTATTTCTCCCATGAAGCCACTTCGCACCGCCTCTATTGTAATCGCGGCCGCC
>DATKCJ010000002.1:0-14491 GCA_035513275.1 Opitutaceae bacterium
CGCGCGGTTACTCGGCTGTCGGCAATTACACGGCGGCCCTCGAGGCGCTCCAGAAAGCGCAGAAGCAAGTTCCGGAAGGCGACACCGTCAACGGACCCGCCATCGCGACCAACATCGAGAAGCTCAAGCGCGGAGAAGACATCAATTAGGCGGATGGGATTGAGGGATTGAGGGACCTGCCTTCACCCGTCGGGCTACGGCGCGGCGAGGGGAATGAGGGACAGTTGGCCGTCGCGAAAGCGAGGGATCGAGGTGGGGCGCGTTGTCCCTAACGCGCCTGGCCCTGGCCTGGACGCGCGCAAGGTGCGCCCCTGCTCACGGATTTCAAAACAAGGAGCGCGCCACCTGCCAAGGAATCGCGCGCAAGCGAGCTCCTACCTTTGGGAGATTCTCCTCAGAACGGATAGAAATGCTGCTGCTTCCAGCCGAGGAGTTCCTTAAGGCGTGCGTTTGAAATGAGCGACTCGCGCTCGCCGAGCTGTTTCTTGAATGTCCTCACGCCGGGGAGGAAGCGCTTGATCAGCTCTGCGGTCGGCAGGTTCGAAGAAGTGTCGTCGGAGGCGACGATCACCGGCTCGCAGCCGAGCCCGTCTTTCTCGATCGCGAGCCGGCAGGCGATGGCGAGGTCGCGCGAGTCGATGTGGACCACAGAATGCGCAGCCGATCCTCGGGATGGTCGAGGCGAGTCTTGAGCCCGGCGTAGTCCTCGGGGCATACGACGTTGCCGATGCGGAAGGAAAGGATCTGCGTGCCGTCGCGCCGGTGAAACATCGCGGCGGTGACTTCGTTGACGACCTTCGTGAGTCCGTAGGTGTCTTCCGGCAGTTGCGGGTGCGCCTCGTCGATCGGCAGGTATTGCGGCTCGAAGAAATCGTTGGCGAAGCAGATGCCGTAGGAGGACTCGCTCGACGCGATGACTGCTTTGCGGATGCCGAGCAGCCCGCAGGCCTCGAGGACGTTGTAGGTGGCGAGCGAGTTGAGCCGGAAGATCTCGTCGTTGGGATTCTCGTGGGCGCGGGGAATCGCGGCCATGTGGACGACTCCGTCGTAGGACGCGCGATTGCCCGAGGCGTGCGCCGAGAATGCCGATACGACCTGGCCGAGCTGCGTAAGGTCGGCGACGATCGTGCGGCAAAGAGGCGCGGCAGGGCGGCGCACGTCGACATTGATCACGTCGTAGCCGGACTCGACGAAGTGCTTGACGATCCAATGGCCGGCCTTGCCGCTTCCGCCGGTGACGATGACGCGTTTTGCAGACATGGGAGAAGGAGCGTTGGCGCAGTAGCGGCCTGTGGCAAGGAGAGCGACGGGTCAGGGGAGGGTCGGCCCCCGTTTCACTGTAGGCAGGCTATAACTTGCCAAAATCTCAAACAGAGCAGGTTATAGCTTGCAAATTATGCTAACAAGGCAAGGTATAGCCTGCGTGAAAAAAGAACTCCAGAGTGTGCTTCTGACGGGCTTGGACGCACGCGTTCCGGTGCTCAGACAGGCGCAGGCGAGTGCCTTGAGGCCGGCGCGCGGATGGCTGCGTGCGGTGCGATCGGCGCTGGGTCTGAGCCAGGAGTTCGTAGCGAAGAAGACCTCGATGACGCGGCAAGCCTTTGCCGACATGGAAGCGGCGGAGCAGCGCGGCGCGATCAGCCTGAATTCGCTGCAACGCGCGGCGGAGGCGATGGACTGCGAACTGGTATACTTCATCGCGCCACGAGAAGAGGTCGCGCGCACCTTCGGCGAACTCGCTCGAATCCACGACCCGGATCTCAAGCACCTCCAAGCTAGCGAACACTCGATGGCGCTGGAGGACCAGGCCGTGGGCGACCTTCGTGCACGGCGCAAGCCATGACAACGGACCTGTTCGGTGCGGCCGATGACGCCACCCCGCTCGATGATGATGAGCGGCAACAACTGATCCCAAGCATCACCACTCGCGCCGAGTTGAACCAAGTTGAGAGGATCAACATCAACGCGGCCCGGATCTGGGCGATGCGGAGGAGTGTTCTTCGACGTGCAGACCTGCTTACCGACACATTCGTTCGCGAGCTGCATCGCCGGATGTTCAACCACGTGTGGCGATGGGCGGGACGTTATCGCACCTCGGAGAAGAATCTCGGCTGGGAAGTTCACCGGATCACGGAAGGTGTGCGCAATGCCGTCGATGACGCGCAAGCATGGCTTGAGCATTCCACTTACCCTCTTCCAGAAGCCGCGGTGCGACTGCATCACCGCCTCGTGCTCATCCACCCGTGGTCAAATGGCAACGGACGGCATGCGCGATTGATGTCCGACATATTGATGGCATCGCGGGGTGGTGAGGCGCTGACGTGGGGCGCGGGAAGCGATCTGGTCGCATTGACTGAAACGCGCCGGCGCTACATCGAAGCTGTGCGAGCAGCAGACACAGGAGAGTTTTCGCTGCTACTGGCCTTTGCACGGAGTTGATTTGAAGAGGGCGCTCACGCGCACGCGAAACTGGCAGCAGTCTGAATGAGCTGAAACCCGACCTCGTGATCACGCACTGGCCGATCGGCGCGCAGGCCGATCACTGCGGGTGCTGGAGTCTTGTCTATGGCTGTCGGGCGGGAAGCGATTCGCGCTCTACTACATGGAGGCGATGAGCGGGCAACCGGCCTCCTGTGTCACTTTAGCGCCAGGTCGTTTCGCTTCACTTCCTTGATCGTCCACTTCGTCACGGTCAGGCCCTTCGACGAGCGTGTGCTCACGGGGACTTTGGTCATGTCGAAGTCGATTTCGCGCACGCGCGCGCCGCCTCGGCCGTCGAGTGAGACGTGCACCGACTTCGGCATGGCCTTCTCCTTGGCGCTGACTTCGAAATAAACGACCTTCGAGTTCTCGCTCTTCACGAGCGGGTAGAGCTTGTCGCGTGAGAGGCCGCCTATCTGGAATTTTTTGGCGAACGCTTTCCCGGTGGCGCCGTCCTGGTAGATCATCGTGTAGAAATTCGTGTCGCCCTCCTTCGGCCAGATGGCGACGTGGATGATCTCGCGGCCCATGAATGTCTTGTCGGCCACTTTCGAGACCTTGAGCGAGCCGTCGCGCATGATCGTGAGCACACTGTCGAGGATCGTGCACTCGGTGACGAATTCGTGCTGCCGCCAGTTGAGCCCGATGAATCCGTCCTCGCGGTTCACGTAGAGACGCTGGTTGGCTGAGACGACTTCCGATGCGTCGATCTGCTCGATCTCGTCGTAGCTTGTAAGGCGCTTCCGGCCCTTGCCGTATTTCTCCTGAAGCATCTCGAACCACGCGATGGCGTATTCGGTGAGTTTCTTGAGGTTGGCTTTCGTCTCCTTGATGCCTTCCTCGATCTTCTTCATGGCCTCGTCAGCCTGGAAGCGGTTGTAGGCAGAGATGCGCTTTATGCGGATCTCGGTGAGGCGCGTGATGTCGTCGTCGGTCACTTCGCGGCGGAGCTGCTTGAGGAACGGCTTCAATCCCTCGCGTATTTCCTCGAGCACGCTCTCCCATGTTTTCGATTTTTCGATGCGCCGGTAGATCCGCTCCTCGATGAAGATCCGCTCGAGCGAATCCCAGTGCCACTGCTGCTCCAGCTCGCCGAGCTTGATTTCGAGCTCGCGCTTGAGGAGCGCCTTCGTGGCCTCGGCGCTCGTTTTGAGGATGTCGCGCACGCCCATGAACTGCGGCTTGTCGTCGCCGGACTTGGGATCGCGCACGATGACGCACGCCGACGGGTTGAGCTGCACCTGGCAGGCGGTGAACACGTAGAGCTGCTGGATCACCTTGTCGGGCTCGCTGCCCTGCGGGAGGTGGACGAGGATCTCGACCTTGTCGGCGGTGTTGTCGTCGACGTGGCGCACCTTGATCTTGCCCTTCGCGTTGGCAGCGAGGATCGACTCGATCAGCGCGGTGGTCGTGACGCCGAACGGCAGCTCCGTGATCGCGAGCACATACTTCGAGCGTTCCTCGATCTTCGCGCGCACCTTCACCTTGCCGCCGCGCTCGCCGTCGTTGTATTCCGCGAAGTCGGCCGTGCCGCCCGTCGGGAAGTCGGGGAGGATGCGGAAGGTTTTTCCCTGGAGGTGGTTGATCGCCGCGCGGCAGAGGTCGTTGAAATTGTGCGGCAGGATCTTGGTTGAGAGGCCTACCGCGATGCCCTCGGCGCCCTCGAGGAGGACGATCGGGAATTTTGCGGGAAGCGTGACGGGCTCGCGGTTGCGGCCGTCGTAGCTCGCCTGCCACGTAGTGGTCTTCGCATTGAAGAGCACGTCCTTCGCGAACGCCGTGAGCCGCGCCTCGATGTAGCGCGGTGCGGCGGCATCGTCGCCGGTGAGCATGTTCCCGTAGTTGCCCTGCGGCTCGATGAGCCAGCCGCGCTGGCCGATGGCCACGAGCGCGGCGCCGATCGAGGCGTCGCCGTGGGGGTGCAGCTTCATCGTGGCGCCGACGACGTTCGCGACCTTGTGGAAGCGGCCGTCGTCCATGTCCCAAAGCGTGTGAAGCACGCGGCGCTGGACAGGCTTGAGGCCGTCGTCGATGTGCGGGACGGCGCGGTCGAGGATCACGTAGCTCGCGTAGTCGAGGAACCAGTTCTTGTAGCTCAGCGCGAGCGGCGCGTTGGGGTCGTTTTTCGCGGGCTTGGCCTTGGGCGCGGGCGCGACGGGTTGCTCTGCCGCGGGCGCGGGTGTGTCGCCGCCGAGCGGGAGTTCGGCCTGTGGGTCGTTCTTGGAAAGTTTTTTCTTAGGCATCTACAGATGGGAAAGTGTCGGGAAGGTAAGAGAGGTGGAGAAATCGGTGCTCAGTTCCGCGACCCAAGCTTCAGGCCGTGCGGCACGAACTGGCTGAAATCGACCTGGTTGGCGGTGGCAAGCTCAGCACCGGCGCTGATGGCAGCGGCGGCAATCATGCAATCGTAGCGCATCGAGCGCCGCCGCCCTGTCGAGTTGTAGAGTAGCGCCGCCAATTCGGCCTCAGCCTCCGTGAAGGCGACGATGCGATCGCCGAGAGCGTGACGGATCGACTCGACCGCGGCCGTGGAAACCGGGCCGCTGACAAATTCCATCCATGCGATCGACGAAGTGGCCAGCATTTCGCCCGACTCAAGCCAGCGCTTCAGCTCTGCGTCCTCAGGAGTGCCCGTCTGGTTGCCGCGAATGAGGTAGTTGGCGTCGAGATGAATCACGGGGAGCGTTCTCCCCATGCCTTCTGGTCTTCGCGCAGTTCGCGGAGGTAGGCCTCGGCCTTCTGAGGATAATCCGGGTCGCGAGCCGTGATCTCCTGAGCGCGCTTCAGTGCCTCCAAGGGAGTGAGCTTGGAAACCAATTTGGTTGGGATCAATTCAGCGACTGTTTCCCCACGATAAGTAAGCTCCATGCGCTCTCCCTTCCGAAGGGCTTTCACTATGCCTTCCAAGTCGTTGCGCAACTCGACTGCAGAGATCGTCTTCATGAGATGAAGTTAATGTTCAAGTTGAAGTTTAAGTCAAACTTGGGCTTGGGGGCGGAGTCGGCGGGAGGGTCGTGAAGGGTTGCACCACAGAGGCACGGAGACATAGAGGGCGGAAGTCGGAAGCTTGAATTACACAGCGAGGAGCCCGAATCCCGATATCCTAGACCCGGGACCCAAGACCCCAATCACGCCTCGACGAGATCCTTCTCCACGCGGAGGTTCTCGATGATGAAGTCCTGCCGGTCCTGCGTGTTCTTCCCCATGTAGAACGACAGCAGATCGTCCGCGTTGTTGATGTGCTGCACGTTCACGGGCTCGAGCCGGATGTTCTCGCCGATGAAGTCCTTGAACTCGCCGGCGGAGATTTCGCCGAGGCCCTTGAAGCGCGTGATCTCGTGGGTCGATCCGAGCTTCGCGGCCGCGGCCTGCTTCTCGTGTTCGGAGTAGCAGTAGATCGTCTCCTTCTTGTTGCGCACGCGGAAGAGCGGCGTGTCCAGGATGAAGAGGTGGTTGTTGCGGATGACGTCGGGAAAGAACTGCAGGAAAAACGACAGCAGCAGCAGCCGGATGTGCATGCCGTCCACGTCGGCATCGGTCGCGATGATGATCCGGTTGTAGCGCAGTCCATCGAGCCCGTCCTCGATGTTCAGCGCCGACTGCAGGAGGTGAAACTCCTCGTTCTCGTAGATCACCTTCTTCGTGAGACCGTAGGTGTTGAGCGGCTTGCCCTTCAGCGCGAAGACAGCCTGCGTCTGCACGTCGCGCGTGGCAGTGAGCGAGCCGGCGGCTGAATCGCCCTCGACGATGAATAGCATCGAATCTTCGGAGCGCTTGTCGCGGTCGCCGAGGTGGATGCGGCAGTCGCGCAGCTTCCGGTTGTGGAGAGAGGCCTTCTTCGAGCGTTCGCGCGCGAGGTTGCGGATGCCGGCGAGCTCCTTTCGCTCGCGCTCGTTCTCCTCGATCTTGCCGCGGATGATCTCGGCGGTTTCGCGGTTCTTGTGCAGCCAGGTGTCGAGCGCCTGCTGCATGAACTTGCCGATGAACTCCTTGATCGACGGGCCCTTGGGCCCGAGGTCGGTCGAGCCGAGCTTTGTCTTCGTCTGTGACTCGAAAACCGGCTCCTGCACGCGGATTGCGATCGCGGCATCGATCGACTGGCGGACGTCGGCGGCGTCGAAGTCCTTCTTGAAGTGGTTGCGCATCGTCTCGACGAGCGCCTCGCGGAAGGCCGCGAGGTGCGTGCCGCCCATGGTCGTGTGCTGGCCGTTGACGAACGACCAGTATTCCTCGCCGTAGTGGTTGCCGTGCGTGAACGCCACCTCGATGTCCTCGCCTTCGAGGTGGATGATCGGGTAGAGCGGCGCTCCACTGAGCTCCTTGGTGAGGAGGTCCTTCAAGCCGTTCTCCGACTTGAATGGCTTGCCGTTGAGCGTGAGCGTGAGCCCGCGGTTCAGGAACGCGTAGTTCCACAACATGTCCTCGATGAACTCGGTGCGGTATTTGAAGTCCTTGCCGAAGAGCGATTCGTCGGGCACGAACTCGATCAGAGTGCCGTTGCGCTCGGTCGACTGCTGGTTCTTCGATTCCTTGCGCAGCTTGCCCTTCTCGAACTCGGCGAACCGCGTCTCGCCGTCGCGAAATGCCTGTGCGCGGTAGGTGAGCGCGAGCGCGTTGACGGCCTTTTGGCCGACGCCGTTGAGGCCCACCGCCTTCTGAAACGTCTCCGAGTCGTATTTCGCGCCGGTGTTGATGATCGAGACGCAGTCCACCAGCTTGCCCAGCGGAATTCCGCGGCCGTAGTCGCGCACGCGGACGGTGCGCGTCTCCTCGTTGAGCTCGACCTCGATCTTGCGGCCCGCGCCCATCGTGAATTCGTCGATCGAGTTGTCGATCGTCTCCTTGATCAGCACGTAGATGCCGTCCTCGGCGTGACCGCCGTTACCGAGCCGCCCGATATACATGCCCGGGCGCAGGCGGATGTGCTCGAGGGAGCTAAGAGTCTTGATGCTGGCTTCAGTGTAGTTCGTCGCCATGGGGCTGATTCGCGTGAGAATTCAAAGGAATCGCGCGACGGCTGAACGCAAGGAGAAATCTGGAAAGCGGGGCGCGAGCCTGGCGCGCGCCAGCCATGTAGGGCTCGCGCTTGCGCGATGCCATCAGGTCGCCGCAAGCGGCGACCCTACACCCCGACAGTCCAAATCTACTTCCGATGCCTCTTCTCCAGCACCTCGATGGCGTCGGTCAGCTTCAACCCGCGCACGCGCAGGAGCACAATAAGATGGTAGAGCAAGTCCGCCGCCTCACCGGCGACTTCCGTGTCCGTGCCGCCCGCGCCCGCGAGCGCCGCCTCGACACCCTCCTCTCCGACCTTTTGGGCTACGCGCTTGATGCCCTCGGCTGCCAGCCGCGCGGTGTAGCTCGCCGCTGCGTCGGGGTTCGCGAGCCGCGACGCGATCACGCTGTCGAGTTCCGCGAGGAAACCCGCGCCCGTTGCGCCCGAATCGCCGAAGCAACTCGTCGTGCCCCGGTGGCACGCCGGGCCGCTCGGCCGCGCGCGCACGAGCAGCGCATCGCCGTCGCAATCGATCGTCGCGTCGACAAACGCAAACGAGTTGCCCGACGTCTCACCCTTGGTCCAGAGCCGGCCCTTGCTGCGGCTGAAGAAGGTCACCTTGCCGCTCGCACGCGTTGCCTCTAGCGACTCCTCGTTCATGTAGCCGAGCATGAGCACTTGCTGCGTGTCGGCATCCTGCACGATGGCCGGCACGAGACCGCCGCCCTTGGCCCAGTCGATTTGTTCCGCGGATGGAGTTGTCATGAAGTTTTTCGGTTGTCATCGCGAGGACCTCCCGGCGGGCCGCGGCGATCCATCTGAAATCATGTGCGTATCGGGATCTGGTGCCCGGCGAGCCAGGCCTTGAGTTCGGGGATGCGGATCTCACCGCTGTGAAATACCGATGCCGCAAGCGCACCGTCGACCCCTGCGTCGCGAAACGCCGCGAGAAAATGCTCCCGCGCGCCCGCGCCCCCCGAGGCGATGAGCGGGATCGTGAGGAGCGCGCGCACCCGGCCGAGCTGCACAAGGTCATAGCCCGCGCGCACGCCGTCCTGGTTCATGCAGTTGAGCACGATCTCGCCGGCGCCGCGCTGCTGGGCCTCGGCGGCCCAATCGAGCGTGCGTCGTCGCGTGTCGCGCGTCTTTGTCGGATCGCCGGTGTATTGCTTCACGAACCAGTCGCCGCCCTCCTCGAGGCTGTCGATGCCGACAACCACGCACTGCGAGCCAAACTCACGCGCGAGAACGCCGATCAGATCTGGATTCTCGAGGGCGGGCGAATTGATCGAGACCTTGTCCGCGCCGGACAGAAGGATCGCGCGCGCATCGTCCGCCGTGCGGATGCCGCCAGCCACGCAGAACGGGATGTCGAGCACGCGCGCGACATCCTCGACCCATTTTGTGGACACGGTGCGCGCGTCGCTGCTTGCGGTGATGTCGTAGAACACAAGCTCGTCGGCCCCCTCGTCGCGGTAGCGCTGGGCAAGCTCCAGGATTCCGCCCACGATCCGGTGCTCCCGGAAGCGCACGCCCTTCACGACGCTGCCGTCACGCACATCAAGGCAGGGAATGATCCGTCGGGCCAGCATGCTGAAGTGAAAGTGAGAGTGAAAGTGACCCGCCTTCGTCCGGCGGTGCCGGACTTCGGCGCGGCGGCCCGTTGGGCCGGAGTGAGCAAGTGTGAGTGAGAGTGAGGACTACGAGAACAAGAACGATTTGAAGTGTGAGAACGATCAGACGGCCAGAGCTTCCTTCAGCGTGAACTTCCGCTCGTAGAGAGCGCGGCCTGTGATTGAGCCCGAGACGCCGAGCGCCTTGAGCTCTTTCAAGTCGTCTAACGACGACACGCCACCTGATGCCTGCACTTGGAGCGCGGGAAATTTCTTCCGCAGGTTCGCGTAGAGTTCGATGTTCGGTCCCTTGAGCATGCCATCGCGCGCGATGTCGGTGCAAAGCAGGTGGCCCTCGCCGGCCGGAAGCACGCTCAGGAGCATGTCTTCGAGTGTGCTCTTGGAATCCTGCTGCCAGCCTGCGATCGAGACGCGCGCAACACCCTCCTCGCCGACACGAACGTCGAGCGCGACGACGATCCGTTCTGCACCGAACTCCTCGATCCACGCGCGCACGGTCTCCGGCTGCTTCACGCATAGGCTGCCGATCACCACGCGCTCGGCCCCGGCCGCGATCAGGCCGGCGACATCGGACTTGTTCCGGATGCCGCCGCCGCACTGCACGTGCATGCCGGACTCCTCGATGATCGAGGATACGACATCGAGCTGCCGCTTCGACGCGTCGAGCGCGCCGTCGAGGTCGACGACATGCAGCCACTTCGCGCCTTGCGCGGCGAAGTCGCGCGCGACCGCCACCGGATCGTCGCCATAGACGGTCTCGGCGTCGAAACGCCCCTGTGAAAGCCGCACGCAGTGGCCGCGGCGCAGATCGATTGCCGGGTAGATGATCACGATTGTCTCCTTCTGTCATCGCGAGTCCCGCGAAAGCGGGGCGCGGCGATCCATCTAGATGGATTGCTTCGTCTCCCGCAGACGCGGGCTCCTCGCAATGACGAGCTGTGTGTTTTCACGATTTTGCCTCCAGAAAATTGCGCAGGAGGCGTGCGCCCGCGGCGCCGGAGCGTTCGGGGTGAAACTGCACGCCTTGGAAATTGTCGCGCTGCACGACAGCGGAAAAGCCCGTGCCGTGCGTCGAAGTCGCCACGGTGAACGGACCTGTCGGCGCGGCGAAACTGTGCACAAAGTAGAAGCGCGCGCCCCCGTCGATTCCCTCGAGCAGGGCAGACTGGGTCGCCGGCTCGATCGTGTTCCAACCCATGTGCGGCACGCGCACACCGGGCGAGGCCGGCAGCAGCGAGACGCGGCCCGCGATCAGGCCGAGCGTCGCAGTTGGGCCCTCCTCGGAACCGTCGAAGAGAAGCTGCATGCCGAGGCAGATCCCGAGCGTCGGCTGCGTGAGCGAGCGCACCGTGTCGACGAGCCCGCGCTCCTGCAGCCGGCGCATGCCCTCGGCCGCGGATCCGACCCCGGGCAGGATCACACGCTCGGCCGTGCGGATCACGGCGGAGTCGGCCGTGAGCGTCGACTCGACCCCGAGCCGCGCGAGCGCGAACCGCACCGACGCGATATTTGCACCGCCGCTGTCGACTATGGCGAGCATGGGAGGAGGGGAGAGTGACAGTGAGAGTGAGAGGGACTGACTGTGTAGGTGGCGCGCTTGCCGCGCCATTCTGCTGGCCAGCAGAACGCCCCAGCGCGCAACCTACATCTGTGATTTTCCCATCGGAGTTTCTCTGGAGCTTGGAGACTTGGAGGTTGGAGCCTTTGAGCGAAGCTCATCACAGCACCCCTTTCGTGCTCGGCACGTCGCCGCCGGCGGTGCGGGCGAGGGCGGGCCGCAGCGCCCGGCCGAATGCCTTGAACAAGGCCTCGATCATGTGGTGCGTGTTCTCGCCCTTCACGCGCATGTGCACCGTGGCGCCGAGCGAGTCAGCAAGGGAGTGGAAGAAGTGCTCGACGAGCTCGGTCGGCAGCGTGCCGACAGCCTCGCGCGGAAACTTCCCCTCGAAGACCAGCCACGCGCGCCCGCTCAGGTCGACTGCGACCTCGGCGCGCGCATCGTCCATCGGCAGCACGAAGCCGTAGCGGCCGATGCCGCGCTTGTCGCCGATCGCCTGACGCAGGGTCGCGCCGATCGCGAGAGCCACGTCTTCAACCGTGTGGTGCTCGTCCACCTTCAAGTCGCCCTTGCATTGCACTTGGATCGAGATGCCAGCGTTGCGCGCGATCTGGTCGAGCATGTGATCGAAAAACCCAATGCCCGTGTCGAACGCACACGGCCCTGTCGCATCGAGGTCGACGGAGACGTTGATCTGCGTCTCGCGGGTCTTGCGCGCGATCGTGCCGCGTCGCGGCGTCTCAACGATCAAGCGCGCGATATCTGACCAGCCGAGCGTGTCGCGGTTGTAGCGGATGCCGGCGACGCCGAGGCTTCCGGCAAACTCCATGTCGGTCTCACGGTCGCCGATCATGCGCGCGGCTGCACGGTCCCAGTCAGTCGCGCGCAGGTAGTCGAGCACGAGCCCGACGCGCGGTTTGCGACACTCGCAGCCGTCGGCGGGCGTGTGCGGGCACACGCGGACCGCCTCGAACTCGATCCCTTGCGATGCTAGCACGCGAAGCAGCAAGTCTTGCAGCGGCCGGAACTGCTCCTCCGGGAACGACTCCGTGCCGAGCCCGTCCTGGTTCGACACCATCACAAACCGGTAACCTGCGTCGCGCAGCCGCGTGAGCGCCTGCACGACGCCGGGCTCAAGCGAGAACTTGTCGAGGGTGTCGATCTGCTTGTCCTCCGGCTCGCCGATGAGCACGCCGTCGCGATCGATGAAGAGGATTTTTCTCATGATTGTAATCCGATCCGTCGTAGCCCGCTCCGTGCCTGTCCTCCGAAGCCTTGGCGAAGGCGGAAGGAGCGGGACAAACCGCGCGCCTGCTGCGGAGTGGCTCGAACGATCCCTGCCCTCACGGGCAGGGCCACGCTCGGAAATGAATCCTCAGTCATGGGAAAGCGCCTCCAAGACGAGCTGGTTCTCCTCCGCGGTGCCCGTGGTGATCCGGATGCAACCCTCGAGTCCGGGCTCGCGGCTGCGGTCGCGAAGCACAACTCCCGCGATCCGGGCCGCGGCCATCGTGCGCTTTGCGTCGACGACCTCCACGAGGAGGAAATTCGCATCGCTCGGCCACACATGTTTCACGGCAGGCAGGGCGGCAAGTCTTGCGGCGAGGTCCTTGCGGCCCGCGGCGAGATTTGCGGCCGACTCGCGCGCCGCCGTAATGCCCGCGGGTGTGAGCGCGGCGAGCGCTGCCGCCGCGACCGGCGAAGGCACAGGGTAGGGTGCGATGATCTTCTTGAGCACGGCTATCAACGAGGGGTCGCCGATGGTGACGCCGACGCGCGCGCCAGCGAGCCCGAACGCCTTGGAGAGCGTGCGAAGGACAACGAGATTTGGTGTGTTGGCGATCTCAGCGGTGAGGACGCTTCTCCCGGAGAACTCGATGTAGGCCTTGTCGACGACGACCATCGCCCTGCCCTCGAGTTCGCGGGCGACCTTGAGAATCGACGCGCGCGAGAGGAGTCCGCCCGTCGGGTTGTTCGGCGAGCAAAGAAACACGAGCTTCAATCCCGGCTGCCATGCGGCGATGACCGCGTCGGCATCGAGCGCGAAGTGCTTCTCGCGAACCAAAGGCACGCTCACAACTCGTGCACCCTGGATCGCCGCCGACACGGAATACATTCCATACGTCGGCGGCGTGATAAGGATCGAGTCGCGGCCCTCGCTGCAGAAGGCGCGCAGGAGCAGATCGATTCCCTCGTCGGATCCGCGCGTGACGAGCACTTGCGCAGGCGACACGCCGTAGAGCGCGGCGAGTCGCTCGACGAGCTCCTGCGGTTGCGGATCGGGATAGCGATTGAGTCTCGCGAAGCCCTCCTTCGCCAATGCTTCCATCTTCGCTCGTTGAGCTTCGGCGGACATGCCGGAGGGCAACGATGCCATTGGCATCGTTGGGTTCTCATTTGCATCGAGCCAGGCGCGCGGCGCGGTCGCGCCGGCGGTGAACTCCTTGCGCGCGGAGCTGTAGGGCTTGAGCGCGAGCACGGCCGGCCGGACGAGTGAGAGGATGGGATCGACGTCGCTCATTTTCGAAAAGCTTTCAGGCGAATCGACACGGCGCGCTCGTGCGCCACAAGGCCTTCGCCGCGCGCGATGCGCTCCACGACTGGACCGAGCTCCGTCAGGCCGGCGGCCGTCGCCGACTGCACGGTGATGTTGTGTTGGAAATCCGCGAGCCCGAGTCCGCTGAACGAGCGCGCCCAGCCCGCGGTCGGCAGCACGTGGTTCGTGCCGCTCGCGTAGTCGCCGAGCGACTCGGGCGTCCACGCGCCGAGAAACACCGAACCCGCAGTCGTGATGCGCGGAAGAAGCGCGCGCGGATCGCCGGTGTTGATGATGAGGTGCTCGGGCGCGTAGGCGTTCGCGATCGCCACGGCCTCGTCGGCGTCGGACGCGATGAGAACGCGCGCGGACTCGAGCGCGCGTGATGCGATCGCCCTGCGCGGTAGTCTCGCGAGTTGCTTCGCAACCTGGGCCGCGACGCGCTTTGCGAAGCCCGCCGAAAACGCGACGAGGATGACCTGCGAGTCAGGGCCGTGTTCGGCCTGCGAGAGAAGATCGGCCGCGACGAACGCGGGGTTCGCTCCGCGGTCGGCGATGACCATGAGTTCCGACGGCCCGGCGGGCATGTCGATCGCCGCGCCTTCCGGATCGAGCGAGACTTGCTGCTTCGCCTCGGTGACCCACGCGTTGCCCGGGCCGAAAATCTTGTCGCACTTCGGAACTGTGCGCGTGCCGAAAGCCATCGCGGCGATCGCCTGCGCGCCGCCGACTTTGTAAACCTCCGTGATACCGCACAGCCGCGCGGAGAAGAGAATCCACGGACTGATCGAGCCGTCGCGTGCCGGTGGTGTGCACAACACGCGTGTCGGATTGCCCGCGAGCATCGACGGCACGCCGAGCATCATCGCAGTCGAGGGCAGCGGGGCGGTGCCTCCCGGCACGTAGAGGCCGACGCAACCGATCGGCACGCTGCGCTTCTCGCAGACGATGCCTGGCTGCGTGACGACGCGAATCGGCTTCGACTGCTGCGCCGCGTGAAACGCGCGGATGTTCCGAAACGCGGCACGCAGAGCCGCCTTGTCCTTCGACGGCAATGCCTTTTCCGCCGCGACAAACTCCGCCTCGCGCACGCGAAGCGACTCTAACGCGACACCGTCGAACTTCCGCGTGAGCCGCAGCAACGCCGCATCGCCACCGCGACGGACGGCCGCGACGATTCGCCTCACGCTGGCGGAGACCGCAGGCCTTCTCTCCTGCAACGGCCGCGCAAGCGCGGCCGCGCGCTGTCGTGCGGAGAGCTTCTTCCAAACCAGCACGCGGCGCGA
>DATKCJ010000003.1:0-3882 GCA_035513275.1 Opitutaceae bacterium
GGCGTGGACAACACGAGCCAGTGGAAGGGGTGAGCACTGCGGATTCGAGGTGACGCCTCTGCCCGGGAGGTAGGAGCCCGCTTGCGGGCGATGTCCGATATGTAGGTGGCGCGCTTGCCGCGCCACGTTGCGCGTAAGCGCGCAACCTACAAAATCGCCCGCAAGCGGGCTCCTACCTTCGGATTTTCAATCATAATCCCAGCGGTGCGAGGAAGCGCACGACGTTCGCGATGTGCGCTTCGATCGTGACGCCGAGGTGCTCGCAGCCGGTGTGGATCGTGCGGCGGTCGACCTTCGCGGCGAACGACGGCTCTTTTACCTTCTTGAGAATCGACGACGGCTTCATCGCGCCGTAGGCGACCGGGTTGAGCCGCTTGTAGGCGTAGCAGAGTCCGCAGAGCTCGTCGGTCGCGAGCAGTGCGGCGGCGAGCGGAGTTCGTGGCAGCGTGTTGAATCCGTTGTAGCCGTAGGCGTGCGCTTCGACGGCGTGGATAAGGTCTTCCGGGTAGCCCCACTCGCGAAACCATCCGAGCGAGATGCCCGGGTGCTCCGCGGGATGTTTCTCAAAGTCGATGTCGTGCAGCAGACCGGTGACGAACCACAAGTGCGCGTCGCCGCCGAGGAGCGCCGCGTAGCCCTCGAGCGCGGTCGCGACCATGAGCGCGTGGTGGCGCTGGTATTCGTCGCTCACGTGTTGTTCAAGCAGCGCGCGCGCTTCGTCTCGCGTGGGAAGTGACATTGCGGGTGAGAGTGAAAGTGAAAGTGAGAGTGGCAGGGGAGGGAGTGAGGGAATGAGGGAGTAGGGGAAGACTCAATTGCGGAATGCGGATGGCGGATGGCGGAAGGATGCTGGGTGTCTGGTGCTATCGTTGCCCAAAGTTAAGGCAGGCACGCTCCGGAAGTAGCGCGGTGCTTTAGCACGCGCTTTCTTTCCTCGGAGCGCAGGCTAAAGCATCGCGCTACTCGGAAAGCGTCACTCCCAACCGACCTGCTCAACGCGCCTCCCAATCCGCAATCCGAAATCCGCACTCCGCAATCAAGCGGGCTGTGCCCGCCTCACCCTCCCGCGAGCACCTTCGGCACGTCCTGCGCCGCGGCGCGCCGCGCAGGGATGTAGCTGGCGATCTGCGTCAGCAGAATGACGAACGCGACGACGGCCGCATACGGCCAGACAGTGTCCGCCGGAAACGCCGTGAGCGCAGACTGGGCTGAGCGCGCCGCCATCCACGCGGCGACGATTCCAATGCCGGCGCCCGCAGCGGCGAGTTGCGCATTCTGCCTGAGCACGAGCCGGAGCACATCGCCTCGCGTCGCTCCGAGCGCGGCGCGGATCGCCATCTCGCGCTGGCGGTTCGACACGAGCTGGCTCATCACGCCGTAGCTGCCGAGCGCGGTGATACTGATCGCGATCACGGCAAACACACCGAGGAGCACGATCTGCAGGCGCGGAAGCGCGGCGGCTTGCCACACGAGCTCGTCGACAGTTGCCGCGTTGAACGGCGCGACATCGGGCGCAGTCGCGGCGAGCGCGCGCCGGCCCGCGGCAAAGAGCTCGGCGGTGTTGTCGCCACGGAGCAGAACCCACCCGCGCCGCAGCGACAGTTGCTCCCAAGGCATGTAAACGGTCTCGCCCGGAGGCAGACCGGCGCCCGCGTCGCGCACGTCGCCGACGACACCGACGACCTCGACGAGCGGCGCGTCCTTCGCGCCCGAGCGGCGCATCTTGCGGCCGATTGCTGATTCGCCGGGCCAGTATTTCCGCGCGGCGGTCTGGCTGATGACCGCGACGTGCGGGGTGTCGGCCTTGTCGCTCTCGTTGAGCAGGCGGCCTTCGATGAGTGGAGTTCCCATCAGCGGAATGTAACCCGGCGACACGCGGCGGAAGTGGAGCACGGAAGGTTCGACGTCGAACTCGCCATTCGCGCGCTGCACGGTGAAGCCGCCTCCCCACTGGATGTCGCCGACGGGAAATGTCGCGGAAAACGCGTGCTCGCGGATCGCCGGCTCGCGCGCGAGGTTCGCCTCAAGTTCGCGGACGAACTGAGCGCGCTTCTCCGGCGTCGCGTAGGCAGGTTCGGGAAACTGGATCTGGAACACCACGCGGTCGCGCGATTCGAAGCCGAGCCGGATCTCGTTGAGCCGCGAGAAGCCGAGCGCAGCGAGCCCGGCGCCGACGAGGATGAGCACCGCCACCGCACCCTGCACAACGATCATCGCCTTTTGCCAGCGCAGGCCTTCGCGACTCAGGCTTGTGCCACGCGACTCCGCGCGCAACGCATCGGCATGGCACGTCTTCCTGGCGTGCAGTGCCGGCAGCAGGCCCGCGACGAGTCCGGTGCCGAGCATCAGCGCCGTGGCAAAGGCGAGGGTGCCCGTGTCGAGATCGATCCCGGTGAGGAAGCGCGCGAGAGCCGGGCTCGGGTTGAGGTGTTGCAGCAGAGGCAGTGAAACACCCGCCAGCCCGACCCCCAGCGCGCCGCCGATCGCCACGAGCAGCACGCTTTGCACGAGGAATTGGCGCACGAGCCGCCACGAGCTCGCCCCGAGCGCGAGCCGCAGTGCCGTCTCGCGTTGTCGCTCCGCGGCCCAAGCCATCAAGAGCGAGGCGAGATTCGAGATCGCGAGCAGCATGAGCACCGCGGCGCCCACCTGGACGAAAAGGATCGTGCGGTCCGCGCCGTTGAGGATCGCCTCGCGCACCGGCTGCACGGTCCACGTCCAGTTCTTGTTGTCGGGATTCGCTTCCAACGCGAGCGGTGCGAATGCGCGCAGCTCGTCGCGCGCCATCGATTCGGTGACGCCGGGCGCGAGCCGCGCGTAGTTGGAGAGTTGCCGGCCGCCGATGATGGCGGTCCACATCGGCTCAGGCATGTCGAGCGGCAGCCAGACATTCGTGCCGACCGGCAGCGCGAAACCGTCGGGCAGCACTCCGATGATCGTCTGCACTTTTCCGTTGAGGCGCAGCGTGCGGCCGAGCACGTCGGGCGAGCCGTTGAACTCCGTGCGCCAAAGGAGCGAGCTGATCAAGGCGACGTTGGCGGGGTTCGGTCCCTCATCCTCTGCGGTGAAGAGGCGGCCGATGACAGGCTGCACGCGCATGACCTTGAAGAAGTCTGCCTGCGCGACCGTGCCTTGCAGGCGCTGCGTGGAGCCGTCGTCGCGCTGCCAGTTGAAGTCCACGCCGAGCGTGGCGCCCATGCTCTCGGCGAAGCGGTTGGTCTCGCGCAGGTGCTCCACGTTCACGAGCGCGTCGAAGAAGTTAACGCCGCCGCGGCCCTCGATCTCGCGCACGGTCCAGACGAACATCACGCGATCCGCTTCGGGCACTGCGAGGCTCGAGAAGAGGAACGACTTCAGGACGGAGAAGACGACGGTGTTCGCGGCGATCGCAAACGCCATGGTCAGCACGATAACGGCGGTTGCGGCACGCCGGCGGGCGAAGAACCTCAGGGCGGAGGACAGGTCGAGGAAGATGGAGCGCATGACTCCGGAGTATAGCTCCGAACTCGACTTGACGGAATCTCACAGTAGTCATCGAAACGATGAAAGGTATTCAATCTGCCGACGACACTTTCACGCGTTACTCCGGGGTCGAGCTGCGGCACCTCCGGCTCGTGTTCACCGTGGCGGAAGAGGGCAACCTCTCCAAGGCGAGCGAGCGGCTCCGGCTCACGCCGTCGGCGCTCAGCCATCAGTTGCGCGCGATCGAGGAGGTGGCTGGCGCGCCCGTCTTTCACCGCGACGGCAAGCGGATGCGGCTCACGCCGGCCGGCGAGGTGTTGTTCGAGGCCGCCTCGCGAGTGCTCGTGGCGATCGCCGATGTCGAGGACCGCATGGCACAACTCAAGGACGGCCACTCGGGCACCGTGCGGATCTGCACGC
>DATKCJ010000004.1:0-23849 GCA_035513275.1 Opitutaceae bacterium
GGGGCGGCATGACAATCGACGCGGCAGTCAGCCGGACACTCAACGCGTTCAGTTCCTACACACTCGACGTCTCCCTGAAGGGCTCGACGATCAGTGTGTCGATCGATGGAGCGGCCGCGCTCGGATTCGTCTACAACGCACCGCTCGTCGACGGCCAGGCGGGCATCTTCGCGAAGGGCACGGCGGCGCAGTTCGATTCCTACCAGCTCAAGACCGACGACGGCAGCGCGGGCGCGAATATCTCGGCACCGACTGCTGCGAACGATTCTGTCTCTGGTACCGAGGACACTCCGTTCGTCATCACGGAGACGCAGCTCCTCGCCAACGATACGGATCCGAACGGGCTGCTCCTCTCCGTGACAGGAGTCAGCCAGCCGGCAAACGGCACACTCACTGCGACCACCGGCGGCTGGACGTTCACGCCGAACGCGAACTGGAACGGCACGACCTCGTTTACCTACTCGATCACCAACACCGAGGGCGGCGTGGCAACGGGCAACGTCACAATCACCGTGGCCCCAGTCAACGACGCGCCGGTCGCGGGCGACGACTCGGTCAGCGCCAATCAGGACACGCCGGTTAACATCACCGCCGCGCAGTTGCTCGCCAATGACAGCGACCTCGACGGCGACACGCTCTCGATCACGGCGGTCACCCAGCCGTCGAACGGCACGCTGGTCGCGATCGCCGGCGGATGGACGTTCACGCCGACCGCAGGCTTCTACGGCACGACAACATTCACCTACACCGCGAGCGACGGAAAGGGCGGCACGGCCATGGGCACCGTCTCGATCAACGTGGCAAAGGCGAACAACGCGCCGGTCGCGAACGCCGACTCAGTGACGACCGCGGAAGACACGCCTGTCGCAATCACGCGCGCTCAGCTCGTGAACAACGATGTGGATCCAGACGGCGACACGCTCACGGTCACAGGCGTCAGTGCATTGAGCAGCGGCACACTGACGGCGAACGCGGAAGGCTGGCTCTTCACACCAGCCGCGAACTTCCACGGCACCGTCACGTTTACCTACACTCTAAGTGACGGAAATGGAGGCACTGCCACGGCGACCGTCACGATCACGGTGACACCGGTCAACGACGCACCGGTCGCGGGCAACGACGCTTTCTCCACGAATCAGAATTCTCCACTCGCAATCCCCTATGCGTTGGTGCTGGCGAATGACAGCGACGTCGACGGCGACGCGCTGTCAATCGCCGGCTTCTCCCTGCCGGCGAACGGCACGCTCACACAAGGCGCCGATGGCTGGACGTTCACGCCGAATGCAGGCTTCTTCGGCAACACGTCGTTCACCTATACCGTCAGCGACGGCAAGGGCGGCACCGCGATCGGCACGGTGAGCATTACAGTCAACCCGGCCACCACCTCGGCGACGTACAACGGCGCTGGCGGCTCGATCAAGGACTTCGGCACCACGACATTCAATCTGTCGGTCGCGGACGCTCATTTGCTCCTGAGTCTGACCGTGCAGGTGAACATCACGCACCCTGCGAAGTCCGAGCTCACGGTCACGTTGATCGCTCCGGACGGCACGCGAGTGCTGCTCACTGTTGCCGCTAACGGCTCGGCGACGGGGAATCTCGGCATCCTCGCCGGCAAGTCGCTCAACGGCCTCTGGAAACTCGAGATCAAGGACGGCAAGAAGAAGAACACCGGCACGCTGAACAGTTGGTCGATCACCGCGACATGGGGCGCCGCGCTGCACGCCGCGGATGCCGCCTCGGCTGATATCGCGGCCGCCAGTGTCTCGTCGTTCGATGTCTCGTCGACGGCTCGCACGGTGCTCGACCTGTGGTCGACTTCGGGCGCGTTGAGCGCCGATCAATTCGCACGTTTGCAGTCGGTCGAGTTTGAGATCGTCGACCTGCCTGGCTCGATGCTCGGCTTTGCGACGTGGGAGAAGATTTCGATCGATGTGAACGCCGCCGGTTTCGGCTGGTTCGTGGACGCAGCGCCGTCATTTGACACTTCGCTCGGCTCCACCGCGGTGATCGGCATGGACCTTCTCTCCGTAATCGGCCACGAGCTTGGTCACCTGCTCGGTGAAATCCACAGCGACGGCTTGATGGGCGAGATGCTCGACGCAGGCATGCGGACATTCTCGCTCTCCGATTCCGACCACGCGACCGGCCACTCAACGGGGACGGGTGACTCCTTCAACGTCGCCGATGTCTCATCGACGCTGCGACGTCTAGACAGTCTTTCGTTCGACGGATGGATAGGGGGATCGAATTCGCTCGGATCCGGCCTCACGCTGAACACGGGAGTCTCGTTGCTCGGCTCGTTCAGGTCACTCGGCTTCGGTCGCGTTTCCGGATTCTCGATCTTCGACGAGGACGGCGACGAAGCGTTGGGTTGATGTTCCGGGGTAGCGCAGGTCTTCGACCTGCGAAGGAGGCCGAAGGCAGGTCAAAGACCTGCCCTACTGTGGTAACCTACTTTCCTCGCTGCCTCTGCGCCCTCGAACGTTTGATTTGCGCAATCTCACCGCACGCATAGCTTCCTTCTCACCCCAATCGGGAGCGCGGCCGGATTCACCGACTGCCCCGAGAGACACCCCAGGAGTATTGCCATCCATGAAAATGCTACGTGCCACAGTGCTAGCGTTAGGTTCGTGCGCGCTTGCCGCCACCCTGTTTGCCCCCGCCTACATCAAGTTCGATGGCGTCGACGGTGAGAGCAGCGCCAAGGGCCACGAGAAGTGGATCGAGCTCCAATCGTTCAGCACCGCTGACGCGCAAGCTGCGGTGAGGGATGCCGGCAGTGGTCAGGCCTCCGGCAAACGCGACGCAGCGACCGGCATGGCCACCGGCAAGCGCCAGCACAAGCCATTCGTCTTCACCAAGACGGTCGACAAATCGAGCCCGAAGCTCGCCGAGGCGGCTGCGAAGGGAAAAGTTTTCAAGACGGTCGAGATCGGAGAAGCAAACGGATCTTACATCCTCACGGACGTCGTCATATCGAGCGTTCAGCCGAGCAGCGGTGGCGACCGGCCGATGGAGTCACTTTCGCTCAACTACACGAAGATCGAGTGGGTGGCGAAGAAGGGAAAATCCGAGGTGGCGACCGAGCGCGCGAAGGCGCCCACGCCCGTGCGCGCACCGTAGTCTCCTGCAATCAGTCGATCGTGTTTGACTCGGGTGCGCCGCCGGCCGGCTTGCCTCGCCGAATCCTTGGCTGCGCGAGATGACGGGGGGCCCGCAACCGTGGACGGGCCGGTTTTGGATCGCTGCAGGCCGCGTGCTCTCACGCGGCGCTTACCTGACGCCCGATGAGGGCACCGGGCCTACAACTTGCGCCCGGCCTGGCTCGGCGAAGCCTTGGCGAAAGCGGTAGGTCACGCGGAACTCGCCGGGATCGGTAGCCCAACTGTGAACGTTTTCTTCTAGCCGCGGCGACCCACGCTTGGGCTGGTTAGGACTGTCGAATCCACCTGCAAGCGGTTTGACCTAAACGGGTTGGATGCAATGGAACGCGTGCAGAGGCCTCCGTCTGGTCCGCGCGGACGTGCTGTTCAGAAAAGCCGAAAGGGGCCGCTAATAGGGCATACAACAAAATGAACCAGGCCCCGGTGATGTTCTGGTCTCGCTACGAATCCTGCTCGGCGAATCCCGCTTCTTGCGGACCCGCGCTGGCTGCGAGCACCGCCTTGACGCCCCGGACCTTGAGCGCCGGTCGGAGTAGTAGAATCTCAACAACCAAAGATTTCCCCGCGCGCGACCATCGCGCCAACTCTACGCCATGAAACGAGTACTGTTTGTCGACGACGAGATGTTCCTGTTGCAAGCACTGCAGCGGATGCTGAGGCCGATGTGCCTCGAGTGGGAGATGGTGTTTTGCCAGACTGGTGCCGCCGCGCTCGAGGCTTTCGCCGTCAAGTCATTCGATGTCGTCGTGACGGACATGAAAATGCCGGGCATGGATGGCGCGACGCTCCTGCGCGCAGTCGCCCGCCTGAACCCGAACACCGTCCGCATCGGAATCTCCGGTCAGACCGACCCGCGGCAGATTCCCGGATGCGTCGACATCACCCACCAGTTTCTCACGAAGCCGTGCGCAGCAGTCGACCTCGTCGCCACCGTCGAGCGGACCTGCAACAAGGAGTGGGCGTCCACGAACGAAGCGCTCGGCAGCCTGTTCGGCCGGCTCAAGAAACTTCCCAGCCTCCCCGCGATCTACAACGAGGTCGTCCGCATGCTCGACGACACAGACTGCTCGATCAACGCGGTGGACCTCGCTGTCGCGCGCTACCCGGAGATGCTCTCAAAAGTCGTCGGCGCCGTGAACTCGGCCTACTTCGGCGCGACGCATGAATACTCCGATCCGCGGGAGCGCTCGGGCTGCACGGGCAACGAGACCATGATGAGCCTCCTGGCCGTCAGCGCGTTCCTCGAATTTTCCAAGAGCAACATGGAAGGCTTCGACGCCGATCGCCACCGGGCCCACGCAAGTGCCGTCGCCACCCGCGCAAAGGCGATCGCGCAGTCGGAAGGCGTCGACCGCCGCGCGATCGAGGAGGCGTTGATCGCCGGCCTGCTGCACGATGCGGGACAGTTGATCCTCGCTGCCAATTTCCCCGCAAAGTTTTCGGAAGCCATCCAGCTCGCCCGCACCGAGTCGATCCCGATGCACGAGGCGGAGAAGAGAATCTTCGGCGTGGACCACGCCGAGATCGCCTCGCACCTCCTCGCAGTTTGGGGATTGCCATCGTCGATCGTCGCGGCCGTCTCGCTCCATCACGCGCCGATCGCTCCCGCGGAATTTCAACTCACCCCGTTGGTGATCGTGCATTTTGCCGACGCCATCGAGAACGAGTCCGGTTCCGTGTTCGGCGAACCCGTGGCGCGCGCCGCCGAGGAACTCCTCGACGACTCACCCTGGTTCGGGCGCCTCGAGGAATGGCGTCAGCTCGTCGCGCCGGCGGCAGCTTGAGGCGAAATCACTCAGAGGTAGGAGCGCGCTCTCGTCGCGCCGTAGCGCTCGCGCGAAGGCGGATGCGCGCGATTCCGAGTGGATGCGGCTTCTCGTCGACCCTGAGCCTGTCAATGGGCAGCCGTAGGATCACCGGCTGGAAGCCTGTGCCACGCTGACTTTCTTGTAGGTGGCGCGCTTGACGCGCCACGTTGCGCGACAAGCGCGCAACCTACAATAGATCCGTCGCCTTCACTTGCCAGCGACAGCCCGATTCATCGCCACCCGGCCCAGGCCTTGTCATCAGGCACAATCCACGGTAGCCCATTGCCCGCAGGACGCGTGTTGCGTCAGCCTGCCAACAACCCCGTGCTCCAAATGAAGACCGTGCGATTCACTCTTTCGCTTGTTGCCCTGTCGCTGTTGGCCGGGACGGCATACGCACCGGATTTAGCCGTTTTGCTCGGCGGCTCGGGCGATTCGGGGGCCAACGCCGCCGAGTCGAAGGACTGGATCGAGATCGAGAGCATCGCGTGGACACCGGGCACGACAAAGGTCGGCGCTGCGCCATCGGTCGCGGCTCCCGCGACCGCTCCTGCACCCTCCGGTGACGCCAAGGGAATCGCGCGACGCACTTATGATCCAGTCGTGCTCACGATCCCGGCCGAGGGAAAGAACGCAGCGAAGCTGAAGAAGGCATTCTCGAAAGGTAGCAAGCTCGGCACGATCCGCCTGCGCGACGGCGAGCGCGTGCTCGTGCTCCACGAGGTCGTCGTGGCCGACGTGAAGCGCTCGGGCGCCTCGGAAACGATTTCGCTCAATTACACAAAGATCGAGAACGCCAACGTGCCCGACCGCGCGAAAGCCAGGATCAAGGCCGGGGAGACGAGCCGGGCGCCGTAGCACGCACTTCCTTCCAAAT
The DNA here is from genome assembly GCA_035513275.1 of Opitutaceae bacterium. Lineage (GTDB taxonomy): Bacteria > Verrucomicrobiota > Verrucomicrobiia > Opitutales > Opitutaceae > DATKCJ01. The sequence continues at coordinate 5,853 of DATKCJ010000004.1, forward strand.
CGTGCAGGCGCAGTCAGCGGCACCTAGTGCTAATATTTGAGCGGCATTTCTTAGTTTCCGGCTTTCGCCCGCCGGAACTTCCGATACGCTTCCCCGGTCTTCGCGATTCACCCTCGCGGCCATTCCAACCCCCTGCCACCGATGCCAAGATACACCCTCGCGGTTAACGGACAGCCACGCACCTTCGAAGCCGCCGCCGACACGCCCTTGCTCTGGGTGCTGCGCGACACGCTCGAACTTGCCGGAACGAAATACGGATGCGGCATCGGCCAGTGCGGCACATGCACGATCCATCTCAACGGCGTGCCCATGCGCTCGTGCATGCTCCCGGTCAATGTCGCTGCGGGCTCCCAGATCACGACGATCGAGGGCCTCTCAGCCGATGGCTCGCATCCGCTGCAACAGGCGTGGATGGAGCACGACGTGCCCCAATGCGGCTACTGCCAGTCCGGCCAGATCATGGCGGCTGCCGCGCTCCTGCGCGGAAATCCCGACCCGACCGACGAGGACATCGACAACGCGCTCGCGGGCAACCTCTGCCGCTGCGGCACTTACGTTCGCATCCGCGCCGCGGTGAAAACCGCCGCCGGGAAGATGAAGGAGGTGGTGTCATGAGCCTCGCTACCGAAAACATGAATCGCCGCGAGTTTCTCCGTGTCAGCAGCCTCGCCGGCGGAGGTTTGCTTGTTGGCTTCTGGTCGTCGCCCGTGATGGGCGCCACCACCGAGACAGGCGCTGCGGCCACGGAGTTTTCCCCGAGCGTGTTCATCAAGATCACGCGCGACGGCACGGTCACCATTTTCTCGGCACGTCCGGAGACAGGCCAGGGCATCAAGACCTCCCTGCCGATGGTCGTGGCCGAGGAGCTCGAGGTCGATTGGGACACCGTGAAGGTCGAGACCGCGCCGGTCGCGAAGGAATTCGGCCCGCAGTTCGCGGGCGGCAGCCTGTCGACGCCGCAATCCTACGATCAGATGCGCCAGCTCGGCGCCATCGCGCGCACGATGCTCGTCGAGGCCGCGGCGTTTACGTGGAGCGTGCCGGTGACGGAGTGCGGCGCGTCCAGCGGCCAGGTGCACCATTTCCCGACGGGCCGCACGCTTTCCTACGGCGACCTTGTCGCCACCGCGGCCACGATGCCGGTGCCCGAGGCCGCGACCGTGAAGCTGAAGGACCCGAAGGAGTTCAAAATCCTCGGAAAGCGCATCGGCGGCGTGGACAACATGGCGATCGTCACCGGTGCCGCGCTTTTCGGCATCGACCAGCGTGTGCCCGGCATGTTCTTCGCCGTCTTCGAGAAATGCCCGGTCTTCGGCGGCAAGGTTGTCAGCGCGAACCTCGATCACGTGAAGACGCTGTCAGGAGTGCGCGACGCATTTGTCATCGAGGGCACGGACTCGCTCAACGGGCTCATGCCCGGAGTCGCAATCGTCGCCAACTCGACGTGGGCAGCCCTCAGCGCGCGCAAGCAGCTTCGCGTCGATTGGGACGAAGGTGCGACCGCGACGGAGAGCTGGTCCGGCTTCGTGAAGAAGGCGGACGAGCTCGGACCGCAGAAGGGCGCTACCGAGGTCGTGCGCAACGGCGATCCCGACGCGGCATTTGCATCCGCGGCCAAGGTTGTTGAGGCGGCCTACAGCTATCCGTTCATCTCGCATGCGAACCTCGAGCCGCAGAACTGCACGGCCGACGTGCGCGGCGATCGCGCGGAGATTTGGGCACCCACTCAGAATCCTAGCCCGGGCGTGCAGATGGTGTCGCAGTTGCTGGGTATTCCCGCGGAGAACATCAAGATCCACATGGTCCGTGGCGGCGGCGGCTTTGGCCGGCGGCTCAGTAATGACTTCACCGTCGAGGCAGCGGCGATTTCGCAAAAGGCCGGCGTGCCGGTGAAGCTCACGTGGACTCGCGAGGACGACTTGCGCCACGATCACTACCGGCCTGGAGGCTTCCACTACCTGCGCGGCGCGATCGACGACAAGGGCGCGATCACCGCGTGGAAGAATCACTTCGTCACGTTTGGCAACCGCGGCGCGGGCCGCACCGGCAGCGGCGGCAATCTCGGCGCAAACGAGTTTCCCGTGAACTTCGTGCCGAACGTCCTCACCGAGCAAACGATGATCGAGTGCGGCATTCCGATGGGCCCCTGGCGCGCGCCGGGGAGCTGCGTGTTCTCGTTTGTCTTCCAGAGTTTCATCGACGAGCTCGCGCACGCCGGCGGCCGCGATCCGCTCGAGTATCGGCTTGCGCTTCTCGCGAACAAACTCGGCGGCGACTACGACGCCGGGCGCATGACAGCCGTCGTGAAGCTGGCCGCCGAGAAGGCAGGCTGGGGCAAGCCGCTCCCGCGCGGATCGGGGCTGGGCATCGGATTCCACTACAGCCACCGCGGATTCATCGCGCAGGTTGCCGAGGTGAGTGTGTCGCAAGCCGGTGAATTGAAGGTCATCAAGGTGACCGCCGCGTGCGACGTCGGCGCGCAGATTATAAATCTCAGTGGCGCGGAAAACCAGGTGGAGGGCTCGATCGTCGACGGTCTCAGCGCCGCATGGCTGCAGGAGCTCGACATCGATCGCGGCCGCGTGGTCGAGGGCAACTTCGACACCTATCAACTGCTCCGAATCACCGAAGCGCCACAGATAGAGACGCACTTCCACACGACGGACAACCCGACCACCGGCCTCGGCGAGCCCGTGCTGCCGCCGACCGCGCCAGCCGTGTGCAACGCAATCTTCGCCGCGACCGGCGTGCGAATCCGCAAGCTGCCCTTCACTCGAAACGACCTGCGATGGTCGTGATCTGATTGCGGATTGCGAAGTAGGGCAGGTCTCCGACCTGCCAGGGTCAGTTCCGTGGTGGCGCGCCTCTCGCCGAGAGGCGCGTTGCTTTGGAGTTTCACGATCGAATTCACGCCCCTCGGCGATGGGCGCGCTACCTCCAAAGTAGGGGCGCGGCTTGACCGCGCCCGTTTGGACTCCGCAATCGAGGCGCGCAGCCTAAATCCTCTCCAGGTCCTGCCGCTGCATCAGGAAGCGCATTTCCGTGGGCGTGCCGTCGGAGTTGTAGATGAACGAGCGCCAGACATAGCCCGTGCGCTGGGTGGGATCCCAGATGATCATCACGTAGTGACTCTTCGCAGCGAGGTGGAAGGTGACGGCCGTGCGCCCGTCGGGCATGACCAATGGCGCAGTGACAATGCCGTTCGCTCCAAGCTCGAGGTTGAGATACTGGATCCGGTCAAAGAGAACGCGGCCGTAGTTTTGAGGCGCGGACACAGCGACGCCCGTGGGGAAGACGCCGAGACTCGAGTCGAAGAGCGCCAGCGCTCGAATCGGCCCGTGCAAGTAGTCGGGAAAAGTGCGGACGATGCGCACGTCGGTCCAACCGTCCTCCTCGAGGTGCTCCTTGATCTCGGCGGGCGATGGAACGTAGTCCACGTATTGCACGCCGCGTGGATCGCGTTCAACACGTGGATTCGTCACTGGCCCGCCGTGCTCTGTCCGAAAAGTGCCGTCCGCTACGATCTCAAACTGCTCGAGCTCCCGCACGATGATATGCGTCTGGTAGTAGAAGCTTTCCGTCCTCACACCGTTTGCGAAGAACCAGATCGTCGTCCTCTTCGCGGTGCCCATGACACGGACGGTGCGCCCCTTCAGCAACTCGGCCGGGTCGCCCTGGAGGAGTTTCTCGATATCGCGCGCGATCGGAGACGGTATCGCGATCGTGAGGCTGCGTAGATCGCGGTAGTCGGCTTCGGAGTGGAGGTAGAGCCAGTCACCCTGGCGCGAGGTGCCGCGCACTTCCATCCGGAAGACGCCCGTCACTCCCTCGGGGCTCGCAGCCGCGTCGAGGACTGCGCGCACGGGGTCGATGTCGGCGGGCGCGGGAGGCGCCGGGGCGATCGTCTTGCAGCCTGGGACCAGGACGAGCAACGCGAGCGGTATGAGCGAGAGGCGCATGGTTGTGGCTATGTCCGACTGTCTCCTTGAGGCAACCAGCGAGGCCTCGCGCTGGCAACATCCGGCGCAGGGTGACGGCGTGCGCTTGCGAATACGCGGGTCTGTGTGAAGATTCGTGTGTCATGAAGAACCGCTGCCCGTGGGCCGAGGCCGAGGTGAATCACGAGTATCACGACAACGAGTGGGGCGTGCCTGCGCACGACGACCGTCTCCTCTTTGAGATGCTCATCCTCGAGGGGGCGCAGGCCGGACTGAGTTGGACGACGATTCTCAAAAAGCGCGCGAACTACCGGAAGGCCTTCAACAATTTCGATGCAAAACGCGTCGCACGCTACGACGAAGAGAAGGTGGCGGCCCTCCTTGCCGATCCGGGTATCGTGCGCAACCGGCTCAAGGTGCGCGCCGCGATTTCCAACGCGAAGGCGTTCCTCGAGGTTCAGAAGGAGTTCGGCAGCTTCAACGCCTACATCTGGGGATTCGTCGGCGGCCAGCCCGTGCAGCACGACCTCAAGGCGATGACCGAGATTCCCGCGCGCTCCGACGATTCGGACGCGATGAGCAAGGCGCTGCTGAAGCGCGGATTCAAGTTCGTGGGCTCGACGATCTGCTATGCCTACATGCAGGCGGTCGGCATGGTGAACGACCACCTCGTCACGTGCCCGCGCCACCGTGCGTGCGCGCGGATGAAGTGACTGCGGGGTAGGGCAGGTCTCTGACCTGCCGACGCAGGTCAAAGACCTGCGCTACTCCGCAATGCGCGCCTCGCGCGCTCACTCCTCCCCGTCGTGATAGTCGACCGGTTGCTTGCGGAAGCTTCCGCGATGAGGGCGCATGCCCCACTTGTCCGAGTCGGGGTAGTAGAAGATGTCCACCGGCGGGTTGTCCGCGACGAGGTAGTAAACAAGGTCGCGCTTTCCGGTGTTGACCAACTGGTGCGCCTCGCCGGGCTCGTGCATGAAGACGTCGCCGGCCTTGATCTTGTGTCGGCGCTTCTGGGTGCGGGTCACACCGGTGCCGGAGACGATCACGTAGAGTTCATACTGCGTCGTGTGCAGATGCAGAGGGCACACGGCCTTGCCTGGCGGGAGGCGGCCGAGCTCGAGGTTGAACGGGTGTCCTGCCTTCGGCCAGCCGCCCGGCACGTCGCCGACGGCCGCGGAGAGGTCCTTGCCGAAGCCGTGAAACTTGCCGGACGGTGACTTCCACTCGGACCATTTGATCGACTTGATGTTTCGCTTCTTCATGGGGCCACAAGTGTTGGCCGGAGCGGTGCGCTTTGGCAGCATCGATTGCGGGAAAATCGCGGCTGTTGCACCCGGTCAAAGAGGCGCTAGAAACTTTCCATGGCCGCGACCATTCTTATCCTGGGTGGGGGCTTTGGCGGCATCGCCGCCGCGAACAAACTTCGCGAACTCCTTCCGGCACCCCATCGCGTGATCCTCGTCGACCAATCGGACAAGTTCTTCGTCGGCGCGACAAAGACCTGGGTGATGCTCGGCGAGAAAAATGTCGATGAGATCACGCAATCGCGCGCCGCGCTGCTCGCAGCCGGCGTGGAGTTTGTGTACAACGCTGTGGCGTCGATCGACGTCGCGGGCTGCACGATCACGACGCCTGATGGCGTGCTCGCGTGGGACTTCCTCGTGGTCGCTCTCGGCGCCGACGTGTCGATGGACGGCGTGCCCGGACTCAAGGAGGCGGCCCACACTTTCTACACGCTCGAGGGCGCGGAGCGCCTGCGCAGCGTCGTCGCGGATTTCAAAGGCGGCGACATCGCGATCCTGATGGTCAAGCCGCCGTGGAAATGTCCGCCTGCGCCGTATGAGGCCGCGATGATGCTCCATGCGCTTTTCGCAGAGCGAGGAGTGCCTGCACGGATTTCAATCCACACACCCGAGGGAATCCCGATGGCGACCGCGGGTCCCGAGATGGGCGCCTTCATCAAGTCGCAACTCGAGGCGCGGGGAATCACGCTCCATGCGAAACGGCAGGTGACTCGCGTCGACGGCGAGAGCCGGCGCGTCCACTTCGCGGATGGTGCAGAGGCGGCGTTCGATCTGCTTCTCTGCGTCCCGGTGCATGCAGCGCCCGCGGTCGTGCGACAGGCGGGCCTCACCGGCGGCGGTGCGTGGATCCCCGTCCACGCGCGAACGATGGAGGTGGGCCTCGACACAGCGGTGGGCCGCGTGTTCGCTGTCGGCGACGTCACGACCGTTTCGCTGCCCGGGCGTTTCAAGCCCGACATGCCGCTCGTTCTCCCGAAGGCGGGCGTGATGGCCGAGGCACAGGCGCTGGTCGCCGCGCATCGCATCGCGGACCTCGTCGAGGGCAGGGTTCCTTCAGCGGAGTTCGACGGCCGCGGCTTCTGCTACCTCGAGATGGGCCGCGGCGAAGCGGTTCGCGCCGAGGGATCGTTTTTCAACATGCCTCACCCGGTCATGGAGAAACACATGCCGGACGCAGCACAGTTGCAGGACAAGCACGACTGGGTCGCGGCGCACCTGCGGCCGATCGCGCGATAGGCGTCCACTTTCGGCCCGTATCCCGCCCGGCAGACCGCTGCCCTACTTTCCCGACTCTTTTGCGCGATGCTTCCTGATCTTCTGCAGTTCCGCGTTGAACGCGCCGAGCTGGCGGGCCAGCTCACCGAGCGTCACTTCGACGATCGAAACGGATTCGGTGAAGAGGTCACTTGCGCCGAGACTGACATCCGTCGCCCCGGTGATGGTGCGATCAGGAACCGCGTCACCCCACGGGGCTGCGCCCGGATACGAGAACTCCATCGAGAACGCGGGAGGACCGGGAAACGGCGGATCGGTGGGCACCGGCTCGACAAGCAGCAAGAACCGGGACGAACCGTCCGCGCCCTTCGTGATTGTGAGAACATTGGGATTGTCCGCCGATAACGTGAAACTGCCGAGAACTCCTGACGCATCACTCACGGTATAGTGCAGGAAGTCGACGGGCGTCACAAAGCTGAAGCCTGTGACAGTGGTTGTGCGCACTGCGTCATGATTTAGGACCAATACGCCTTGGATCGTTTCGGCCGAGTTCGTTGCCTGAAAGCTGAACACCGACCTGTGTTCGGCATGCAGGGCGGTCGCGAGTGAGAAGCTTGCAAGGGCCGAGAGAAAGAGGGGCGTGATCCGTTTCATGAGTGTGCGGGACAGCATCTAAGTGTTGGGTGGCGGTCGCAGTCGATCGCTTTGGGGGAGGTGCCTTTGTCTGTGGGAAACAACGGCGGTGGCTGGGTCGATGTGCTCTGACTACTTGCGCGATTCGCGAACTGCAAGCGCGCTGAGCAGCGGGCATTCGGTTGCTTCTTGTGGGTCGGGCTTAATGCCCGACAGCAACCTTCATTTGCGCCCACCCGTTCAGTTGCAGGAACTCGCTCGTGGGCGAAGAGTTTGTCGGAATCGCGCGAGAACGCCGAAAGCCAGATTTCGATGCGTTCTGCGGGTCGCGTGCCCTCACGCGGCGACGCTATGTCGCGCGTTGATCCCGCCGCGCCGGGAGGGCCTACAGTTCGCGGCTGTCGCCCCGAGCGCTCACTTCTTCGTCGGATCCGTCTGATCGAGATAGTGCTGCAGGTTCGTCTTTCCCGTGCCCGCGGGATCGTCGCCGGGCTCGGCGACTGTGGCTGTCTTCATGGTGCCGAACTTTCCAAACCAGAGCATCTCAAACCAGTTCGGCAGCCCGTCGCCGTCCGCGTCGCCATACTCGCTGTAGACGAACATGGGCTCGTCCGCGCCGAAGTCCTCGGCCCAGAGTCGCTCGCACTCGGTGCTGATCGCCGCCTTGCCAGTGTCCTGCCGGAAGGGCCGGTCGCTCACGGGCTCCGGATTCTCGAGGCGGATCTCGACTTTGCCGTCGCGCACGAGCTCGACACTCACCGGTCCCGGCGTGAGCGGGAATCGCTTGAACGACATGCCAGCCGGCGCCTCCCACTCCGATTCGCCGTCGACTGTCTTGCGTCCCGGCATTCGGAGCGTCGCAGGTTTTGGAAGGATCGTGACGACTTCGATCTGGTTGTCCGCGCGGCTTCGCGCCTTGAACGGGAACATCCGCATGCCCGCGGAGTATTTGTGCGAAAAGATATAAACCTTGTCGCGGTCGGACGCGGGTTCCTCGCCGGTCTTCCACCAATGGATGAACTCGCCCATGAGATCGTAGTAGGCGTAGCGGGAGTTGTAGCCGGGCGAGAGGTTTGTGCACTCGTGGTAGTCGTTCCACGTGATCTGCTGGATGAGTGTCGACGGCAGCGCGCGCGCCGCGGCCCAGTCGCCGCGCACCCAGTCGAGACCGGGGCTGGCGACCTGCATGTAGCCGAAGTTCTCGTATTGCATCTTCATCGGGTGCGACCACTCGGCGCCGGCGTCGATCACGGCGCGCGCGACCTCCGGCACGGGACCCTCCCAGATGAACATGCCGAGCGCGGGAAACTCCTTCGCGAGAAACGCGGCCGCGCGCACAAGCGTGTCCTTCGGCGGCTGTCGTTTCACGCCGTAGAAGAATCCGCTCAAGCAGAATTCCCAGAAGATCGGCTGGCCGACGTTCTTCTCCATCTCCCGATAGGCGTCGACGATCATCTGCCAGCCGTCTTCGGTGCAGCGCAGGCGGTCGATCTCCGCTTCTTGCTCGGCCTTCGACGCGTCAGGCATCGTGCGCTTCACGTGCTGAGAGATGTAGTACTGGCCGGGCCAGATCGACTGGTAGCCCATGATCATCACCTTGCCGTCGCGCCGCGCGAGGTTCGGGCTGTTGCCGTGTTTGTCGAGAAGCCACTGGATCGTCTTCTCCCACACGTTGCCCTCGTAGGCCTCGAGCCCGGGCGCCTTCGGATCGAGGCATGAAGTGTCGAGCGTGATCGTGAGCTCGAACGGAAGCTTCTCCTTCTCGCAGATGTCGAACATCACATCGAGCTGCTCCCGTGCGCCCGCGCCGCCGGCCCACGCGTCATAGGTGAAGCCGTCGAGCCCGATCCGCATCGCGCGCCGGATCTCCAGGGCGGCTGCCTCGCGGAGTTCCAGCATGCGTTCCTGCGGCGCGAGGGCGAAGTTCCGGTAGGTGCCGCCGACGTTGCCTCGCGCCCACGGGCCGAGCTTTCGCTTCAACGGATCCTTCTCGCGTGAGATCGCATGCGGCGCATCCATCGTCTCGAGCCCGCTCGTCGCGTGCCAGTGGATCGCGCCCGTCCCGGCGGCGAAACAGCCCATGTAGTGGCCGTAAATCTTGCGCGGGTGCTCGGAATCCGCGGCGGCGCACGCCATCGCGAAGACGGCGAGCAATGAGGATGAGAGCAGCGTCTTCGCACAAAGCATCACAGGAGGGACAGCAGGGTCGACGGATTGTTCGGCATGATGTCCGAAGATACCTGGCCTCTTCGGCCAGTGAATCAGTTTCCAGTGGGTCGGGCTTTATGCCCGACTCATCTGCAGGCGAACGGGCTGATGTCGGGGAAAAACCCCGACCCACAAAGCGACTTGAATTTTCTGTTCGGCGCCTGGCCTACGCCGCCGTCCGCCTTCGGTGTGGCCATTCGCTGCCCGCGCGCCCTAGGCTGCCGGGATGAGCGACCCCAAGGAAAAGGAGAAGGACAAACCGAAGGAACGAACCGAGCACAAAGCGCCCGAGGGTGCCGAGGTGAAGGAAACATGGCGCGGCGCAGGCGGCGCTGCGATCCGCTATTCGAGCCGCGGTGCGTGGACCGTGCTTCGCGAAAAGGAAAAACCGGTCGCTGAGATTTACTCGACGTCCTACGTCGCCGCGCGTCCCGCAGACCGTCCGGTTACGTTCATCTTCAACGGCGGTCCCGGCGCCGCGTCGGCCTACCTGCACGTCGGTGCGCTCGGTCCGCGACGCGCGCAGTTCACCGCCGACGGCACTGTGCCGCCTCCGCCGGCGAAGCTCACCCGCAATGCCGAGAGCTGGCTCGCGTTCACCGATCTCGTCTTCGTCGATCCCGTCGGCACCGGCTGGAGCCGCGCGATCCCCGATGCCGAGGCGGCGAAGAAAGCCGCGAAGAGCGGCGCCAAGCCGCAGGAGGACCGCGGATTCTGGGGACTCAACAAGGACCTCAAGTCGCTCGGCGAGTTCATGTGCCGATGGCTCTCTGAGCACGATCGCTGGGAGTCGCCCGTGTTCGTCGCGGGCGAAAGCTACGGCGGCTACCGCGCTGCAAAGCTCGCGCGCTCGCTTCAGGAAGGGCACGGCATCGCACTCAACGGTGCGATCCTCATCTCACCGGCACTCGAGTTCGCGCTGCTAGACACTTCCGATTACGACATGCTCCCGTGGGTCGACAGGCTGCCGACGATGGCGGCAGCCGCGACGTTTCACGGCAAGTCAGGCGTGTTTGAAAGGTCGGCACCGCTCGACAAGGTGCTGCGCGAGTCCGAGGCCTTCGCGACCGGCGAGTTCACGGCGCTTCTCGCGCAGGGCGCATCGATGCCCGCGGACAAGAGGAGTCGCATCCTCGCGCGAGCTGCGAAGTTCATGGGCCTGCCGCCAGCGCTCGTCGCACGCGCTGAGGGCCGGATCTCGCTCGAGGTATTCGCGCGCGAGCTCCTGCGCGCCGACGGCAAACTCTGCGGCCGCTACGACGCCACGATCACGTCGCGCGATCCGTTTCCGGATCGCGATGGCTTCACCGGGCCCGACCCGACGCTCGCCGGCATCGAGGGCGTGTTCACCAGCGGCATCAACAAGCGACTGCGCGGCGAGATCGGCGTGAAGACCGACCGCGAATACCACCTCCTCAGCTACGAGGTGAACAAAGGCTGGCGCCTCGACATGGAGCGGCACGCGCTCCAGAGCCAGATCGGCGCCACCGACGACCTGCGCTACGGCATGGCGCTCAACCCGCACATGAAGGTGTTCATCACCCACGGCGTTTACGACATGGTCACGCCATACTTCTCGACGAACCGAATCCGCAATCTCATGCGGCTCGATCGCACCACCGCGGCAAACCTCACCGTCCACCACTTTGGTGGCGGCCACATGTTCTACGCGTGGCAGGACAGTCGCGTGGCGTTCACCAAGGCGATTCGCGCGTTCTACGCCTCGGCGCTGCCGAAGGGGAAGAAGTAGAGGGTGCCTTATTCCGTGTAGCCCGCCGCGTGAGCGGCGGGACTCCGGATCCCCGCGCTCACGCGCGGGGCTACAAAGACAGATTGGACCTTCCCTGTATTTGTTCTTCCGGCCCGCGCCGCTCTCCGGCATTGATGGCCTTCCAGGTGAAGAGAAAACAACAGTCCCGCGAACGCATCGTCATCAAGTTCGGCTCCGGCATCCTCGCCGGCCGGAAGGGCACTTCGCTTGATCGCGCACAGTTCCGCCGGCTCTGCAGCGATGTCGCCGCGCTCATCGCCGCCGGCCATCAGTGCGTCATCGTCTCGTCCGGCGCCGTCGCCGCCGGGCTCGATGCACTTGGGCTCGACAAGCGCCCGCCCGAGGTCGCGCTCCGCCAGGCCGCCGCCGCTGTCGGGCAGTCGCGGCTCATGCATCTCTATCACCAGAACTTTTCGCGTCACGGCCTCGTCGTCGCGCAGCTCCTGCTCACACACAGCGACCTCGACAGCCGCATCCGCCACGTCAACGCGTCCAACACCCTCGAACGTCTCCTCACCAACCGCACGATCGTTCCCGTCATCAACGAGAACGACTCCGTCGCCGTCGAGGAGCTTAAGTTTGGCGACAACGACCGACTCTCCGCGGAGGTCGCGCTCATCGTGCGCGCCGACCGGCTGATCATGCTCACGAGCGTCGAGGGCCTGCTCGATGCGTCGGGAAATCTCGTGCCGCGCGTCACCGACATCAACGCAGCCGGCGCGCTCGTGCGCGCCGAGAGCGGCCCGCTCTCCGTCGGCGGCATGGTCACCAAACTCCAGGCCGCGCAGATCGCGAGCGCCGCAGGCGTGAAGGTCGTCATTGCGAGTGGCCGCAAACCCGGCGTGCTCGCCGCAATCATGACCGGCCGCAAGGTAGGGACTGTCGTCGAGACAAAAGGCTAGAAGCCGGATTCTCGGACTTTGAACAGAAGGCAACAAAGGTAACGAAGCGCACCGAGTCGTCTTGAAACAATCGAGTCTTCGTTCCCTTCGTTATCTTCTGTAAACACTCTGATTTCGAATCGATGTCCGCCGAGTCCACCAATCTCCACCTTCTCGAAATCGGCCGTAGGGGGCGTGCCGCGGCTGGCGTCATTGCGCGCGCAGGCACCGACGCCAAGAACGCCGCGCTCGTCGCGATGGCCGACGCTGTCGACCGCTCGTCGGCAGCGATCCTCGATGCGAACACCGCCGACGTCGCCGCTGCAGTTAAGAACGGGCTCACGCCCGCGATGATCGACCGGCTCCGGCTCAACGCGAAGCGGCTCACGGCGATTTCCGATGCGCTGCGCAGCGTCGCTGCGCTGCCCGATCCGGTGGGCTCGACCGTGCGCGAGTGGACGCGCCCCAACGGGCTCAATATCTCGCAGGTGCGCGTGCCGCTCGGCGTGATTGGCATCATCTACGAGTCGCGGCCCAACGTCACATGCGACGCCGGCTCGCTCTGCGTGAAATCCGGCAACGCCGTCATCCTCCGCGGCGGCTCCGAGGCGATCCGCTCGAACACCGCGCTCGCCGCGGCGATGCGCGAGGGACTCACCGCCGCCGGCTTGCCGGCGGATGCCGTGCAGCTCGTCCCCACGACCGACCGCGCCGACGTCACGGCGATGTGCGGCATGTCGGGTGTGATCGATGTCATCATCCCGCGTGGTGGCCGCGGACTCATCGAGACCGTCGCGCGCGAGGCGCGCATGCCGGTGATCAAACATTTCGACGGCGTGTGCGCGATCTACGTCGATGCCGACGCCGACCTCGCGCAGGCCGAGGCGATCGCGATCGATGCAAAAGTGCGCAAGCCCGGCGTGTGCAACGCGGTCGAGACGCTCCTCGTGCACGAGTCGGTCGCCGCCCCGTTCCTTGCATCCGCCGGGCGCGCGCTTCTCGCTGAAGGCGTCGAGCTGCGTTGCGATGAGCGCTCGCGCGCAATCGCCGGCCCGCTCGCCGCGGGCACGAGTGGTCGCGTCGTCGCCGCGACACCGGAGGATTTCCGCACGGAGTTTCTCGATTTGAAGCTCGCGGTGAAGGTCGTCGGCTCGGCCGGCGAGGCGATCGACCACATCGAGGCGAACGGCTCGCACCACAGCGACGCGATCCTCACGCGCAACGAGACGACCGCGCGGAACTTTCTCGCGGCAGTCGACAGCGCAACCGTTTATTGGAATGCATCGACGCGTTTTACCGACGGGATGGAGTTCGGCTTCGGCGCGGAGATCGGCATCAGCACCGACAAGTTCCACGCCCGCGGCCCGATGGGGCTCGAGGAGCTCACGTCCTACAAATACGTCCTCATCGGCACCGGCCAGATCCGGGGGGTGAGGTGATTGCGGAGTGCGGATTGCGGAATGCGGATTGCGGATTGGCAAGTGCGGGAGCGTTTTTCCGTAGGTTGGGCGGCGTGTCCCGATGACGCCCATTCTGATCGAGGTAGCCGCGATCGCCTGACCTGAGCTTGTCGAACGGTCCGAGCGCGGGTCCGTTCTGATTGTGGGTCGGGCTTTGTGCCCGACTTTAGGGTAGGGGCGGCTGCCGTGTCCTCCCTAGCTCCGAGCGACGGAGGATCCCCAGCCGCCCTGACGCTCGATGGAATCGGTTGGGGACGACCGCCCCTACCTTCCCGATGCTTGGCGTCACTTCCCGCGCTTCCTCGCGCCTCTTGGGTCGGTACAAAAAAAACCGCCCCAGAGGATCACTCCCCCGGGGCGGCGTTGTTTTCTTTATTCGGAATGCTTCCGGAAGTCGTCGATGGCCGTGTAAAAAAGCACGACCACTACGAACCAGGACACTCCTATGGCGGCGATTGTCAGCATGACTTTCGTCTCCTTATACCGCTTGAAGCGGCGTTTTAGGCCCGTTCCCACAGGGTGGGTTCAGGCATTTCAATCAACTACGGGAAGGCACCAGCCCTTCCGTCGACTCAGAGAATGGCCACATCAGCAGGAAGCGCAAGAGCGGTGCTGGTAATTTTAATGTATACCCATCATCACTTTGCGCACCATTTTACAGATGCGACCTATCACTAATCGACCGAATTGCTCTGTCCTTTAGCCAAAGGATTCCTGACAGACGAACTGTAAGAGGGGCAGCGGCCGGGGTCGCTCGACCACTTCCGCCGCTCGTGCCTTCAAATGTCTCCGGCCGCCAGAGTCTGCCTTGCGCCGTGCCGGAAGCGGGCAAGTCCCCCCAACGCGTTTGCCTCGATCGACCCTGTAAACGACCGGATACGGATGCAGGATCAGCTTGCGGAGGGCGGGGTGCGAAAATTCAGGGACGATTCTCCCTGCGTTCGGAGAGCGGGCCAGAACTCTGGTCTGCGCCACGAGGGCAAGAGCCAGCCGCTTCGCGGCGTCAGGCACTCTCATTCGCCGCCGCAGTGTGGAGCCAGTAGCGTCTCTTGGGAATACCCGTCTCCGGGCAATCGATGATTCCCTCGAAAATCCCGCCACAGGCCTCGACTACCTTGCGGGAAGCAACGTTGTTCTCGTCGCAAGTTATCAAGGCGCTTCCTATTCCCAGTGACGCACAAATCGGGATCGCCTGGCGAAGCATCCCAGTCGCACAGCCCCGCCTGCGCTGGGAAGGAATGACGCCATAGCCGATGTGGCCGCCGACCTTTGCCAGAAAATCGTTCAGCGAGTGCCGGATTGAAACGCGTCCCACGATCACGCCTTCGACGACTCCAACCAGAAACGTGTTCGGAACAAAATGCTTGGGAACGCCGATCCCGCGGGAGTGCCCTTCAAGCTGTTCGATGTAATTCGAAAAGTCGGATGTTGGATCAAGGCCGAACGCGAACTGCCATGGTGGCATCTCACGCTCAAACTCATCGACTGCTCTCTTGAAGGACGATTCATCCTCCGTGCGCAGTGTCCGCAATTCGAGTTTTCCAGTGCTCATGGGCCCAACATTTGAGCTCAGACAAGTCGGAAAGCAAAGCTGAGCTGAATTCTCTGCACCGATCGGACTCTCCTCTCGTTACCAAACTTTCCACCTTGGCCATTCGCGTCGCTCGAAGTAGGAATATCCCACGGATTGCATTATGGGCTTCACCTGAGCCGGCATCCGACTGCATCGGTTGTATGACCACCCTGGCTGTGCAACGAGCAATACCTTGGCTCCACTGCCAGAGCATTTCGCGATCAACGCTATGAGCATTTCAAAGTGCTTCCCGTGGGTGCAACTCGGGGTCGGGCAAGCCATTGCTTCGGGTATTCGAAACGCGGCATACGCTGGACGATGCCAGCCAGAGCTCTCGTCGATCGCCGCCTCGAGTGGAGTTCCCATTGCCGAGACCGCATACGGAAACGGCGACCACGCTTCTGCGAGTGAAACTGGAGCAATTGGCGCAAACACTTCGAACAAGAGTTCAGGTGTGCTCCGTATGTGCTCCGCATCCCAGGCCTGCTCTTCGATGTCGAAATGGAATGACATCGCAGAGGCCAGGGCTTTTGGTGTGCGAAATGCCTCAGGTAAGTCTTCTCGCAGCAGGCCAAGCCAATACGCGACCGACTTTCCGTTGTTGAAAACACGATCCGGATGGAGGGATTCGAAATGATACATCGTTGTTGCCGAACGACTCAGATGATCCG
Source organism: Opitutaceae bacterium (assembly GCA_035513275.1). Classification (GTDB taxonomy): domain Bacteria; phylum Verrucomicrobiota; class Verrucomicrobiia; order Opitutales; family Opitutaceae; genus DATKCJ01. The sequence continues at coordinate 21,510 of DATKCJ010000004.1, forward strand.
CGCCGCCCAGGGACGCAATCCTGCAGGACGGGCGAGGTGCTACTCCCTCACCGCGCCCAGCAGCTTCTCGATGAACCCATTCATTGCGCTGCCTTGGATCCAGCGGACGACGGCGACGATGTCGTGTTCTGGGGCGACATAGATGAGATTCGAACCGGCGCCGGTGTGCACGAATGCCGTCGAGGGTGAGGCGGGGTAACGCTTCCGGTCGGTGTTCAGATCGTAGTTCATGAAGCCGTAGTCGGTCTTCACTTCTCCCGGCGTGAGCGACTGCGCGATCCACGCTTCCGAAACTAACTGCCGGTCGCCCGAGCGGACGACCTAGGTCTCCGGCCGGTCGAGTGCATGCCGGAGCTTGCCGACGAGGCACCTGCCGATAACTTGTCCCCATGAGCACCTTGGAAGCCATCGTCGAGGACCTGCGCACTCTGCCGCCAGCCAAGTTGGAGGAGGTGGCCGGTTACGTCCACCGCTTGCGGGAAGCGACGAGCGCCGACCAACTGGCGATTCTTCGCGAAACATCGGGGGTATGGAGTGGTCCGGACGGTGAAGCCATCGAGAAAGCCATCGAAGAAGGATGCGAGAGGATCGATCCGCGTGACTGGTGACGTTTTCCTGGACACCACGGTCGCGGTCGCGCACCTGCGTGGTGTTGCCAAGGTTAGCCAGCGACTCTCTGAAAACCGGACGCGCTATCTGTCCGCAATCGCGCTCGGCGAGCTGCATTTTGGGATCAGACACTCGGCTCGTGCCGATGAGAACTTGAGCCAACTCACGCACTGGCTGCGCGCTGTCGTCATCGTGCCGGCTGGTCCAGCCACAGCCGAGCGTTATGGAGCCTTGAAGCAACAACTCGCATTGGCTGGCACTCCGATTCCAGAGAACGACCTGTGGATCGCGGCGGTTGCACTGGAGCACGGTCTGCCACTGGCCACGCGAGACGAACACTTTGAGCGCGTGCCCGGCTTGACGGTCCTCGACTGGCGCTAAGCGGTGCGCGAGATAGCTACTCCATCACCGCACCCAGCAGCTTCTCGATGAAGCCGTTCATGGCGCGGCCGTCGATCCAGCGAACGACCGCCACGATGTCGTGCTCGGGGTCGACGTAGATCAGATTTGATCCGGCGCCGGTGTGCACGAATGCGGACGCGGGTGCGGCGGGGTAGAGTTTCTGGTCGGTGTTGAGAAACCAGTTCATGTAGCCGTAGGTCGGTTGCACGTCGGTTGGCGTGAGGGCCTGCGCCACCCATTTCTCCGAGAGCAACTGCCGGTTGCCCCAGCGGCCGCGATGCAGCGTGAGCAATCCGAAGCGCGCCATGTCGCGCGCGTCGATGAACATGCCGCCACCGAAGTGCGCGCCGCCGCTCACCGACTGTACTCGCTTGCCGTCGATCTCCGTCCAGGAGGTCGAGTAGCCGTGCCACGCCCATGTGCTCGAGGCGCCGATCGGCTCCATGATGCTTTCGCGAAGCACGTCGGGCAGCGGCTTGCGCCACACGTGGAGCGCGGCGAGGGCGAGCAGGTTCACGCGCGTGTCGTTGTATTTGTAGGCGGCGCCGGGTTCGCCATGCACACGCTTCTTGTGTTCCTCGATCGGCACGTCGCGCGGCGGACGGTCGGCCCAGTCGGGCTTGCCCCAGAGTGTGCCTTCCCAGTCGCTGGTCTGGCGGAGCAGGTGATCCCATGTGATCCGAGCGTGACGATCCGATGCGAAATGCTCCGTCTGCACCAGCTCACGGACGGGCGAGTTCACGTCGGGAATCTTCCCGCGGTCGATGGCCACACCGACGACTGTCGAGAGGAAACTCTTCGTCACACTGAATGTCGCCGACACGCGCTCGGGCTCGCCCCACTCGGCGACGATCCGTCCATGCCGCACGATTGTTCCCGTCGGCGCGCCGCGATCGCCGAGCGGACCGAGCGGCTCGTTCATCGGCTCGCGGCCGAACGATGCCTGCTGCATCACCGTGAGATCGCGCGAGTCCTTCGACTCGTTGTCGATCGCGTGCTGCACCGCGGCGGCGACACCCGCGGGGTCGAGTCCGGCCTCGGCGGGGGCGATGTGTTCCCACGCGCCTGCGGGTGGGAAATAGCGCGCGGGAGATGCCGCGAGCGCGGACGACGCGAGCAACGTGATGAGAACGAAGGGCAGGGTGCGTTGCATGGGATCGAGCTACATTCTCGGAACCAAATTTTTGACACAGAGAACACGGAGTGCGGAAGGAGGTCACCGAGATTCGGAGCTGCATGGGCTCCCTTGGAGTCCTCCGAATTGTGGGTCGGGCTTTATGCCCGACTCAGTCGCGACAGCAGACCAAACCGTCGGGATCAAAGCCCAAC
>DATKCJ010000005.1:0-35788 GCA_035513275.1 Opitutaceae bacterium
GAGTGTGGATCGAGCGTGGCGTAGGCGGACACCTTGGTCTCGTCGTCCGAGACCGCGCGCACCGAGGTCGAGCGGTTGTAGCGCGAGAAGAGATGGAGCACTTCCCACATGCCGGGCTGCCAGCTCCAGGGGGTGAAGATCTCGACGCCGTGCTTCATGAACTCGCCGAGGATCGAGGCATACCAGACCGACGCCAGTGGCGCGTTGCTGACCGGCACTCCGGTTTCTGTCACGGAGAATGTGACGCCATGGTCGTCGCCGAAATACTGCTCGAGCCACTCCTCGCAGCGGCCGAAGATGTATTCCTGTCTGATGGAATCATCCCAGCCGCCATTGACGGTCTTCACGCCGTTGGCGTCGGGGTTCACGTAAGTTCTGTCGAAGAACGTGCGGTGCAGTTGCACGACGTCGGCGGGATTCGAGGCGCCCGGGTAGTAGTGGATGTCGAGGACATCGAGCATCCGGATGCCGGTGCGCGCCTGCTCCTCGCCGATCCGCTTGATGAAGTATTCGAGCCACGGCCAGCTCCTGCCTTCGGCGGTGATTCCGCCCGGCCAGTTATACCACTGCCACTCGTTGGCCGGAACCGGACCCACGAGCTTGATCTCCGGGAACCGGGCGCGTGCAGCGCGTGCGTAGGCGAAGTAGCGCTGCATGAACTGCTCCGCGGGAAGCTGCGTGGGCATCACGTCGTCGTGCGTGCCCTCCCAGATCTCGGGTTCGTTGTCCATGTTCCAATAGAGGAACTGGCTGCGATCGAGCCCGAGGCCGGTGGGCTTGATCCAGTGGTCGAGAATTGCGGTGGATATCTCTGGAGTGCTGTCCGTCAGGTAGAGCGCGGGACTTCCCTCCGTGAGTGCATTGTGGCCGCCGGCGGGATTGGGAGTTCCGCCGCCGGCAAGGTTCTGGCCGACGCCGGACCACCACTGGCTCTGGTTGTAGCCCCAGTCGTTGAAATTGCTCTGCGTGTTGTCCGCGACTTTGCCGATCAGTTGGAAACAATACATCGCCTGAACGCCCGGCAGATGCCGCTGCATCTGCGTCTGGGAATAGTCCCAGTCTGCGGATGCGTAGACGTTGTTGTACCAGTCGGGATGCGAAGTGAGCCTCTTCTGCCAGTTGTATTTGGTGCCGTTGTTGCCGCCGTTCATGCGCAACATCTTCACCCCGGCGTCGCGGAACAACTGAAAGCCCGAAGCGCTCAGGGGCGAGCTCGGGTGGCCGACTCCGTCGTTCTTGCCATAGAGGTAGGGCGAGACGGCGATGCGGTCTTGTGCGCCATCCACTGTTACCTGAATCGTCTGCGCTGCGAGAGGGGCGGCTGCGATCAGCAACAACGTGATCGAAAGAAACGAGAAGGGACGACGGAGTTGCATTGGGTCTAGGGCGAAAGGGAAGCGATGCAGCCTTTGAAATCTTGTGTCGGTTTTCTATGCTCTCAACGAGCGCCTTCTGTTTCGGCGGGCAGCACGGTGATCTCGGCGGCACCGACCCAGCCATTGTCGTCGAGGTCGTGCAACGCAGTGAAGCGGAAGAACCGGGCCTCGACGGGCGCGAAGCGCACTTCCTGCAGGATGGGATTGTTCCGGATATTGCCGAAGAATTGCTCCTTCACCTGTGTCGTCCACGTGGTCCCGTCCATGCTGGTCTCGAAACGGCAGCGATCCACCGCGCTCTCCGGGTTCCAGTCCTGACGCGGCAGGTAGGCGAATCCGGCGATCTGCTGTGAGCCGCCCATGTCGACGGTGAGTGTGGGCCGCGGGGCCGCGCCTGTCGTGGCCCGCACTTTCCAGTATGTGCCCGCGTTGGCATCAATCGCGTGCACGGCGGGGAAGCCGGTTTCCTCTTCGGCCGGTGGCACCACTTTCCAGCCTGCGGGCGCCAGACCGACGGCGGACCTGGTTTCGGACAGCCCCAGGCCACCTTCGGGAGTCATGACTGCGGCTTTCACAGTGCCACCGCGCGAGAGCGGGATCGGCGACCGGTAGACCGGCGACTCCGCGGTCGGCTCGGTGCCGTCGAGCGTGTAGACGATGGGAAGGGGATGCGGATGTGTGACTGCCATGAAGCCGTCGCGGCTGCGATTGGCGATGACCGGCGCGGCGGGTAGCGACTGTTTGAACACACCGACTTCCGCCAGAGTCGGTTCGAGCCGCGAGCCGGTGATGCGAATGCGGATCTGATCGGTCGTGGCCGGCACTTGCAGCCGCATCAGCCGTTTGCGACCGACGGTGGTCTGCTCCTCGACGGCGGCCGGCGCGGTCCACTTCCCTTCGGTCCAAGTTTCGATGACGAACGATTCGATCCGCTGGCTGCGGTGGTCCACAGCCTCCTGCAACGAGACCACGTCGAAAGTGAATGCGGCGGGCAGCGTCAGGGTGAACGTGGCGTGGTGATCGCCCGGCGCTGCTTCCCACCACGTGTCGAGATCGCCATCGTGCGCGAGCGCTGCGTTGTTTGCGGCATGCGAACTGTCGGCCGTGAACTTCGCGCCGGCGGCGAGGTCCTGCGCGAAAGTGTCTTCGACCACTTGCGCCATCCGGCTCAGCGACGCGAGTTGGTTGTCGGGAATCAGGCCGCGGGTGTCGGGCGCGAGATTCAGCAGCATGACACCGTTGCGACCGACCGAGGTGTAGTAGTAGTCGACGAGGTCGGCGGGGCTCTTGACGCGTTTTCCCTCGGCCCAGAACCAGCCGTGGAGAATGGAGGTGTTCACCTCGGCTGGATACCACCAGAGATGGGAGCCCGGTGTGAGTTTCGCGCGATCGCCGAGGGCACCGTGCATGTCGGGCCAGGTGAATTTCTCGGGCGGTTGCGACAGTGGGATGACACTCCACTCGGTGGTGCGGCCGACGCCGCCTTCGTTGCCGACCCAGCGCACGTCCGGACCCTTGACGGAGATGACTGCCTCGGGTTGCAGGCGGCGAATCAGATCATACCACGCCGCATAGTCGTAGGTCTGGTGCACGCTCGGGTCCGGATTCGCGCCGTCGAACCACGCCACGGAAATCGGCCCGTATTCGGTGAGCAGCTCGTAGAGTTGGTTGAGGAAGTAGCGGTTGTAGTCGTCGACCTCGTAGGTGTAGCTGTCGAAACCCTCCGGTGGTGGGCGTCCCTTCGAAGGATCGGACTGGAAGCGGGCGGGATCCGTGGGAATGGTGGAGCGAACTTTGGCGCTGCCGTTTCCGTAGTAGCCCGCGGGATTCTTGGGATTGGTGCGCAACTGGTAAAGATCGGCCGGCGAGAGATAAACGCCCAGCTTGATACCGTGAGCGCGCGCGGCGTCGGCCACCTCGCGGACCATGTCGCCTTGGCCTCCGCGCCAAGGGCTCGAAGCGACCGAGTGCTTCGTGTAGCGCGAAGGCCAGAAGCAGAGTCCATCGTGGTGCTTGCTGACGAGGATCAGCATCTTGCCGCCGGCGTCTTCTATCGCGCTGAGCCACTGGTTCGCATCCAACGCCGTGGGGTTGAAAAGCGCTGGGTCTTCGCGGCCGTCGCCCCATTCGACTCCCCGGAAGGAGTTCGGACCGTAGTGAAGGAAGAACGTCCGCTCGAGCCGCATCCACGCGGTTTGGTTCGTCCGGGGCAGCACCTTCGCTGCCTTCTCGGCCACGACTTCGGGTGAGTCGCCTTCGGAAACGACTTGAATCGTTGCGTACTCGATTGGCTCCCGAGTTTGACCGATCGCCATCGGCAGGCTGGCAACAAGACCCGCGAGCAAAAGGATTCTGACGGCAAAACCACGTGTGCGAGGGGTGTTCATCGAAGTAGCAGGGTGCTCTGTCTGCCAAGATTTCGGGCTCGTCACGATACGTCAGGGCACAACCGCCCAAAATGCCGTTGCGGGAGCGTTTGTAGAAGCTTCATCGGGCAGGGTATTGGGGCTGCGGGTTCCCAGACAGATCCCCGCTGTTTCAGCCGGTATCTTCGGAAAGGGATGCAGATTCTGTCACGACACAACGATCGGGGCGGGCGGGCGACCGTGTAGCGAGTTTTCCCGACAGGCGGTCTCGGAGAACTTCTGTTAGCATGACGTCGACGCGCCCATCGGGCGCCCGACGAGTATGCCCCGAACTTCTTACCCCGTCTCCGAGCGACACGACCGTGACGTTGTGCGGCGTGTAGTCCACTTCTCGTGGACGACACTCGCGCTGATCGCGGCGGCAGGCGTCGTCGTGGCCGCGAGCCTAGGGAACGCAGTCGCCTCCGAGACTCCGCGCGGGTCGGATGCCGAAGTCCGGATCGTTGCAGCAGACTTCAACAAGCCGGTTGGACCGCTGAATCGGATGTTCGAGCATTGCGTAGGGGCGGGCCGGGCGAACGAGGGACTCCGCGCAGACTGGCAGAGGCAACTGCGCTTCGTGCGCGAAGAGTGCGGCTTTCGCTACATCCGGTTTCACGGCCTGTTTTGCGACGACATGGGCGTCTACTTTGAGGACAAGGGCCGCCCGGTGTACAACTGGCAGTATGTCGACGAGCTGTTCGACTTTATCCTGAGCATCGAGATGAAGCCGTTCATCGAGCTCGGCTTCATGCCGTCGGCCCTGGCGAGCGGCCCGCAGACGATTTTCTGGTGGCGGGGCAACATCACACCGCCGAAGGACTACGCGAAGTGGGAGGCGTTTGTCGCCGCATTCGTCCAGCACGTAACCGAGCGCTACGGTAGCGACGAGGTGCGCTCGTGGTATTTCGAAGTGTGGAACGAGCCGAACCTTGACGGCTTCTGGATGGGCAATCCCGAAAAGAAGAGCTTCGAGGAGTGGGCGCCCGGCGCGCGCGCCGAATATCTCAAGCTCTATGAGCACAGCGTCCGCGCGGTGAAGTCGGTCGACGCAGCATATCGCGTCGGCGGCCCGGCCACCGCCGGCGAGGGATGGATCGACGAGACGCTCGACTTCTGCGCCGAGCGAAACGTGCCGCTCGATTTCGTCAGCACGCACAGCTACGCGACGATGGCCGGCTATCTCGACTAAAACGGAAGTGCCGGCACCGTCCTCTCGCCCGATCGCGACTCGATCACCTCGGGCGTGCGCAACGTGCGCGGGAAGATCGACCGATCGCCGTTTCCGAAGGCCGAACTTCACTACACCGAGTGGAGCAGTTCCTACACCCCGGTAGATCCAGTTCACGACAGCTACCACAGCACTGCATTCATTCTGAACAAAATGCGGCACATCGGGCCCGCGGCGGACTCGATGTCCTACTGGACGTTCACGGATATTTTCGAGGAAGCGGGACCGCGCAGGACGCCGTTTCACGGTGGCTTTGGGATGCTCAATTACCAAGACCTTCCGAAACCCTCGTTCTACGCCTACAAGTTCCTGCACCGTTTGGGAGACACCGAGCTTGGCTGCGCGGATCCCGAAGCGTTCGTGTGCCGCAGCGACGACGGCAGCGTGCAGGCGCTCTTCTGGGATTTCACGATTACGCATCCAGGACCTTCGGTTAACAACCAGGTCTTCTATGCGGAAGACCAGCCCGCGAAGGCACTGGCGCCTGTCAAGGTGAAGCTCACCAGCCTCGCGTCCGGCGCCTACACGCTTCTTGCCACGAAGGTCGGCTATCGAGCGAACGACGTGCAATCGGCCTGGCGCGATCTCGGCTCTCCATCGCAGCTCACACGTTCCCAAGTCGCGACGCTGCGCGCGTCGTCCTCAGGCGAGCCAAACATCAATGAAGCCGTCCGCGTGGGCGACGACGGTGAATTCTCCCGGACCTTCGAGATGCGCGAGAACGACGTATGGTCCGTCGAACTGCGACCGGTCGAGGTCGCGAATCTACCTCGAGCGGACAACTCCGCCGATTGACCCCAGAGCACACCGAGCACAACCGGCGCATAGGATTTAACGATAAAGCCCAGACGCTCCCGCTGAAAGCCTCCTGACTGAAGACCTACCCCGCCACCCCTTTCTGCACCGCACTCCCAATTCCCCTGTCACCGACAGATCAACTGACTAACAACCCCCAAGCTCGCGAAATGAAAAAGCTAATTCCCCAATACGTGTTGGCGCTCCTGACGGCGCTCACTCTCGGCACCGGGTCGATTCAGGCCCAGGCCGCATCTGACGCCGACCCGGCCCTCGATCAGGTCGATGACGATGTGATCGTCCTCGATCCGTTTACGGTCACGACGGATCAGGAAGGCTACAAAGCCATTGATACCCTCGCCGGCGGCCGTATTCGCACCACCCTCAAGGACACACCGGCGTCGCTTTCGGTGATCACCAAGAAGCTGTTGAGCGACCTCAACGTGAACAACCAGGAGGATCTCTTCATCTACACCCCCAGCACCGAGGTTTCCGGCCTTTTCGGAAACTACTCAGGCATGAGCGTCCGTGGCCAGGGCATCGCCGGTGGGGCGGAAGGCACGCGGTTGACAAACCCGGCAGGGGTCAATCGCGGCCGCGGTCTGACGGCCATGGATAACACCAGGAACTACTTCCCCACCGACATTCCCTGGGATGGTTACAACATCAGCCGCGTCGACATCTCGCGTGGTCCGAACTCGTTCCTGTTCGGCACCGGCAGCCCGTCCGGCATCTCCAATGCGGCGACCAACGAAGCCGTGTTCAAAGATCGAGGCTCGGTCGAAGTGCACTACGGAAGCTATGGCTCGTCGCGCGAATCTTTGGATTTCAACAAAGTGCTGGTGCCCGACCAAGTGGCCATCCGGCTCAACTTGGTGAACGATGACCGCCTCTATCGGCAAGAGCCGGCTTTCAATCACAGTCAGCGCGCCTACGGCGCGGTCCGCTTGGATCCGGAGTTCCTCCGCACGAATACGGCATACACCAAGATCCAAGCCAGCTTCGAGCACGGCCAGGTGAAGTCCAACAACCCGCGCATTCTCCCTCCGCTGGACTACCTCACCGGTTACCTGAATGATCCGGATGCCAGCCCGACCGGATACAATCCGTGGGAGTATGACTTGGACGAGAGCGTCGGCCCGGACCCGCGCTACAGTCTTTGGGCGGGCGCCGGTTCTCTCGCCAACCAATACCAGTGGGCGAACGACGCGCAGCTCTTCTTCGATGCCACAAACGGCGCGCTGCTGGACGGTGGTCAGTCGGGCTTCACGTCACCCACCGGCAATGGTTATGGCGCCACCGAAAACACGTGGAACGTCCACAGCGTCGGCTACTACAGCTACGCAAGAGCGTCGAATTACTACTACCGGCAGGCAAACAACAACCAGGATGGTGGACCGTTTGCCGGCGCCTACCGGGGAACCGTCAGGTATTTCGACAAGACGCTCACCGACCCGGGCATTTTCGACTTTTACCACAAGCTCATCGACGGCGACAACAAGCGGGAATGGCAGCGCTGGAACGCTTACAACGTGAGCATTGTTCAGAGCCTCTTCGACGAGCGGCTGGTCATCCAAGGCGTCGTCGATCACCAGGAGTATCTCAATGGCGACAAGGGAATCCTCAGCAACCCATGGCTCGTCCTCGATCTGAACAGCCACAATCTCAAGACCCCGACCTGGCTGCCCGGCTCCACGACCAATCCGAATGTGGGCCGGCCGCTGGTGTTCGGAGGCCAGGGTCATCACAACATCAACTACTCCGAGCGCGACAATTACCAGGTCACGGCCGCCTACAACCTGGATTTCGAGCGCGACTTCGACATGACGGGCACCTTGGGTCGAATCCTCGGCAAGCAGGATTTCACCGCGCTTGCCGGCAGCTATGACAAGTTCGAGGAGCACCGCAACTACAGGCTCTATGGCCTCGATCCGGTCTACAAGGTTTACAACGGCGACAAGACCCCGACGCAGGTGCTCCAATCGGACAATGCGTTCAACTGGCTGGCCTACACGGGCCCGTCGTTGCTGGGCACGACCGGCGCAGGCGCCAATTTGAGCAACCTGGCGACCCCGATCACGATACCGAGCGCCTATCCCTTCACGGTCTTCTCGAAGGAGTGGACCGCCGGGACCTCGGTTAATCCCAGCGACCCTTGGTCGTTTACGAGGAACGGCACCACGACCACCCAGGTCCAGGCGGATAATCCCGCCAATTACAGGGGCTACACGAGGTTGCCGGTCTCCTTTATCACTGGAGAAGAGCCTCGCGACGTGCTCGCCACCGGCGGCACGCAGAGGAGACAGAAGATCACTTCCGAGGCCTTTCTTTACCAAGGACACTTCTGGGATAACACGATCATCCCGACGTTTGGCTATCGTCGCGACACGACATTCCAACAAGGTTCCGATGCCAGCCGGCATCGGAGCACGGTGACGGGAATCTACGACCTGAACTACAATTACGCCATCGATGATCCGACAGGGATCGAGGCCACGACCAACTCGATCAGTTACGGCGTGGCCGTTCACCTGCCCGAGGCGATCAAGAAGAATCTCCCGGGAGGCATGGATCTGTCCTTCTACTACTTCCACGGTGAGAACGAGACGCCGCGGGTGCGCTATGGGCTCGATGGCTCGCAGCTCCCCAACGAGGCAGGCGAGACCGACGACTACTCGGTTCAGTTCGATGGGCTCAACGGTCGTCTCACCGCGCGGCTCACCTACTTCACGACGCGGAACAGCAATGCCTCGGCTTCCGTGGGGCAGCAGCCGCTCGCGACTCACATGGTTTATAACCTTCCTGCATGGACGCTCGCGCTGCACGCCTACAGCATGGCTCACCAGACCTTTCCGCAGGATGCGAACGGGTATTACCAGGTCCCGGCCACTTGGGATGCATGGACCAGAGAATCTTGGGCTAATTGGCCTTATGGAGGGGAAAACGGATGGATGACCCTGCATCCGGCTGAGGCGGCGGCTGCGAATCAGGCGATGATGAATGAATTCACCGAACTGTATCCGCAGGCGTATTGGGATGCCTACGGCTACAACATCGACGTCGAGGCCATCAAGCGAGGCGACTGGAGCCACGTCGTCAAAGGCACGGACTTCCCGTATTTCCCGCCCCAGATGGGCGGAGGCGCTTTCATCCACGGCGAATACCCGACGATCGAACAAAACCTCGAGTCCAAGGGCTTTGAGTTCGAGATGACGTTTCGGCCGGTGAAGAACTGGGATATCACCGTCAATGCCTCCAAGGTCGACGCCACGCAGACTGGCCTCGGCGCGGCGGCGACCAAACAACTGGTGGGAATGGCGGACGTTTACCTCGGCAGCGGCGTTCAGTATGCGGGCATCTGGGGTGGCTACGAAGGAGCGAAAAACAGCTTCCTGACAGATATCTGGGCACCCTACCTCAACCTAGTCGCCCTAATCGGCGGCGATCAGCCCGAGATGAGGAAATACAGGTTCAATGCCATCACGAACTACCGCTTCGTCGACGGCCGCTTGAAAGGCCTCGAACTCGGCGGCGCCTGGCGTTGGGAAGACAAAGCCATCTTGGGATACGGCATCCATGAGACCGAGATCTACGGGGAAACCGCGTATATCGCCAACGTCGACGATCCCATCTACGGACCGACAGAGTCGCACTTCGATGCGTGGATTGCCTATCAACACAAGCTGACCGATAAGATCGACTGGAGAGTCCAGCTCAACGTGCGCAGCGTAGGCGAGGACACTCGTCTGGTGACCGCCGCGGTCGAGCCGGACGGCTCGGTAGCCCAACAGCGCATCATGAGTGGCGCGACCTATGATTTGATGATGAGGTTCTCGTTCTGAGCGCCAGGCTGTTCTGAGTTTCTCAATGATTGGATTCCAGCGCTTTCGGATACGTGTCTGGGATTCTGCCGGAGACGTGGCGCCAGTCTGGCCGACTGGCGCCATCCCTCCTTCCACAAGGCTCCCGCGGTCGCGAGAATCCTGCCGCGGTCGGCGTCGACTTAGCGGATTCGCAAACGGTTTGGGATCGCCGAGGTCCCTCCTCCGAATGGCGGCTATTGAGTTCAGGGAATCGTGCACGACACGCTCTACATTCACCTGACTGTCAGGCGTGGCGCTGGTTCGTGCGGACGGCGCCAGGTCCCCGGTGGGAGGCACTGACGCCGTTTCCCCGTGATTCGTTCCCAATGCTCCCGGTCATGAGACGTTCGCTCCACTTGCTCATCATAGTCTGCCTCGTGTCGACGGCAGTCTCGCTCCGCGCCGCCGAATCCTTCGTCCCGCGCGAGAGGGCGAATTTCGACTCGGGGTGGCGATTCGCCCTCGGGCATGCGTCCGATCCGGCCAAGGACTTCGATCACGCCTCGGGAATGTTTTCCTATTTTGCGAAAGCCGGTTTCGGCTCGGGTGCCTCCGCTCCGAAGTTCGACGACTCCACCTGGCGCGAACTCGATCTGCCGCACGACTGGGCGGTTGAGTTGCCCTTCAGCGAAAGAGGCAGCCGCTCCCATGGCTACAAGGCGATCGGCCGCAACTTCCCCGAGAACAGCGTCGGCTGGTATCGCAAGTCGTTTCAAATCCCGGCCGAGGATCTCGGCAAACGGATCAGCCTGGAATTCGACGGGGTGTTCCGCGATTCGATCGTGTGGGTCAACGGCCACTACCTCGGCACGGAGCAGAGCGGCTACAGCGGATTCGTGCGCAACATCACTGAAATCGTAAACTACGGCGGCGACAACTTCGTCGTCGTGCGCGTCGATGCTTCGCTCGAGGAAGGCTGGTTCTACGAGGGCGCCGGGATCTATCGCCACGTCTGGCTCACGAAGACCGCACCATTGCATGTCGCTCACTGGGGAACTTTCGTGACGACCGACGTGCGCGAGGACTTCTCGCACGCCGACGTCACGGTTCTCGCGACGATCGCTAACGAAGGCGGGACCACCGCTGTGTTTCAGCTTGAGCAAGTGATTCTTGATCCCGACGGAGAACGCGTCGCCACGAAAACACTCACAGGGCTCGAAGTCGCCGCCGGAGAATCGGCCGGCTTCTCGATGACGCTGCCGGTTGCCGCGCCGCGGCTGTGGTCGATCGAGACACCCGCAATACACCGGCTCGTCACGATCGTGCGCGATCAAAGCGGCGCCGAGATCGACCGCTACGAAACGCCGTTCGGCATTCGCACGATCCGGTGGGATTCGAACGAGGGCTTCTTTCTCAACGGGAAGCACGTCGTGCTCAAGGGCACCAACAATCACCAGGACCATGCGGGCGTCGGTGTCGCCGTGCCCGACGCGTTGTGGGATTTCCGAATTCGCCGGCTGAAAGAACTTGGGAGCAACGCCTACCGCTGCTCGCACCACCCGCCCGCTCCCGAGCTGCTCGATGCGTGCGACCGGCTCGGCATGCTAGTCATCGACGAGAACCGCCTCACCGGCACGACTGACTATCACAACGATCATCTACGCCGCATGATCCTCCGGGACCGTAATCACCCGAGCATCATCCTCTGGGCGATCGGAAACGAGGAGTGGGCAGTCGAGGGCACCGAAGCTGGCGCGCGCATCACCGCCGCGATGCAGTCGTTCGTGAAACGGCTCGATTCCACACGGCCCGTCACCGTCGCGGTCAGCGGCGGCTGGGGGGATGGAAACTCCATCGCAGTCGAAGCACTCGGAATAAACTATCTCGGCAACTTCGCGGGAAGCGGACTCACCACCGATCAATGGCATGAGAAATTCCCCGACCAGATCATGCTCGGCACCGAGGAGTGCGCGTTCAACCAGACGCGCGGGATCTACATCGACGACCCTGCGGCCCGCCATCTGCGCGCCTACGACTGGGATCCCTCCGCCTGGGGCTCGAGCGCGGAGCAGGGTTGGTCGCACTACGCGCAACGTCGGTTTCTCGCAGGCATGTTCGTGTGGACCGGTTTCGATTATCGCGGGGAGCCGACACCGTTCGATTGGCCGGCCATCGGTTCGCAGTTCGGCATCTACGATCTCTGTGGTTTCCCGAAGGACTCCGCGTTCTACTTCCGCGCGTGGTGGAACGACGAACCGTCGCTCCATCTTTTCCCGCACTGGAACTGGCCGGGCAGGGAAGGGCAGGAGATCAGCGTCTGGGTGCACAGCAATTGCGACGAGGTTGAACTCTTCCTCAACGGACAGAGTCTCGGTCGCAAGGTGATGGAGAAATACTCCCACCTTGAGTGGTCCGTGTCGTATGCGCCCGGCACGTTGCTCGCGCACGGCTACCGCAACGGCGAGCACATCCAAACCGCCCAGGTCGAGACGACAGGCGCACCGGTCAGGCTCGTGCTCACGCCGGACCGCACCGCGATAAACGCCGACGGCGTCGACGTGGCGGTGTTCGCCGTTTCGACCGTCGACGCCGAGGGCCGTCACGTGCCCACGGGTGGTCAGCTCGTGAGTTTCGAAGTGACCGGAGGCCGGATCATCGGCGTCGGAAACGGCGACCCCAGCAGCCTTGAGCTCGACAAAGCCAGTGAGCGCAGCCTCTTCAACGGCTGCGCGCAGGTGATCGTGCAGGCCACGCGCACCGCCGGTCCGATCAAGCTTGTCGCGCGTGCGGATAGTCTCGAATTCGCGGAGGTCACGATCGACGGGCGGCAGTGAGACTCGGGGTTCGGAGATCCGCTTCCGTTGGCTCCGTCGTTCGACCGCAGACCGCGTAAACGCGGAACTCCAAACTCGGAACCGGCCGTCGGACGCGGGCTCTTCGTTCGGAGTTCCGCCTTCAGGCGGCTCCGTCGATCGACTGCAGACCGAGGAAGACGCGGAAATCCAAACTGAGAGATGCAGACAAATAAAAGCTGTTAGCCTGGCCCCATCTGGTCGAAGTGGCGGCAGCTGCACACGCTCGCGCCACTTCCTGTCGTCATCTCTTCCGATCGACACCCGCTACCGGAAGGTTCGCGAGTTGGGCCACGGCTTGAGCGCGCGAATGCACGTGAAGTTTCTCATAGATGCGGCGAATGTGTGTGTTCACCGTCCGCAGCGTAATTCCGGTCATGTCCGCGATCTCCTTGTAGAGGTAGCCCTGCGCGAGCATCCCAAGGATCTCGTTCTCGCGTTTTGAAAGCGCTGCCGAAGGTTGGAGGCTTTGCTTTGCACTATGCAGCGACTGGACAACTTTCCGGGCGATGTTTCCGCTCATGGGAGATCCCCCGGCATGCACCTCGTGCAAAGCTGCGAACAAGGCTTCGCGCGAGGTCGTCTTTACCAGATAGCCCGTCGCTCCGGCGGAAAGGGCGTCGAAGATGTGATTCGAATCCTCGTAGACGGTAAGCATCACGAACTGGGTTTCGGGCACGCGGGACTTCAACCGTCGCACGCATTCGATGCCGCTTAGACCGGGAAGATTGATGTCGACGATCGCGACGTCCGGTCTGGCCTTGGGAATCTGCGGCAGAGCGCTCTCGACATCGGGGAAGACGCCGACGCAGTTGAAGCCCTCGGCCTCTTCGAGCCAGCTCTTGAGAATGCTGCGCACTGATGTGTCATCCTCCACGACCATCACGCTGATGGTCGCGGACTCGGAGGATCCAGGATTTGATGATTCTGTATTCACAAAGGTTGCGTTGCGGTTGGCGTGCTGGCGCGCGACGAGGATGGCTCACTGGAATCATGGACATCGAAACTCAACATGAACGTCACGCTCGTGCCCGCTCCTGATTCGCTGGATATCTCGCAGCGGCCGCCAATGCGGGCGAGGCGCTTCTTCATGTTCGCGAGGCCGTTTCCGGCCGCGAGTCGGTCGGGGTCGGCTTGTTCGGAGTGTCCCTTGTCGAATCCGCGGCCGTTGTCCTTCACCACAAGTTCGAAGAACTCAGAGTGGAGCATCACGGAAATGCGCACCTCGCTCGCGCTCGCGTGCCGGACGACGTTGTTGAGCGCTTCCTTGAAAGCGAGGAACAGGTTGTGGCGAATCTCGGCCGTGAGTGGCCACGCCGGCACTTCCACGGGAAGGTCGAGACGGCATCGCAGGTTTGCCGTCGTCAGAAACTCCTGTGCGAACCTGCCCATGTAATCCACGAGACTGTCGAGCGTGTCGTGCCGCGGATCAACCGCCCACACGATCTCGTCGAGCGACCGCGTCACCTCGCGGGCGGTCGTGTAGATTCGCGAAAGCATCGCGGCGGTGCGCCCAGGCTCGACGAGATCGCGGCGGCCGGGCTGGCTCAACATCGCGATGCGCGACAGACTCGCACCGACATCGTCATGAATGTCCTGAGCGATTCGGGCGCGCTCGCGCTCGATCTCGTGCTCGCGTTCCATTTTCTCAATCTTCCGCTGCATGTGCCGGCGGGTGAGATAGCGCGCGAGCAATGCGACCACCACCGCCGCCACCATCAGGCACAAGGTGACAAACCACCAGGTCTCCCAGAAGAACGGCGCTATCGTAAAAGCCAGCGATGCGCCCGTGGTGTTCCACAAGCCGTCGTTGTTGCAAGCGATCACTTGGAAGCGATAAGAGCCCGCTGGCAGCCGGCTGTAGAACGCAGTCCGCTTGGGACCGGCCTCGACCCAGGTCTTGTCGATTCCGTCGAGGCGGTATTTGAACAACACCTTGCTCGGAGCCACGAAACTCAGGCCGCTGAATTGAAACTCGAGGCGCTCATGATCCGGCGCCAGACGATCCCGCACGATTCCGCCGGTCGACGACACGGCCTTGCCGTCCACGAGAAGCGACTCGAAGTGAACAGGGGGCTCGAGCGTGTTGGTTTCGATGCGCGTTGGATCGACAGAGACGACACCTTTGCTGCTCGCGAACCACAAGCGGCCGTCAGAAGTCTTGCACCCCGCGGCCTGACGGCCTCCGAGGAACTCGATGATCGGCAGGCCGTCGCTGTCATCGTAGATCTGGCTCGACACCGCCGGAATCAAACCGTCTGCACAGCGATCGAGTTCATCCTTCGCGACGCGTTGGATCCCGTGATGGGTGCTCAACCAGAAATAGCCGAGGTCGTCGTCAAGAATGTGGCATACGATGTCATCGGCGATTCCTTGTGCAACGCCGAGAGTGACGAAACGTCCGTCCTTGAAGCGCGTCAGGCCCTTGTCCGCCGTTCCGATCCAGAGCGAACCATCATCGTCGGCAAACAGACACTGCACGGAGTCGCTGCCGAGGCCGTCCTTCCGTCGGTAGATCATCACTTCTCCGCCCGCGAGCCGGGCCAGGCCTCCCTGGGTGAAGCCGCACCAGATGACACCGTCACGATCCCGCACCACCGCGCACACGTCATCCGACGAACCTTCCGGCGACTTCATCAACCACGTCGAGCGCGCCTTGTGCAACTTGAGCAATCCTTCGCGATTGCCCACGAGCAGTTCGCCAGTCCCCGAAATCGCCTGGAGCGCGAGCACCGGGCTCGACGTTTCATCCACTCCTTCGGGACGGACAAAGCTTCCGCCCTCAAGGCGATACGGCCCTCCCCACCAGTGGTTCCCCGCCCAGGCCTCGCCCCTGGCGCTCTCGGTCACCGCGGTGATATACAAGTTGCCCAGTCCCGAGTCTTCGCCGAAGTGCGACCACTCACCTGCAGAGTAGCGATACAGACCAGCGCCGTCGGTCCCGATCCAAAGAGTGTTGTCTCGGCCGGGCGCCACGGAGAGCACCGAGCATCCTTGCCACTGGTCGGGCGCGTTGAGGACGGAGAACGCCGTCCTGTGGATGGAAACCAGTCCTGCGCTGGTGCCGGCCCACAGGCTTCCCTCCCGATCCTCGTGGAGGAATCGCACCCAATTCTGCGGCAGTCCGTTGGCGCCGTCGAAGCGAACCGGGCGACGGCCGTCGCTGAAAATCAAATAAATACCGGAGTTAATCGTGCCGACTGCCAGCGTGCCGTCGCTCAGCTCCAGGCTGCAGGAGAGCGTGCCTGAGGGCCACGCATAGCCGCCTCGGTCTTCCGTCCAGCGTCCGTCCTTCCATTTGCGGATGCGGTCGTCACAGAAGATCCATGCACCGCCATCGGACGTGGCTGCGATGCAATACCCGAAGCCGTCCGTTGAATCGAGAGCGACCTTCTGGAGTTCGCCATCAACCAGTCGGGCCACCTGTCCATTCTCGGACAGCCAGATCTGGCCGTTCGTGCTCCGTGACCAATACATCATGCCTGGGCGTGCCGGAGCGATGAGCGAGGGAAGGCGGTTGCCGTTTTCGAAGGAGTCGACGGCGCCATTTTCGCGCATCGCCCAGAGCCGTCCCTGTTCGTCGCCACCCAGGCCGATGATTCGCTCGCTTTCGGTGCCCGACGAAGGGGCAAATGCCGTGAAACGCCCGGCGCGATACTGAGTGATGGCGCCGGCCTCGTGACCGATCCAGAGAGTGCCCTGCGCGTCCTCGAACAGGCGCGCCGCGCGCCTGTCCGCGAGTTCCGGCGTGTTGACGGGATTGAAGACCTGAAAACGCTCGCCGTCGAAACGGGCCAGGCCGCTTTCCGTGCCGAACCAGAGGTAGCCGTTGCGCGTTTGCACGGCGGATGTCACCATGTTTTGCGGCAATCCGTCCTCAGTCTGCCACACGCGCACCGAGTAGCCTTCTGCCAGAAACGAGGTGGCGGAGCAACTCGTCGATGTCGCAAGCAGGGCCAGCGTCCACAATGCGAGCGTTTGGGGGCAGGACGGCATGAGTGAGTAGCATCGAGTTCCCGCGGACAGAACCCGGGACACGGCGCAAGGGCAGGGTAATTCCTGCCCGTGCGGCAGCAAGCGTGTAGAGGCTGCTGCACGTGATGGGACGTGCGACCCACCGCGACCGTGCCTCGCGGTCCGTAATCCGCGCGACGCAAAATCGAAGCGGGCAGTCGCAGGGTTGAGATGCGATTTCGTGTTGGGGGAAAACGCGATTTGGATGCGACGCAGCCGGCCCATGCCGAAGGCACGTTGCTGAAATATTGGGGTAGGAGTGATCGCCCCGATGATAACGCGAATTCGGATCGGGCGCATGTCGCGAAAATGTGTGACAAGCCGGGGGGGGACCGATGCTTGACGCGCAGCAAAGGTTCGGAACCTGCCGCAAAAGGCATCGCAAACAGGCGCAGTGGCGCGTGGCTTCGCCGGCCCACCCCGCAGTCGCGCTTTGCGCGGCCAACCTCGCTCCCGCTTGGAGAGGATCTTGGCGAACCGGGGTTGTTAGTCGCGTGACTTACTCAGATTTCGGAGGGCGGCTAGATCACCGGCGGCAATCGACTCCTTCTTGGCACGCGACCAACGCTTGAGCTGCGCTTCCCTTCGCCGCGCTTCTGTGAACGTTGCACAAACTTCGGTCCGAAGAAGAAAAGTTGGCGGATCGAGTTGGGTTGTTCGGCACGCGTTGCCTGACAAGTGGTCAGCAAGTCGCTTTTCGAGATCAGTGGTCGCGCCGATTTTGAGGGTGCCGGAGCGTAATCGCAAAAGGTAGACGACCGCCGTGCCCTTCGACGCGGGCCGATGGCCCTTGCTCAGGGCCATTCGCCGCGCTTTGGCAATCAGTGCATTCACTCTCTTCGTATGCCCGGCCGGCAGGCCATGAGCAAGCGGTGCATCGCACCGCGCGTCGAATGGCTGCCCGGCCTGGATTGGTCCCGCTTCGCGGGATCGCTTCGCGATCACCCTTCGGGTGCCCCATCTCCGCTCACCGGGTTCGCTCCGTCGAACCGAGGTTCTCATCCAGTCCGGTCATCCAATTTGCTGATGCAAATTGGCTGCCCGGCCTGGATTCGAACCAGAACTAGGCGAGTCAAAGTCGCCTGTGCTACCATTACACCACCAGGCAGTAGATGGGTAGCTGAGAGAAGCCTGTGGAAACTACGAGGGTCAAGGGTGGAAATCGGGACTTCTTCGGAGTCTCTTGTGGGTCGGGCTTTATGCCCGACGCTTGTGCGTGCCCACGATTGCCAACGCTAACGAAGGCCGTGGGGGCTCACTTGTCGGCGATCAGCTCGACCTCGTATCCCTCGGGTGCGTCGATGAATGCGATCCAGTGGCCGCTCGACGTCTCGGTCGGCCCGTCGCTGAGCTTGTAGCCCTTGCGCTCGAGTTCCGCGACGAACGCATTCATGTCGTCCACCTTGAACGCGAGGTGCACAAGGTCGGGCTGCACCTTCACAGGTTCGGCGCCGGGCAGCTTGCAAAGCTCGATCTCTTCCTCGCTGCCGGGCGTCTTTAGAAACACAAGCTGCGCGCCACGCGGCGAGGTGTGGCGCTTCGAGACCTCGAGTCCGAGGGCATCGGTGTAGAACTTCACGGTGCGCTCGATGTCGTCGACGCGCATGCGGGTGTGGAGGAGCTTCGTCACTTTCATCGTCGGGAAACGTAGCACAGAATGTCCGGGAGGAAATCCCGAACATCGGATAGCCTGCGACGGCGGGACGATCGCCCGCCTCCGGTCACTCGGCAATCGAGCCGGAGAAGTGAGCCGTCCAGCCGGTGAGGCGCGAGAGTGGGGAGATCTTGATTTCTCCGAGACGTTGCCCAGAGGCAGACATACGGCGCAAAAAAACCTCGGACGCGTTCGACTCCACGGCGAAGACGCGCGCCGGTCCCAACTGCCCGAGCTGCCTGCACCACGTGTAGTTCGGATTCGCGCAAAGTAGCGAGTCGAGTTTGGCTGCAGACGGCGGTGCGGTTCCTTCCCAGAATAAAACGTAGGCGCCGGTAGTCGGAGTGACTTCCGGCGCGAGCATCGCGAAGCGCACTTCGCCGCTGCTGTCGCCGCGCAATTGCGCGATGACGCCTGCGACAATCTCTTCAGAGAGCTTCTCCCCGAAAAAATCGGCGACGTTTCCCACCCGCCCGACAAATCGAAGCGAAGGGGTCCGGCCAACGAATCTATCCACGCGCACACGATCCCCGAGACGATAACGCCAGAGACCGCCACCGGTTGTGACAACAACCTCGTAGGTGTGATCCACCTCCAATGCATTCGCTGAGTGCAGCGTGCCTCGATCGTCGAGAAACTCGAAGTAGTGTGAACCAATCGCAATCGGATGAGCGCCACCGAACGGGAGCGTGACAAATGCCTCCGTGGCCAGCAGTCCCTTGGGCTGAATCGCGACACCGGGGAAGCGGTGTGCGAGATCGCTCGCGCCGGTTTCTGCATGGGCATCGGTCCAGCAACTGATGACCTTCAAATTTGGCCAGAGCTTCGCCGGTTCGTTCGGACCGAGTCGGGAGAGTTCCTTCTCCCGCGCGCGACCGGAACCGACCCGAACCAGCTCCAAGAGCCTGGTCCATTGCCCCGGTAGCGCGTCGAGGAGGAGCAGCAGGAACGATGGATGCCAGACGGAAATCAGCCGCAGATCACGCCGGCGCAAGAGGCACGCAAGCGTATGGAGCGTGAATGCCTCGATGTCGGCGGAGAGTTCCCGGACGTCGGGCGACACGAGCGCGCGTCCGACGATCCAGCGGCGCACGCCGCCGAGGTAGCTCGTGTCGTCGGCGAACCCGATCGGCACAGCCGACTCCTCCCGCTCGGGCGCGATCGCTGGCGAGATGGACCAATAGGCGGGGCCGAACAGCGCGCCGGGACAAGTTCGAAACAGGTCGACAATCCACGGGCCAATCGCGGCGTCGAATTCACGCTGCAAGGTTGCGGTAAACGGGATCAGTTTTCTCGCGCGGGTCGAGCCGCTTGTTGGCACGAGATGCGTGGGCTCCTCGGTCGTGAGGACCGATCGCTCCCCGCGCATCAATTCTCGAATCCATGGCTCAAGGTCGGCGTAGTTCGCGAGCGGAACACGAGATGCAAATTCCGCGGGCGTGCGAATGTCCGCAAAGCCGTGACGCCGCCCGAACGCGCAACCGGCGTTTTGCCGTAGCAGCCGTGCCAGCACCTGGCGCTGTGTTTTCTCCGGCGCTTCGAGTTGGTGACGAAATCGAGCGAGCGCCCTGGAATGCGAAGCCAACCACAGGAGATTGGCCGCCGCGGCGATCATGCGCCGGCGGGCTGCACCATGCGGCGACCGGCGGGCGTGAGGTTCGCATCCGTCAGCTCCGTCAGGCAAACGAGCTCGTCGCCTTGCGCATGACCGGGATTCCGTTCGTGAAAGAATGCGACGTGCGGATCGCGTAGCCTCCCCGAGGGCACGGCTGCGAGCGCGGGGCGCAGTCGTTGCGGTCGCGCGAATCGCACGATTCCGGTCCCGGCGTCGTAGGCGTCTCCAAAACGCTCGCACGCCAGCTCGTCGGCGAGCCGCCGGATGTCCGGCGGTGTAGGGCGCTCGTAGTTCGGAAAGAACTCGCGCCAGAACACGGGGAGGAAACGGTAGGTGCGGAAACCCGAGGTGAGAAGCAGCCAGAAGTATCGGCCTCGTGTGAAGTCGTGCCGCAGCCGGTTGACGGTATCGATCCACGCGCGCGAAAGGGCCGGGCTGCGCCACGCTTCCGGAGCGACGATCGTGTCGCCCGAATAGATGACGCTCACCGGCTCGTTTTCAAATCGCGTCTCGTAGGCGAGGAGAGTCGAGAATCCGACAAGCCGCCCGGCGCACTCCAACAGGATGACATGGCTTTTCTCCGCGAGGTCGCTGGCGAATTGCTCCTGCGACACGCCTTCAAAGTATTGCGTCAGGAGCGCGAACATCGCGGCGTGACTCCCCGGATCAAGTTCGCCGCAAGGGAGCACGCGAGGTATCACGATTTCGGTCGTTGAGATCACAACGATGCTAGTTCAGGCAGACAGGGCCGGGCGTCGAGCCTGTAGACAGCAGGTGCGCCAGGCCATTCGACGGAATACAACCGGCTCGCGTAACGGCGGCCCCGAAATGCGCGCACGACAACGGGCCAGCATGGATCGTCAACCGCGAACCCCGTCGCCACAATCTCCAGCCCGCGGCGTGCGGCTGCGCGCATTCCCTCGCGAAGGAATGCCGGCAACGCGTTGGACAACCGGGGGTCGATCGCCATCGGCGAGAGCATCGCTTGGGAGAGAATGCTTCCAGGTTTCGGAAGTCGCGGCAAGCCAAGCACCGCCCCCGCCAGGTTCACCACCGGCCGGGCGATCGCGAGCCCGCCGTTGTAGCCATGCACGACGATCTGGCGGAATGAACGCTGATCCCACACCGCCATGCAGCCGGCGAGTCGCGCGCCTTCGCGAAGAAGAAGGAAGTCGCTTCGCGGGAGTCCATGCGCTGCGAGCGCGTCGATTCGCTCCGCCGTCCAGTGCGTGGACAGATTGCGCGTGCGACCGAACTCGCTGAGACAGTCGGCGAGATCCTTTGCGGAGACCGTCTCGCCGCTTTCGATCGCCAGGCCGGGCGGCAGTCTTGCGGAGCGCGATGCGGATGCGCGCATCAGCATTGTCGTGAACTCTGCGATCAGTTCATAGCGCGGCATCCCGCGCACTCCGCGCTCGAGCATTCTCCGCGCGCGCTCGTTGTCCGCCACGATGCTCGTGAAACAAAAGTCGGCGGGGTCGCGGACATACTCCCCGGCTAAATGGCGGTATCCGCGAAGCACGATGTCCGCGCGACCCTGCACGCTCGAATCGAGGCGCAACTCGCCGAGGTAGGCGATGCGGCGGATTTCGCCATTGAGCCAGCGATCCGAGATGACCCACCGGCCTGCCGCGACGAGCCGACCGCGCTCGCGCGCGATGAGTGTGCGATCCGTCGCTCCGGCGAGACCAGTGCCGTGGAAATAGCCAGGCTCGTGCGCGAAGCCGACCTCGATGGCGCCGCGCATCGGGTTCTCGCGAAGCAGACGGCGAATGTCCCCATCGTCGGCCAGGGTGGCGAAAGCGAAGGACAGGCTGTCGGGCGCGCCACTCAATTTGCCTCGATGATCCGTCCGCGCCACGCCTCGTCGCCAAGCGGGTAATGGTCGCGCAGTGACACGTCGTCGCGATGAAGCGCGTTGATGAGGTAGAAATTCCGCCACATGAAACCGTTGCTGCGGTTCACAGGCGCGAGGCTGCGACGGAGGATGCCCGGCCACGAATAGAAGCGGCGGCGCGCGGCGAGGCAGCCGCGTTGAAGCTCCTCGGGCTCCATGCCGCGCGGTTGGAAAGGGATGCGGTTGTAGCTGTAGCGGTCGTCGAGCCACCAAGCCTCGTAGAGCATCCGATTCTCCTGCACGAGCCGCGCGTAGAGCGGCGTGCCGGGAAACGGCGTGAGGTGGTTGAACGCCGCGATGTAGAGCGCGTGCTCCTCTGCGAAATCCACCGTTGGGCCGAAGCTCCCGGGCGTGTCGCCGTCGTAGCCGAAGATGAACGTGCCGTAGACGCGGATCCGGTGGCGTCGCAGATTGGCGAGCGCCTGGGTGAAGCCGCCGCGCATCGAGTTGAACGACTTGTTCATCAGCTTGAGGTTCGCCGGATTCAGGCTCTCGAATCCGATCAGCACGCCTTGGCATCCGCTGCGGGCGAGCAGGTCGAGAAACTCCTCGTCGTGCGCGGCGTTGATGCTCGACTGGCTCACCCAGCGGATGCCTAGCGGGATCAGCGCGCGGAAGAACTCCTTCGCCTCGGCGAGGTTCGAGGTGATGTTGTCGTCGACGAAAAAGAACAGCTTCTTCGTGCCCTTCAGTTCGCGCAGCTCGGCGAGGATGTCGTCGACAGGGCGGCGTGTCTGCGTGGATTCGAACACCGTCTGCACAGCGCAGAACTCGCACTTGAAGTGACAGCCGCGGCCTGCCTCGACGAGACCGATCGGCAGGTATCGCTTGCCGCGGAAGATCGATCGATCGGGCCGCAGACCCGCGAGCGAAGGGCGCTTTTCCTGACGGTAGAATTTCTGCAGTCGCCCGTGGCGCGCGTCGTCCACCACGTGCGGCCAGGTTAGCTCGGCTTCGCCAATCACGACGGTCTCAGCGTGGCGGGCGACCTCGTCGGGACAGAGTGCCGCATGGAAGCCACCCATCACGACCGGCACCTGGCGTTTCCGATACTCGGTCGCGATCTGGTAGGCGCGCTTGGCGGTGTAGGTCTCGACGCTGATCGCAA
The DNA here is from genome assembly GCA_035513275.1 of Opitutaceae bacterium. Lineage (GTDB taxonomy): Bacteria > Verrucomicrobiota > Verrucomicrobiia > Opitutales > Opitutaceae > DATKCJ01. The sequence goes on from DATKCJ010000005.1 coordinate 22,751, forward strand.
CGAGGTCGGTGGGTTCGTCGAACGGAATCTCTTCCATCCGGTCGTCGTAGAATTTCACGTCGACATCCTTCGGCGTGAGTCCGGCGATGGTGGCTGCGGGCAGTGGCTCCATCTGCCACGTGCGGATATATTCCTGTCCGGGACGCCGGCCGATGCACGGATGGACGATCGTGAGCCTCATCGGTGTGGGCTTCGCCTCAGTTCAGGCGGCGTGGACATTCTCCGGCCGATGGGAAGGCGCGCGGCCGATGATCCAGTCGCAATTGTAGAAGCGAGCCAGATTGTGCGCGTAGAAGCGGTAGCCCAGGTTCGTTCCGAGCTTCACGGGCCACGGGGCGGGGGAGTGACGGATGCGACGCGCGATGGATCGAAAACTGTAGGCGTGTTTCCATGCGGTCTCCACGCCCGTTTGAAGTTGCTCGACAGTCATGCGCGCCGGCTGGAAGACCACATGCTGCGCGTCGTAGAGCTCCCAGTTGCGCGTCAGGATGCGTCCTTCCGCTTCGAGCCGCAGGAAGAGCGGCGTGTTTGGAAATGGCGTGACGACGGCGAAGCGCGGGAGGTCGATGTGCGCCTGCACGGCGAACTCGGCGGTCTTGAGGAAGACGTCCGGCTCATCCTCATCGAGGCCAAATACGAAGCAGCCCTGCAGCGCGATTCCGTGTTCATGCAGCCGCTCGACGACACGGCCATAATTTTCCGGCGTGTTGAAGCGCTTGTTGGTGAGCTTGAGGTTTCCAGGAGAGATCGACTCGAGACCCATCAGCAGGCCCCGGCAGCCGCTGCGCGCGCAGAGTTCGAGCAGTTCGGGATCTTCCGCGAGCAACACCGTGGCGAGGCCATACCACTGCACCTTGAGTGGAATCAGCGCTCGGAACAGCTCGAGAGCGTAACCGCGGTGTGCGATCAAATTGAGGTCGATGAAAATCAGCTTGCGCGCCCCATGCTGCCGGATGTCGGCTACGACTTCCTTGACGGGCTTCTGGAACGGCTTGCGTCCCCACGCGGTCGGCACGACGCAGAATTCGCAGGCGTGCACGCAACCCCGCGTCGCCTCGAAGACGTTGTTCGTAAGGAAGTGCTGGCGAGGCAGGAGGTCGCGCCGTGGAAACGGACGGCCACCGATGTCGAGATCGGGAGCCTGGTTGTAGCGCGGTTGCATGCAGCCCGCGGCGAAATCGTGCAGGAGCCGCGGCCATGAGTCCTCTGCGTAGCCGACGACGATCGCATCGGCGTTCGGTTGTGCGTCCTCGGGGGTGAGCGTGACGTGCGGGCCGCCGAGCACCACCGCGATGCCGCGAGCCCGGAATCGCGCAGCGAGTTCGTAGGCGCGGGTCGCGGTGCCCGTGATCACCGTAAGGCCCACGAGGTCGGCCTCCAGATCGTCGGGCACGTCCGCGATGCCTTCGTCGATCAGCCGAAGATCGACCGGCAGGTCGCCAGGGATGAGCGCAGCAAGTGTCGTGAGCGTGAGCGGCTGGTAGCGCAGCGATTTTTTCCAGATGCCGCCGCGGTGCCGGTAGAGCGGACCCTTTGGGGAGATCAGCGCGATTCGCAGCTTTTCGGTTTTCCCATGCACCTGTTCTTCTGATAGCCGTCTTCCACGCTCCGAGGCAATGGCGGAACGTCCCCCGTGAAAATCACGTTCATACGTCCGAACTTCCGCGACGAACGTTCCTCGGATGCCATGGAGCCGCTGGTCTTCGCGATCCTCGCGGCGCGGACGCCGCCGGAGATCCAACTCGAGCTGGTCGATGAACGCCTCTCGCCCGTGCCCTATGATGCACCCACCGACCTGGTGGCCATCACGGTGGAAACCTACAACGCGCGCCACAGCTACCAGATCGCAACGCGCTTCCGGAAGCGCGGCGTTCCGGTGGTGATGGGCGGGTATCATCCGACATTCCTGCCCGACGAAGCGCGGCAGTTTGCCGACGCCGTTGTCGCGGGCGACGCCGAGGATGTCTGGCCGCAGGTTGTCGACGATGCGCGTCACGGCGTCCTCCAGCCGGTCTATCGCGGCGGTTTTCCTTCACTCGAGGGTCCGCGGCCCGACCGCTCGATTTTTCGCGGCCTCCGTTACGCTCCGGTCCCACTCGTGCAATACGGCCGGGGCTGCCGGTATGCCTGCGAGTTCTGTTCGATCCGCGCGTTCTACGGTTCAAATCTCCGCCAGCGCCCGGTCAGCGAAGTCGTGGCGGAAATCGAGGCGCTCGCGCGGCGGCACATCTTTCTTGTCGACGACAACATCTTCGTCGACGTGCCGCGGGCGGAAGAGTTGTTCCGCGCGCTGATTCCTCTGAAGATCCGGTGGTCGTGCCAGGTCAGCATCGATGTGGCGGCGGACGACGGGCTCCTGCGGCTGCTGCAAAGCAGCGGGTGCACGACCGCAGTGATCGGGTTCGAGTCCCTCGATGCCGCCAACCTCCGGCAGATGCGCAAGGCGTGGAACCTGCGCGACCTCGATTACGCCACCGCCGTGCGCAAGTTTCAGGATCACGGCATCATGATCTACGGAAGTTTCGTGTTCGGCTACGACCACGACACCGTGGATTCGTTTGACCGCTGCCTCGAGTTTGCGATTCGGTCGAAATTCTATCTCGCAAACTTCAACCCGCTCACACCGATGCCTGGCGCGGCGTTGCACGATCGTCTGCTGCGCGAGGGACGTCTGTTGCACGACCGCTGGTGGCTGGACCCCGACTACCGCTACGGCCAGGCAACCTTTCGCCCGCGCGGAATGACGCCCGACGAGCTCACCGAAGGCTGCTTCCGTGTGAGACGGCAGTTCAACCACTTCGCTTCGATTGCGCGACGGGCGTGGGACCCGAGAGCGAACGCGCGCGATCCCTACCGATTCCTACTCCATGTCGCGTCGAACCTCGTTTCTCGGCGCGAAATCATGCGCAAACAGGGCAAACCGCTTGGTGACCCGACGCCGCTCGAGCCGGCAGATGTGACCGCGCTCCCCGCGCTTACGGAAGAGGCCACCGGTTGACCACGGCCCGCCGCGAGCGCGGCGGCACCGACGCCCGAGTCCATGAAACTCACCCTCATCAAGCCCAACATCGGTCGCATGGAGCACAGCCTCTATGTTGACGAGGGCCGCATGGAGCCGCTCCAGCTAGGCGTGCTCGCGGGCATGACCCCGCCCGATGTCGACGTAGCGCTGCATGACGACCGGATGGAGTCGATACCGTATGACGACCCCACGGATCTCGTTGCGATCACGGTTGAAACCTACACAGCTCGGCGCGCCTACGAGATCGCCGCCGAGTATCGCCGGCGCGGGGTGCGGGTGATTCTCGGCGGGATGCAGCCGACCCTCATCCCCGAGGAATGCCGCGCGCACGCGGACTCGATCTTCATCGGCGACGCGGAGACGGGCTGGGAGCAGGTCATCGCCGACGCGCGGGCCGGCCGCCTGCAGCCGGAGTATCGTGCGCCGGTCGGGCCGCCGCAAACCGGCACGCTGACGCGGCGGGATCTGTTTCGAAGCAAAGGCTACCTACCCGTCACCCTCCTGCAGTTCAGCCGGGGCTGCCGCTATGCATGCACGTTCTGTGCTGTGAGCACGTTCTTCGACCGCACTCAATACGTCCGGGATGTGCGCGAGGTCGTGCGCGAAATCGAGTCGCAGGAGCGGAAGTTCCTGTTTTTCGTCGACGACAATCTGCTGTCGGACTTCGAGGCGGCGAAGGAACTGTTTCGCGCCTTGATTCCGCTTCGGGTGCGCTGGGTATCGCAAGCGAGCATCGACATGACGCGCGATCCGGAGCTGATGGACTTGATGATGCGCAGCGGCTGCGTCGGGCTGGTGGTCGGGTTCGAGTCGCTCGACCGCGAAAACCTTCGCGGAATGAAAAAGGCGCCGAACCTGCTCGGAGGTTTCGACCGATATGAGGAATCGCTGGCGATCATCCGTGACCACGGCATGCAGCTCTGGGCGGCTTTCACGCTCGGGCACGACCACGACACCCGCGACTCAATCCGGCGCACGCTGGATTTCGCGATGGAAAACAAGTTTTGCTTCGCCGCGTTCAACATCCTTGTCGCCTACCCGGGCACGCCGCTTTACCGCCAGCTCGCAGCCGACGGACGCCTGCTCTATGACGGCCAGTGGTGGCTGCATCCCGAATATCGCTTCAATTACGCGTGCTTCCGCCCGGCCCGGATGACGCCGGACGAACTGACAGAGGCCTGTTTCGAGGCGCGCGCGGGGTTCAACAGCATCGGCTCCGTCATCCGCCGTGCGTTCGACCTGAAGACGAACATGCGCTCGCTGTATCGCCTCGGCGTCTACGCGACCTACAATCCGATCTTCCGCAAGGAGGTGTTCAAGAAACACGGCATGCGTTTCGGTCTGCATTGAATGGCTGACGAATGTCGCTCCCAGATCGGAATCTGCGCAGGCCGCCGCCAACCCTTCAGACGCAAGTCCCTTTTCTCCCGCCTGTCCGACTGCTCCCAACTCGAACCGATTCGTCGTAAATCCAAAGTCGCCAAGAAAGAAACGTGATGAACAAGAAACTCGTGCTTCAAGTCCTGCTGGTTTTCGTGGGCGTGTCCCACCTTGCGCTGGGATTGCTGGCCAACCTCGCGTCGTCGGATACCCTGACAAGTGCCAGCTCGCTCGTCTACGGGGCGGCGGTCGAGGTCTCGCCCCAGTTGCATCATCTGATCCGCATGCTCGGCGCGTTCATGCTCGGCGTCGGCGCACTGGCCTTCGTCGCTTCGCGCGACCCGCAACGCCACGGAGCGATTGTCCGGGGCATCGCCGGCATTCTCGTGCTGCGCGTCATTCAGCGCGTCGTCGCGGGCGACGAGATAATGTCCGCGTTCGGAATTTCGCCCGCCCGCCTATGGGTGCAGGCGGTGTTCTTCCTGGCACTGGCGCTGGCACTGCTCTTTCTCGTGCGAAAACCGGCGGCCTCACATTTGGCGTAGAGTCGCGTCGGGCTAATTCAGGAGACGGGGCTTGGGAATGGAGCTCGGCTTACATTTCGCCCGGGAGGGGCGGCGACGTAGCGGCGCGAAAGCAATGGGTGTTGGTGTGGCAAGTGGCCCGCGACGCACCCACCGCAGCGAGATCGCCAAGGTAACAGCGCCGTTACGCAAAACCTTTCGCGTGCGGTGCAGGGGGATTTGTTAAATCCGGCCGTCTGGCTTCGGACTCATGCGGCCACATCACCTGCTCCGGCACTCGGACACGCCCATCTCGGTCGAGTCCCACGACCCTTCGCCAAACTGCATCCCCGCGTTCAACCGCCGCTCTCATCTCACCCATACCTCAATGAACATCATCCACCTGATCCTCACGTCCACACTCCACGTCCCGCGGCGCGTGCTCGCGAATGTTGCGCTCGCTGCCGCAATGCTCGGCGCTGCGCCCATCGTTTCTCTTGGCCAGAGCGCCGAGGATGACTCGCTCCTCGCCACCGCGGTCTTCGCCACGCGGCACGCAGCGCTGAATGGTCGGCTCTACTTCGCTGCAGACAACGGCGTGAATGGAAACGAACTCTGGGTGAGCGACGGCACCGCCGCCGGCACATTCATGCTGAAAGACATCGCATCGGGTGCGAGCGCCAGCGATCCGGATTGTCTGACCGTCGTTGGGAATCGCATCTTCTTTTCCGCAAAGAGCGGGACCAACGCCGGACTCTGGATCACCGACGGCACCGCTGCCGGCACCGTGCTCTTGAGGAACTTCCCCGGCACCGCATCGATCCCGCGATTCCTGGCGGCCGCCGGCAACCTGTGCTACTTCGCAGGCACCGAGAGCGCGACTGGCATGGAACCGTGGATGAGCGACGGCACCGCCGCTGGCACGCGACTCGTCGCCGACCTGAAACCCGGCACTGCCTCCTCGGCGCCGTTGTATTTCACAAATGTGGACGGCACGGTGTTCTTTGCCGCCGAGGCGTCCACGACCACCACGACCGGCAAGGGCAAGAAGAAGTCGACCGTCACGACGTCCACGGGCGTCGAGCTCTGGAAGACAAACGGCACCGCCGCAGGCACGGTTCTCGTGAAAGACATCGCGCCCGGCTCCAATCACTCGCTTCCGACAAACCTGTTTGCGTGGAACGGCGCTCTCTACTTCAGCGCGCACTTTCCGAACGCCGGCAACGAGCTTATGCGCAGCGACGGCACGGCCGCGGGCACCGTTCTCGTCAAGGATCTCGTCAGCGGTTCGATGTCGTCCAACCCACGCGGCTTCCGCACACACGCGGGCAAGCTGCTCTTCAACGCGCACGGCTCGAACAGCGGCATCTGGCAAACAGACGGCACTGCCGCTGGCACCGTGCCGGCCAATGTCCTTCCGGGCGTCCCCGGTTTCGTGTATTCGGACTTTGTTGTGCTCGGCACCCGGATCGTCGCGCGCGCCGAGACAGGGGGCGGGCTGCAGTTGTGGTCGACCGACGGCGCGACCTCCACGCAGCTCTTCACGCTGAATCCGGCCGACGGGTTTCCCGAGGCGTTTCTCGGCACGATGCAGTTTGGCAATAGGCTGCTCTTCACCGCGCTCACGCACGAACTCGGCTTCGATCTCTACATCACCGACGGCACTGCCGCCGGCACCGCACTCGTGAAGGACTTCCAACCCGGGGCGAACTCTGTGCCCGAGCCACTCTTCCTCGGACCGGTGCAGAACGGCGTGCTCCTCACTGCCGCCGACGGCCCAAGCGGCCACGAACTCCACATCACCAACGGCACCACCGCTGGCACGGTAATCGTCACCGACATCCAACCTGACTGATCCCGATTCAACGGATCGTCCCGCCAGGCCAGGCCTTCGCGTAGGCGGCGAGCAGTTTCTCGATTTCGGCGTCGACCTCGGGTGGAAGGCTCTTGCGACCCGGGTCGGCGTCGAACCACTCGATTGTGCGGCGGATGCCATTGCGATACGCGATGCGCGGCTGAAATGTGGGCACGGCGCGGCGCAGTTTGGAATTGTCGAAGACCGCGCAGTGCGCCTTGTCGCCGAGCAGCGAGCCCTCGTATTCCGGATCCCACGCAGTGAGCAGATCGGACGGGATGTGCACCAGCTTCGGTGGAGGTGCGCCGGCTGCCTCGGCAGTCTGGAGGTGAAGTTCGTCCATCGTGAGCGCCTCGTCGGAGGTGATTTGAAAATCCTCACCGAGCGCGAGCGGGTTGCCGAGGAGTCCGATCAATCCCGGCGCGAAATCCTCGGAGTGCGTGACCGTCCACAAGCTCGTGCCGTCGCCAGGCACGATCACGGGTAGCCCGCGGCGCATCCGATCGATGATCGTGAAGTCACGCCACGCGCCGATCGGCAGCGGGATCGCGCGGTCGTAGGTGTGCGAGGGTCGGATGATCGTGTGCTGCAGGCGTGCCGGGTCGGTCGCGCGGAGGATTTCTTCGCAGGCGATCTTGTTGCGCGAATACTGCCAGCGCGGATTCACGAGTGGCGTCTGCTCGGTCGTGGGCGCGAAGCGGCGCGGCTTGGCGTAGGCCGACGCGGAGCTGATGAAAACGTACTGCCCGCAGCGTCCGGCGAAGAGGCGCACGTCGCGCTCGATCTGCGCGGGCTCGAAGACGATCCATTGCACGACCGCGTCGAAGCGATGCGGCGCAAGCACCGCCGCAGCGGCGCCCTCGTCGTTGATGTCGCAGTGCAGATCGCGCGCGCCCGCGATTCCGGGCCGGCCGGGCCGGTGGAGCAGCCAGAGCTCATGGCCGAGCTCGAGCGCAAGCTTGCTGCAGGAAGTGCTGATGTTGCCGGTGCCGCCGATGAAGAGGATTTTCATACGTAGGGAAAATGGATCTGGAAAGGAGACGACTCTCTGCGATTCAAACCTCGTGAGCGACACGGACGCAACGCCGCGGCTCGCACGCCTTCGTTTTCAGAATCGGTCTCGTGCCTGAAATCAGCCCTGGCTCACAACGAGGCGAGCTCTCCAAGCCTGATCGGTGCAATCGATTCCACCGGCTTCCCGGCTTCAAGCGCGGGCTTGAAACGAAGCGTCTTCAATGCCGTTTCGAGTGCATCATCCTTCAACGGCTTCTTGCCCGCGGCGTCAGAAAATGCGGCCGTGACCCGGCCGTCCCTGGCCACGCGCACGTAGAAGGTCTCGTCGAACTGGGTCTTCGCGAGCGACGCACGCACATCGGTGGCAAGATTCGCGATCGCGGGAGCAGCGGGAAGCGTCCGCCCTTTGTTGGCGCCTACGTATTCGATGATCCGAAACTCCAGCGCCTCATCTTCAGTGAGCTCGATGCGCCTGCGCGAAAGATTCGTAGCGAACTCGTCGCGGCCCTCGTAGAGATGCGCTTCGCAACTCTCGAGAAGATACCCCGGCGGAAGCCCGCCTTGGTAGACGGTCACTTTCCTGGACTCGCCGGCATTCATCGGAGCAAGCGACTTCATGTAGGCCCACTTGCGTGCATGCCCCGGCTTGCTGCCGCGCGGCAGGATCTGCGCGATGACCACGTAATACGGGTCCTTCAATTCGCGATCTGAGGTGATCTCAAATGATAGTCGGATCGCGTCGAACAGCTGTTCCGCGGCATCCGCTCCCGCGCGGCTCGCCTGTGTGCCAACATCGTAAACCGGGTCGATTGGGCGCTCGATGGCCTGAAACATTGCAGTTTCTGCTGATTGCTGAGCCGCCGTGGCGTTGCCCAGGCTCGCTCTCGCTAGAGCAACATCCTGGGGAGCGGAAGCCCCGGCCAGCGCATTGGCCGCCCCGGGCGTGTTGATGCTAGCCGTCAGCACGTCTCCGCGCGCAATGTCCGCGACCGCCGACTCCCCGGCTGCGAGTGTCACCGACTTGTGCAATTGTTCAAACGGATCCGATCCAGGCGCGTATGCGCGCTCGGATTTAAGGTTGTCGACCGCGATGCTCGCACGCGCGAGCTTGAGGGACTCATGGATCTGTAGATTGGTGTCCTTCTCCATCGGCACCCTCACGAGCGTGCCGTCGCGTCGGATCGTAATCGAAGCGCCGGTGACTTTCTCCACTGGATGGAACTCCTTGTCTCTCTCCAGGGAGATGTCTGCGCCCATGAAGAGCACGTGCGTCTTCGGTATTTCCGGCAATGTGCCGGCGGGTGCAGGCTCGGCTGCGAAGATTGTCGCAAGACAGAATAAGGACATCGCGACCAAATACCCCGCATTCGCCGCGCAGCGGCCGGGAAGTCTGGGAGTGTTCATGGAGATCTTTGGCAGGGACGGTATGCGTGCCAGACCGCGGACTCTTCCCGCGTTCAGCCGGAATTCGGACCGCGCGCCTGGAGAGTTTTCACCCGGGCGAGGTAGTCCTCGACTGTATCTGTTCTTTCTATGCTCAGCGCTTTCTCAAGATACTCCACGCTCTTTGAGTAGCGGCGGTTCTTCAACTCGAGGCCGGCGAGTTCGATGCTCGCGCGATACGCAGTCTCCGGAATCCGATACGCAGCCTCGAATGCGATCAACGCGCGCGGGAAGTCGAATTCCTCGGCGTGGGTCTTGCCCACCGTGAGCAAGGCGCGGCCGTCCAGCGGCGCGAGTTGGAGCAAAGCCTCCGCCTGCGCGCGTGCCTCGGGCCAGCGCTTGCTCGCGACGAGCAGATCCGCGCGACATTGCAGCAGCGCGAGGTTTCCGCGTGGGGTCGGGGCCTTTGCCAGCGAGGCCAGGGTTTTCTCCGCATCGGCCAGCTTGCCTGCGGCGATCAGAACTTCCGCAAAGCGAAGCAGCTTCTCTTCGCCACGATCGCGGTCGGGGACGGGGACCTTCTCATACATCGCCACAGCCTCTGCCACGAGATCCTGGTCGGCATACAGATCACCAAGCAGGAGAATCTCCTCGGGGCCGGCGACGCCGATGCCGACCGATGTCTCCAGCAACACCGCGGCCTCGATGTTGCGTCCTTGGGAAAGCAACACGCCGGAGTAGGTGAGCCAGAAGCGCGTCTCTGTTGGCTTCTCCTTGATCAAGTTGGCGACGAGCGATTCCGCGCGGCCAAACTGTTTCCCGTCGATGTAGATGCGCAGGAGCCCTTCCTTCCAGTCCGAGTTCGCCGGATCACCGCTGAGTGCCTGCATGTAGGCCATCTCGGCAGACACGACATTGCCTTCCTTCTCAAGGCAGAAGCCGAGCAGTCCGAACGTCGAAGGGTCGCGGTCTCCGAGCACGACTGCCTTGGAGAAACACGGGATCGCTTCGGTGTAGCGGCTGCTCGTGTAGTAGAGCACGCCGAGGTTGATCCACGCGCGCACGAACTCCGGATACCGCTTCACCGCGCTGAGGTAGAGCTTCTCGGATTCCGCGACATTGCCCGCAGCATAGTGGACGTTGCCCAGGATGAACTCGAAGGCCGGACTGGGCGGTGTCTTCTCGTCCATCATCGCCTCGAGCATCCTGAGCGCGAAGGCCACGTTGGTCGTGATCATCGTCACGACCTTTTCGTAGAGCGCGTATTCCTCCGCGGTCATCTCAGGCTCACGTTCCTTCAGGAATGAGTTCGACTCGTTGATGATTCTTTTCGGATCGAGTCCCGGGCGTGCCGACTGCTTTTGATCGATCGACCGGTTGCGTAACATGTCGAAAAGGGAATCGACCTGGTCCTGGGCGACGCCAGGAGCGGCGATGGCGAGTGCGAGCAACAAGGGCAGGGTGGACCGTTTCATCGCTAGTTTTCGAATGGAGATTTGTTTCCCGACCAGGTCACACGGAACGGTTGTTGGGCAAGCACCCTGACCTTCTTGCCGCGGCGGAGTGCGGGGGTGAACAGCCACTCATGTATGACGGTGTCCGCCACGATGGAATCGAACTGGGGGTTGCCCGAGCTTTCAGTCACACGCGCGCTCTCGACCTTGCCGTTTTGGTCGATCAGGAGCAGCAGCCCCACGCGCAGCGTCGCCGCGTTGCCGCGCACGCCCGCCGGGATCACCGGAGAAGTGCGGACGATCGAACGTGGCCTCTGGTCGACCTCGCTGACTTGGAATACGTGCCGGACCGAAAACTCGGCATCTGCCCGCGGTTTCAAATCGGCATGCACGATGCCAAACTGGATCCTCGCCCTCGGTATGGCAGACGCAGGAAACATCATCTCCAGGTCCGGAGGCACGACTGCGACCGACACCGGGCTGTCCGTGGCGCCCACTTCCAACCCGGAGAACGGCAGCATCTCCTCGGGCATCGGCGCGATTTCCTCGGTCTTCGGTGGGGGCGGCGGCGGTTCGATCGGCATCGCGACCATTCGAAGCTCCTCAATCTCAGCGACAGGCTCGGCCGTGCCGAAGTTTTCGAAATGCGCCAACCCGAAGAAGAGTGTGAATGTGAACGCGGCGCCGATCAGCAGTCCGACTGACTCTTCACCGGCGGCCTGCCTGGCGCCACGCACTTCAACAATGGAGATGAGCTCTGTCATGGCCTTCGCTCAGGGTCGATCGACGCGGGCCGTGGCGAACTGCACGTGCTGGATTCCCGACCGCTTGGCCTCGGTGTAGACCGTGGCGAAGATTCCCAGGTTCGAGGCGCGGTCGCCGCGAATGATCACCGCCGGCGAGCGCCCGATCGCGGCTTGTTTCAGGACGGCGGCCACCTGGTCGGTGCGGATTTCCTGTCCGTCGAAATAGATCCGGTTGTCCGCTGAGATCGCGACCAACAGCACATTCTGATCCGCGCTGATCGTGCCGCTCACGTCGGGCTTCTGCACCTCGACGCCGGGATCGCTCACGAACGCGCTGGAGATCATGAGGAAGATCACCAGCACCATGATGCAGTCGACCATCGGCACCATGTCGATGTGCGTGCTCTCAAACCGGTTGTGGCCGTGTCCCTTGCCGATCATGATGTGGCGGCCTCCACGGTTTTCGGTTCGAGGCGGTTCAACATCGCGATGTGCTTCTGCACTTCGCGATGTCCAAGATAGACGAGAAGCAGCGCCGGAAGCGCCACGAGCAGCCCCGACTCGGTGGCGACCAGCACCTCCGAGATGCCGCGGGCCAGCCCTTCCATGGAGTCCTCGCCGGACTTGCGAGCGAGACTGTCGAAAGTCTTCACCATGCCGCTCACCGTTCCCAGAAGGCCGAGCAGCGGCGCCGCCGCAATCATCGCGGCCAGCGCGACCCGCTGCTGCCGGAACGACTCGCGGACTTCCTCCTGCAACCGGCGAGCGCAGTCACGCTGGCCCGCGATCAACGCCTGCATCCGCTGCAGCCGGCGGCGGTGGCGGCGCAGCGAAAGGAGCATCTTGAAGCAGCGCGAGTAGAGCACCACCGACAGCGCGATGATCGCGATCATCGCCGGCCCGCCCTTCTCCACGAGTTCAAGGAGCGGGGTCATGCGAGGACAGGCTCCTTCTCCGGCTCGCCGCCTTCTGCGACCTTCGACGTTCCGACAGCGGTCGCGAATTCGAGAGCGTAGCGCTCGAGCAGCGAAAGGTTTCTATGGATCCGGTGTGCGAGGAATCCGTGCGCGACGAGCGCCGGGATCGCCACGACGAGGCCGAGCTCCGTGGCGACGAGCACTTCCGAGATGCCGCTCGACAGTTTCGCGGCGTTGCCCGTGCCGAAGACTGTGATCAACGCGAACGTCTTCACCATGCCGACGACGGTGCCGAGCAGGCCCATCAGCGGCGCGGCAGTCGCGATCACGGCCAGCAAGGGCAGTCTGCGCTCATAATGCAGCCGCTGCTCCAGCAACACAGCTTGCAGTCGCTCTTCGAGAAGGCTCGCTGGCTGGTGCGCGTGTCGAAGCCCGACCACGAAGATTTCGCGAGTCGTGCGCTGCATCGAGTCCACAGCCTGCTCTGCCTTGGCACGCGAGCCGGCCGCGACCAGATCAAGAAAGGCCGCCACCTTCGCGGGCGCATCGACCGTCATACGGCTCAGGTCGTGCATCTTTTGGAAGATCAACAGCAATGCCAGCACCCCCACGGCCACGATGACGAGTGAGACCAGTCCGCCCTTCTCGATGTGCTCCCACACGGTCCCTGTCGTTTCCATCAGCCGCAGCGCTTTTCCGCTCGAGGCATCCGCGGTAATCATGCCCGGTTGCCCGGCAAAGAACCGGTCCGCATCGGCGGTCTG
>DATKCJ010000006.1:0-5432 GCA_035513275.1 Opitutaceae bacterium
CAAAAATCGTGTGTTGGTTCCCTCAAAACTGTAGGTGCCCCCGGCCTCGATCCGCGTCGTGCCGGTGCCTGCCATCGAACCGCCCGTCCACGTGATCAGCCCGGTGATGTTCAACTGGCCCGCGCCGTTGAGAGTGCCGCCTGAGAATGTGAATCCAGCGACCGAAACGACAACGCCTTGGGAGATCGTCACTGTACCCGAGGACACGACGGCCGTATCACCTGCGCCCGGCGCGATTCCGCCACTCCAGTTTGCTCCTACGTTCCACTCACCGCTGCCACCTAGCCATGTCATCGTGGCTTCGGTGGTTTCGTTCGCGACAACCGGGTCCGATGCAGGCGGTCCCTGTCCGGCGTTCAGAGTTTCGATCATCCTCGCTGAATTCGATTCGACTGAAGCGACCGTCGAATTCACCAACGCGGCCTCCGACTCTGGTGAGTATTCGTCGCCGGGAGACGCCATTTCCGCGGCGTTTGCAGTCGTGGGACGACCTTCGCCCGCGGCAACGTCGCCCGCATCCACTGTCAGCGGAGCCGAGCCTTCGATGTCACCGAAGATTCCCTGATCGTCGCCCTCGCCAACCGCCCGCTCCGCGTGCGGTTGAAACTGGATCACCTCGCCAGAAACCAGCCGGTCTTCATCGACAGGCGTATCAAACGAACCGGCGCTCGGATCGGCGGCCGATAGAAGGATGCGCGACTCCAATGGCTCGAGCATGAACGCCCCGTCTGTCTCAGATGCAGGCGATGGACCACGGGGCTTCATGTGTGGGCGGATTTGCGCGGAGAAGTGTTCACGTCAGTCCGTTGCGGAGCGTGGAAGGGAGGGCGTTTTCTGCAGCGGCCAAAACCCGTGTGCGCATCGAATTTCTCGCTTCTCCCCGCGCGCCATGTATGCGCTTGCGAGGTTCCAACCGGGCGGCCGATTGCCGGGCGAACTCGCGTGTGGATGCGTTGGCACTGGATGAGCGGGGGGCGGCGCTGTCGTTCATGTCAGGAATGAAAATGACTCCGGGATGGTAACGCCCGCGGCGTGCGCGCGGTATCCCCCGAAACGGGGACAGGCGCACTGTTGACGGATTGCACTCGCGTCGGCGCCAATCACACTCGCGCCCGTGCCATCGACCACGTTGAAAGACCCCTGGCTCACGTGGGCTCGTAATATCATACACGGTGGCGACCGGCCCGTGGACGAATCCGGCCCGGCGATGCGCTCCGCTCCCGAAGACGCGGCGCGGCGCGGCACCACCGGGGCCATCCTTCGGATGCTCGAGGGCCAGAAGTTGCGAAGGGCGGGCGCGCACCGCGAGGCCACGTCGGCCTTCAACGCTGCTGAGAAGATTCTCCGCCCACTGGCGCGGCGCGGCGTGACAGAAACGGCCTGGGTGCTGGCCTGGTGCCGCCTGTGGCGCGCGCACGCCGACTATTCCCGCGGTGCATTCGCAGAGGCGCTCCAGCGCTACGGCGACGTTCTGCCCGTGATGTCGGCTTGCGGTGACGATCGGGGCTTGGTCGCCGTTTTCCGCGGCCTGGGCAATGTCTCGAAATATCTGGGGCTCTACGCGGATGCGGCCGAACACTACGAGCGTTCGGTGCAGCATGCCAAAGCCTCGCGCGACCACATCGGTCGGGCGATGGCCGAGCACAATCTCGGCAACGTCATGCTCGCACTCGAGGACTTTCCCGGTGCCGAGGCCGCCTACCGCCGGGCGGCGGTCGGATTCGCCCGCACGAAACGACGCGACCTGCTTCAACATGCGTGGGTCAACCTCGCGGAGGTGGCGCGCGCCGCTGGAGACTCGCGCGAGGCGCTGCGCAGGCTCGCCCGGGCGGAGCAGATTAGTCGCGAATCCCGCATCAACGCCGGCTTCGAGGCCGAGCGCTTGATCGCCCTCGGCACATGCCAGCGCGAACTCGGTCGCCCGAGCGCGGCGCGCGCGGCGTTCGATCGTGCCGTCGAACTCGCCACCGGAGCTCGTGAGTTGCATATCGCCGCTCTGGCCCATCGGGCGCTCGCAGAGATGTTGCTCGCGTCCGGTTCGGTGGACGAGGCGCGCACGACGACGCTCGCGGCGCTGAAGCTGTGCGCCGCTTCGGGCATCAGCACCGAATTGTGTGGAGACCTCCACGAGATGACGGCCCTCGCCGCCCGCCGGTTGGCTGACTGGCCGATGGCGGCCTTGCATTTCGAGCAGGCACTTCAGGAGCGCAAACGCCTGTCTGCGCACCTCGCGAAAGTGGGGGCAAAAACGATTACACTCACTCACGACCTGAATCGCGTCCGGTATGACGCAGAACTGGCCCGGATGGAAAACACACGCCTGGAGGAGGCTCTGGCACGTGTCGCGACTCGATTGCATGCGCTCGAGTCGGACGAGCCCGCCATTTCCATCGAGGAGGTAACCCCCGAATCCCTCGCACCACTGGGTTTGTCGCCAAGAGAATGCGAAGTGCTCCTGTGGGTGGCTCGCGGCAAGACGAACGCCGAGATCGCGATCATCGTCGGTTGTGGTGGCGAGACGATCAAGACCCACCTTAAACGCATCTCCAAGCGGCTTAACGTGACCAACCGTGCAGCCCTCGCCAGCCGCGCGGCGGGATTTGTATCGAGTTCGTTCGGCGGCGGTCGTCGGTGACGACTCGTCGCGGTGACCCTCAAGGCGCACCGATCCTCGTGCTGGGTGGTCCGAAATCCCTGATCCGCCCATCCCGGCGAGAGAGGCGCGCCAACTCGGAGACTGGGAAATTGCCCCGCTTGGCTGACGATTTCCTCGCCGCGATTTTCTACGGTGATTCATAGATCTCGATCAGCGCGACGCCGCCGCCGCCGTTGCCTGTGGCGTGGATTGTGAATTCGCCTGGCGCAGCCACGACCCGCAGCGCGGCGTCTTTGCTGCCATCTTCCAGATCGAAGGCTCCGGTGGGACCGAAGTAGGCGCGGGTCGCAAGCTCCCAGTCGTCGTTCTCCCCGATCACCGTCAGGCCTGAGTGGGCGCGCAGGCGCGGATCGACGAGCACCTGGTCGGCCGGAATGTTGTAGGTGACCAGCTCGGGACCCACGGCGCGCGCGAGCATGGACCGGGAGTTTGCGATGACCGCGGTGCCGAGGATCACGGTCTCTCCCGGTATCATGGCGAGACGGCACGATACGTTGGTGAGCCGTGTGCCGGAGTCGCGCGAGAAGTCGTAGACTTCGATCAGGCCGCGGGCGACCGGTGCGCTGTTGACGAGGTGAACGGTGTAGAGGCCGGGCCCGAGTGTGACCTTGAAGGCGGCGTCCTTGCTGCCGTTGGCAAGCGCGAAGGCGCCGACTCGTGTGAAGTCGGCGGCGAGCGCGGCGTTCCAATCGTTGTTCGTGGCGAATTCGACGCCGTCGCTGTCATACACGGTGATCGATGGATCGGGCACGTGATCGGCCACGGTGTAGTTGGCCAGTTCCGGGCCGATGCCGCGGATGAGCAGTGTCTTTGCGCCGGTGCCGGAAATGTAGAAGCCCATGACGAGCGTGCTGTCGCCGGCGCCGGCGGAGGCGAGGCACGAGACGTTGATGATGCGCGGGGTCGAATCGAGCGTGAGCGTGGCCGGATCGCTCGTGGCGCTGCCGGCGACGTTGGTGACCACGCAGGTGTAGGTGCCGGCGTTGCCGGCATGTACGTTAGTCAGGGTCAGTGTCGCGCTGGTCGCGCCGGTGATGTTCCCGCCGTTGAGCCGCCACTGAAACGAGAGCGGATTGGTGCCTGAGGCGGTGACTGAAAACGCTACGTCGCTGCCAAGCACCGCGGTAAGGCTTGTGGGATGCGAAGTGATCGCCGGCGGAACATTCACGCTGAGGGTCGCGGCGTTGCTGGTGACGCTGCCGGAGAAATTCGACACGACGACTGTGTAGATGCCCGCATCCCCGGCGGTCACGTTGGCGATGCTGTAGGTCGCGCTCGTGGCACCGCTGATGTCCACGCCGCCCTTCTTCCATTGATAAGAGAGCGGTGCCGTGCCGGTGGCCACGACGGTGAACGTCGCCGGATCGCCCTCGTCGACGGTCTGGCTGGCGGGATGGCTTGTGATCGCCGGCACCTCACCGGTGCCGGTGCCCGCAGTCACGCGCAGCACGATCGACGTTGCGCCGGCCACGATCTCGAACTCAGTTCCGTCAGGGAGCCCGCTTGTCCCGATCGCCTCAAATGCGCCGACGATCGAAGTCGCCGTGAGCACTGTGAACTCCTGTCCGACGACCGCGAGAAACCCGCCGCCAAATACGATCTCGACCGAGCCTGCGAGTGTCGCGGTGCCGCTGACTGCGAGCTGACCGTGGCCGGTGCCCGCGTCGAGACCCGCGATCTCGATCCGCAATGCGGCATCCGACGATGACATCGGAAACGCGCCCGTCCACGAGAGCACGCCCGGCGACGAACCCGGGCGGACTGTTCCGTGATTGACGAGCGTGCCGCCTGTGCGATTGACCATGCCTGAACCGCCGACGATGGCCGAAGCCTCCCAAGTGCGTGTGCCGCTGCTGATGCCGAGCGTCGCGCCAGCGCTGATGTTGTAGGTGCCCGTGTCGCTGCCGTTGCCCGAGAGTTGCAGCGTGCCGGAGGCGACGTTCACCGTGCCGGCGTTGTTGAAGGTGTTTGCAATCGTCGAAATGCCGGTGCCGCTGCGAGTCACCGTGCCCGAGACAGAGTTGTTGAACGTGCCGCCGCTGAGCGAGCCGGTGGTGGCGAGCGCGAGTGCTCCCTGATTCTCCCAAACCGTGCCAGTCGCGAAGGAAAGTGCGCCGAAGCTCGACCATGTCCCATCGCCCGCGGTGACGAACTGCCGGGTCTCGCTCAGGACCCGCGTGTTGCCGCCTTCGATGCTGTAGGTGCCCCCGACCGCCACGTGTGTCGTGCCGGTGCCGGACATCGTGCCGATTGTCCACGTGAAAAGGCCGGTGATGTTCAACTGACCCGCTCCGTTGAGAGTGCCGCCGTTCATTCGATAGTTCACCGCCGGGATGGTTCCGGCCACAGTCAGCGTGCCGCCGCTCTGGACGAAAGCGCCGGCCCCGGCGATCGATGCACCGGATTGCAGCGTTCTTGCACCGGTGGTCATCGCGACTGTCGCGTCGGCGCTGATGTTGTAGGTGCCTGTGTCGCTACCATTGCCTGAGAGTTGCAGCGTGCCGGATGCGACGCTGACCGTGCCGGCATTGTTGAAGGTGCTGACGATATGCGAAGTGCCGCTGCCACTGCGCGTCACCGTTCCCGAGACAGTGTTGTTGAACGTGCCGCCGCTGAGCGAGCCGGTGGTGGTGAGCGCGAGTGCTCCCTGATTCTCCCACACGGTGCCAGCCGCGAAGGAAAGTGCGCCGAAGCTCGACCATGTCCCATCGCCCGCGGTGACGAACTGCCGGGTCTCGCCCAGGACCCGCGTGTTGCCGCCTTCGATACTGTAGGT
>DATKCJ010000007.1:0-9349 GCA_035513275.1 Opitutaceae bacterium
ATTTGAGCGCGTGTGACCGGCATCGAGAGGAGGCGGTTGAAGATGCCGGCTTTCTTCTCGTCGAACAGCGAAGTGCTCGAACCGGAGACCGAGAAGAGCAGGAACATGATTGCCCAGCCGCCGACCATCCGTGTCGCGGCAGCGTTTTTCACTTCCTTTCCCGTGAGTTGCTCCTGCTCGATGTCGACTATCTGCTTCATGATGTCGGCCGCGCCATCGGTCGTGCCGGCACTGGCGAATGGATTCGAGTCCGCGGCCATAGACGCGCGCAGCTCTTCGCGATCGATTCCGAACGACGTCGATACCGAGTCGGCGATCGAGTCATAGAATTTGTCGGTATCGTCGACGCCGATGAGATTCTCGGCGCGCTTGCGCAACGACGCGAAAAGGAACGACGGCGCGGCGGTGTAGATATTCTTCTGAAGCAGGCCCATCACGGTCTGCGTCTCGATGTCGTTGCGCGGGTTGTAGAGCAGGCGCACGCGCAGGCCGAAGCGCTCGTCGCTGAGCGCATCGTCGGGGAAGACGAGTGCGAATCGAATGCGGTTGTCGTTGATGTCGTCGCGAACGCGCTCCTCGGTGAGCAGGTGCTGCACGCCGGTCTTGTCGGTCCACGTGCGCCTCACGCTGAACGCCTCCTCGGTGGCGAGTGCGGCAAGGACTGAGTTGATCGCCGGCGAGTTTTCGGGCGCGACGATCGCGAGCGGGATGCCGGTGGGGCCGGTCGAGCCGCGGTTCACGCCGAAGACGTTTCCGAAAATGTAGATCAGGACCATCGGAACAAGGAAGGTGAGCATCACCGCGGTGCGGTCCTTCCGGAAGCCGGTGATGTCCTTTCGAACGAGAGTGAGGATGGTGGAATTCATGGAGTGGGTCGGGTTACTCGTCGCGCATCGTGCGGCCGGTGAGTTGCAGAAAGACTTCCTCAAGCCCGGGGCGCTTGAGGGAAAAAACACGCGCGGGAACGCCGAGGTCCTCGGTCGCGCGGAAGAAGTCCGAGAGGCGTGAGCCCGCGCCCGGGCGCATGCGGCAGAGGCCGTTCGTTTCGACAAACTCGCCCATCGAGCGCGCGGCGCCAATCAACTCGGGCGGCGCCTGATGCGATGCGAACTGCACTTCCTCCTCGAAAGGGAGCGTTTGCAGGAGTTCATCGAGCGTGCCGAGCGCAAGGATGCGGCCGTGATCGATCACACCGATGCGCGAGCAGAGGCGCTCGGCCTCTTCCATGTAGTGCGTCGAGTAGATGATCGTCGTGCCCGCGGCGTTGATCGACCCGAGGAGATCGAAGATCGCGTTGCGCGACTGCGGGTCGATGCCGACTGTCGGCTCGTCGCACAACAGGATCGCCGGTTCGTGCAGGAGGGCGACCGCGAGATTGAGCCGGCGCTGCATGCCGCCGGAGAAATTCTTCACAGGGTCGCGTCGGCGGTCGGCGAGCTGGACTGCCTCGAGCACGGCAGTTGCGCGAGTCTTGAGTGCGGCGCCCGAGAGGCCCGCGAGCCGGCCGAAGATTGAGAGATTCTCGTCGGCCGTCATGTCAGTGTAGAGCGCGATGGATTGCGGAACGAGGCCGATCTTGCGGCGCGCGGCAAAGTTGCCGGGCGAGAACGCCGCGCCGTCGATCCGGATGGTGCCGGCGGTGGCTGCGCGAAATCCGCTGAGCAGACTCATCAGCGTTGTCTTGCCAGCGCCGTTCGGGCCGAGGAGTCCGAAGAACTCGCCTGATCTGATTTCGAGGGAGACGTTGTCGAGCGCGACAATCGCGCCGTAGCGCTGGGTGACCGAGTCGATGTGAATCATGGTGAAAAGTGCGGGGTTGGACGGGGGAGTGGGATGCGATCCGGAAAAGGTGGGACTGTTCAGCGCAGCGGCTTGAGCATCGCCTCGAGCGCGGCGACGTGGGCATCGAAAGCGCGGCGGCCGTCGGCGGTGGGACGGACGAACGTCTTCGGCCGGCGCGCGACGAATGTCTTCTCGATGGAGACGTGGCCGGCGTTCTCGAGCGTCGTGAGGTGTGCGCCGAGGTTTCCCTCGGTGAGATCGAGCGACTCCTTCAGTGTGCTGAAGTCGATCGCATCCACGCGGCCAAGCGCGCAGAGCAACGCCATGAGTCGCAGGCGGACCGGCTGGTGGATGACTGGGTCGAAGCCGTCCATGCTAGTTCTTCCAAAAATAGCGCACGTAGAAACCGGTTCCAATGAGCGTGCCTCCACCGGCGACCGACATCCAAATCCAGAACCATGGGCCAAGCGCGTAGAATCCGACGAGCGTGAGCACCGTCGCGGCGACACCGAGCCACACAAGATAGATGTCGAACCAAAGCCCCGCGGCGATGTAGCCGAACATCGAGATCGTGCAGAAGTAGGCGTAGATGTTCTTCAAGTTGTTTGAGCCGAGCAGCAACAGCCAGATGGCGGCGAATGCGATGAGGAAACACATCAGCGCGGCGAAGCGCGTGTTCAGCGGCACCCGGAGGCGCGAACCTTCCACAAGCAACCCCACGAGTGTCGACGCGATGCCGGCTGCGAGCGCAAAGACCCATGTGTAGCGCGCGCCGATCTCGGGGGCGTAGTGAAACACGAGTGGGACGACCGCCCAGAACACGCCCCAAATCCAAAGGTGGTAGTGGCCGCAATTGCGCCGAAGTGCGAGCCGCGCGGCCTTGCGCCCGACCTCGACCTGGTCGAGCGCCTGGCGGACTTCCTCAGGTGAAAGCGTCATGGCGCAGATTACTCTGCCACACAGAGTGAGTCGTCAACAAGAATGCGAAATAGGATTTTGGGTGATGCGAGCGGGAGCCTGAAGTCCCAAAGTCGCGGCATAAAGCCGCTCCTACAATCAGCAGTCCGAACCTGTAGGATCGGCTTTGTGCCGCGACTCAGTTGCACCATTGCTCGCCCAGTTGCTCCTCCTGACACCTCCGCGGGCACCGCGCGGATCCCAAATCCGTTAGTCAACCAATACTTGACTAGTTGGCTTGGGTCACGCGTGATATGTGGGCGGCGATCGGCGCAGGGGACGCGGTCGTGAGGGGATCTCAACCGCTGGCCCGCGGTGCGAGCAGCGCGCGGATTCGCTCCCACTCGGCGGGGGGCAGCGCGTGGCCGATGTGGCGCACGGTCGCCGCGCCGAGTGTCGAGCCGAGGGCACCCGCCTTCGCGGCGGGCCAGTTGTTCAAATGCCCGAAGAGAAATCCCGCAGCCCACGCATCGCCCGCGCCGGTGGTGTCGACCG
Organism: Opitutaceae bacterium; assembly: GCA_035513275.1. Lineage (GTDB taxonomy): Bacteria > Verrucomicrobiota > Verrucomicrobiia > Opitutales > Opitutaceae > DATKCJ01. Next base: position 3,235 of record DATKCJ010000007.1, read on the forward strand.
GGTCGTCGACGAGGACGGGAGGGATGCGATGCAACTCGTCTCCGCGCGCGATCCATGAGCCGTCCTTGCCGAGTTTCACGCAAGCCGTTCCTCCGAATGACGCGAGGCGGCGCGCAAGCACGTCGTAGGGTTCGTCGCTCTCGAAGAGTGCGCGCACTTCATCCTCGTTGGCGAAAACGACGTCGATTCCGCTGCGCAGTTGCCCAAAAATCCAGTCGCGTGCGACGCGGACGACTTCGAACGACGCGAGATCGACACTGAGCTTCGCGCCTGCTGCGCGGACAGAGTCGACGACCGCGGTGGCGAGCGCGGGGTTGAAGAAGAGGTAGCCCTCCATGTGCGCGTGGCGGCAGCCGGCGAAGTCCGCGGGGCTGATCTCGTCGGGCCGGAGCGTCATCGCCGCGGCGAGGTTGGTGCGCAGCGTGCGCTGCGAGTCGGGCGTGATGAGCGAGAGGCAGCGCGCATTCGGCAGGTCGCCCGTCTTGAAATGCGTGCCCTCGATCCCGGCGTCGGCGAAGTGTCCGCGATAGGCAAGCGCGACGGTGTCGTTGCCGAGTTTGCCGAGGAATGTCGTGCGCAGACCGAGCCGAGCGGCGAACTGCGCGGTGTTTGCAGCGCTGCCGCCGGGAATGACGACCGGGTTCACCGGGAGGCGCGCAACGAGCGCCTCGATTTCGGGCGTGTCGACGAGCACCATGCCGCCTTTTTCGCCAGCGACTGTCGTTAAGAAATCCTCGGGCACCTGCGCGAGGAGATCCATGATCGGCGAACCGATGCCGATCAGGTCGAAAGGATTTTGGCGGGGAGTAGCATTCGAAGCAGTCGTCATTTTGAAAAGATTCTTTGCGGCCACACGCGGCATGCGGCCAAAATCCTATGCCGTCACGTGCATGCTCGTCGCGAGGATCGGCTCGTCGTCGACTTCGATGAGGATCTCGTATTCGCCGGCGGCTTCGAAACGGCAGTTGCGCATTTCGTTGATGAGATTGATGCGCTGGAGCGGCGACTCGGCCTGGAACTCGCGGTCGATCACCTTGGTGAGCGTGGTCGGCCCGGTGCCCATCGAGATGCGCAGCCGGTGCGTGCCCTTCGACAGGTCTGAGAGAGTGAGGAACCACACCATCATCGGATGCACGACTGGAAACTGTCGCGCACGGATGTTCGAAAACACGCCGAGGATCGTGTGCTTGCCGGACGACGGGTCGATGTGGACTGCGTCGCAGGTCATCCACGCGAGGAGCTGCGGTTTGGACGTCACGGGTGCACACTTTCGCCCCGGAATGCGCGCGGCAACCCCTTTCCCTCCGCGGCTTTTGCGATGTTGTGCGCTGAGAAATGTTTTTCCTTTGCGTTTGCCTGAAGGCAGTCATCGTGAAGGCCCGTGAAATACATTTTTGTCACGGGTGGTGTGGTTTCCTCGCTTGGCAAGGGCCTCACAGCGGCGGCTCTCGGGGCCCTGCTCGAAGCGCGGGGGCTATCCGTGAGGATCCAGAAGTTCGACCCCTACCTGAACGTCGACCCGGGCACGATGAGCCCCTTCCAGCACGGCGAAGTCTACGTGCTCGACGACGGCGCGGAGACCGACCTCGACCTCGGGCACTATGAGCGGTTCACGTCGGGCAAGCTCAGCAAGAAGAACAGCGTTTCGTCGGGGCAGATCTACGAGGCCGTCATCCAGAAGGAGCGTCGCGGCGACTACCTCGGCAAGACTGTGCAGGTGATCCCGCATGTCACGAACGAGATCAAGTCGCGCATCTACGACGGCGCCACGGGCGTCGACGTGCTCATCACCGAAATCGGCGGCACGACGGGCGACATCGAGGGCCTGCCGTTTCTCGAGGCGATGCGACAGTTTTCCCTCGAGGTCGGCGCGGGAAACATCGTTTTCATCCACGTGACACTCGTGCCATTCCTGAGCGCCGCGGGTGAACTCAAGACCAAGCCCACGCAGCAGAGCGTCGCGAAGCTGCGCGAGATCGGCATCCAGCCGCACATTCTTGTTTGCCGCTGCGATCACCCGCTGTCGCGCGACTTGCGAGAGAAGTTGAGCCTCTACTGCAACGTGCCCGTGAAGGCAGTCATCGAGGAGCAGAACGTCGAGTCGTCGATCTACGAGCTGCCGCTCATGCTGCGCAAGGAGCACGTCGACGACCTCGTGGTCGAGCTTCTCCGCCTGAAAGCGCCGCGCAACGGCCACGCCGAGTGGAGCCGCGTCGTGCGTCGCATCAAGAACCCGAAGCACCGCGCTCGCATCGGCATCGTCGGGAAATACATCGAGCTGCAGGACGCCTACAAATCCGTCTACGAGTCGCTCCAGCACGCGGGCATCGCGAACAACTGCGCCGTTGAGATGGTCCGCATCGATTCCGAGGATCTCGAGAAGCCGGGCGGACGCCGAAAGTTGCGCGGGCTCGACGGCATCCTCGTGCCCGGCGGGTTTGGCGACCGCGGCACGTCGGGCAAGATCGAGGCGGCGCGCTTCGCGCGCGTGAACAAGGTGCCATACTACGGCCTTTGCCTCGGGTTGCAGATCGCCGTGATCGAGTTTTCGCGCAACGTGATCGGCCTGAAGGGCGCAAACAGCGCGGAGTTCGACGCGAAGACGCCGCACCCCGTGATCGACATCATGGAGGAGCAGAAAGCGATTCGCGACAAGGGCGCCACGATGCGCCTCGGCGCCTACGAGTGCGCGTTGCTGCCCGGCACGCTGGCGCGCAAGGCCTACGGCACCGACTCCGTGCGCGAGCGCCATCGCCACCGCTACGAGGTGAACAACGCCTACCTCGACCGGCTCGCCGCCGGCGGCATGGTCGTGAGCGGCATCAACCCGAAGCGCAATCTCGTGGAGATCGTCGAGCTGCGCGATCACCCGTGGTTCGTCGCGGTGCAGTTCCACCCGGAGTTCCAATCGAAGCCGAACCGGGCGCACCCGTTGTTCGCCGCGTTCGTGAAGTCGGCGATTGCGGAACGCGCCGCGCGCAAGGGAAAGAGTTCGAAACCGGCGCGGAAGAAGCGTTGATTGGCGGCATGCTCTTCGACCCCAAACGGCTGCTGCTCATCGCCGGCCCGTGCTCGCTAGAGTCCGAGGCCGTTTCGCGCCCGGTCGCCGAGGAACTCTTGCGCATCGCAAAAGCGCGGCCGGAGCTGAACATCGTTTTCAAGGGCTCGTTCGACAAAGCCAACCGCACCTCGGGCCACGGCGACCGCGGAACCGGGATGAGAGACGGCCTTCGCATCCTCGCGCTCATCCGCAAGGAATATGGGATGCGGGTGCTGACCGACATCCACGAGTCAGTGCAGGTGCCCGCCGTCGCTGCGGCTGTCGACGTGCTGCAGATTCCGGCATTCTTGTGCCGGCAGACGGATCTTCTCGCCGCTGCGGCTGCGAGCGGACGCGTGGTCAACGTGAAGAAAGGCCAGTTCCTCTCGCCGATGGAAATGAAACACGTTGTCGCGAAGCTCTCCGACGGTGGAGCATCCGAAATCTGGCAGACAGAGCGTGGCACGACTTTTGGCTATCAGAATCTCGTCGTCGACATGCGCAGCTTCGCGCTGATGAAGGCAAACGGCTTCCCCGCGATCTTCGATGCGACGCACAGCGTGCAGCTCCCAGGCGGCGGCGGCGACCGCAGTAGCGGCCAGCGCGAGTTCGTGCCGCCACTCGCACGCGCAGCACTCGCGGCAGGTGCGGACGGCTTGTTCATCGAGACGCATCCCGATCCCGAGAATGCGATCTCGGATGGCCCCAACCAAATCCCCCTCGGCGAACTCGAGGTGCTACTCGACCGCTGCCTCGCAATCTGGCGCGCCGCGCGGTGAGACCAGCAAGAGTTGGAACGCTAATCTTCGCTAATCGGCGCTGATGTTGCTCACCAGAAAGGCCGGCGAAGTTTCGCTTCACCGATCAGGTGAAGCCATCTGTAGTCCGCTGAACAAACAGAACCCAAATCAGCGTTCAGTAGCGCAGATTAGCGGTTTCGCATCCGCGTCTTAAGAGCCCCCCGTGCCCACCTTTCGCGCGATGCTCAAAGTCCCGGCGGTCGTCGCCAACCAGCACGCGCTCACACTCGTGAGCCTCGAGGTCGGACGCGGCACGCGCGTGAAGACCGGTCAGAAGCTCGCGACGCTCGAGGGCGACAAGGCATCGATCGACTTCGAATCGCCGACCGACGGAACGGTGCGCGAGATCCGCGGAAAACCGGGCGACACGCTGCGCGTCAACGCGCCGTTCATTGCCATCGAGACGTTCGATCCCAGGCTGCGTCATCTCGAAGTCGCAGAGGCTCCGACACAGTCTGTTACACCGTCCGCGCCGGCGAAGCAGTCAACTCCTCCCGCGAACTGGACGCCCCGCGCGCTCAAGCTCGCCGCACAAGCAGGGCTCAATCCCTCGACTCTCGCCGACATCGAACCCACCGGCCCCGGCGGACGCGTGAGTGGAGACGACGTCACGCGCCATCTTGCCGCGCGCAAGGCTTGAGGCTGGCAACTCAGCCCCTCACGGATTTTGAAGTTCGTAGCTCAGGATGCTGAGCGCGACGATCGCGGCCGTCTCGCAACGCAGCACGAGCGGGCCGAGTCCGATCGGGCGGAAGCCGTGCGATTGCGAGAGGCTGATCTCCGCTGGCGTGAAATCGCCCTCGGGCCCGATCAGCCAGAGCACGTTGGACGGAAGGATGCCGTGCTCCTGGCGGTATTCGGCGAGCACGCCTCGCAACGATACCGCGCCCGGGTGCAGACTCGCGATGAGCTTCAAATCGTAACCCTTCGCGGACTCGATGAACGCCGCCGCACGCTGCACGGGCAGCACCTCGGGCAGGAACGGATTGCCGCACTGCTTCGCGGCCTCGATGGCGATCGAGAGCCATTTCCCCTTCTTGTGCTCCTCGCGGTCGCCGATGTGCACCTCCGTGCGCTCGCTCTCAAGCGGGATGATCTGGCGCACGCCGATCTCGGTGGCCTTGCGCACGATCGAGTCCATCGACTTGCCCTTGGGGAGGGCCTGCCCGAGCGCGATGCTGTAGGGGAGTGGCTTCTGACGGAGGTGCTGGGTGACCTTCAACACGCTGCCGGTCTTGCCCGAATCTGCTAGCGTGCTGATCCACTCATTGCCGCGGCCGTCGAATGCCACGACCGTGTCTCCCGGGCGCGCGCGGCAAACCTGAACGAGATGATGGCCCTCGGCCTGATCGAGGCGGATCTCGGCGGGCTCAAGGCTCGCGGGTTCGCAGAAGACGCGGAAATCGGGCATGGGAAATCAGGTATCCTGCTCCGGGTGGGACCGGGCAACCCTCTTTTGCCAAGGAATTTGTCGGGCTCGGGTTCGTGGGCTCTCTGTTCGATCTGGAGGTGGTTCTTCCTGCGTCGCGTACCGTTCGACAAATTCCTAAGCCGGGCACTTCGTGCCGGAAAGGAGAGGTGCTCGAATTCTCCCCACCAGCGCGGAGCGCAGGCTTAGGAGTTTGTCGAAGAGGGCGGAATTGCAGGGCCAACGACTTCCGGAAACTCAATGGGCGCTCGAACCCGGGCCCCGACAAGCTCCTGCCCATAAACGGCTAAACCACTGGGTTTCCCCAGTGGTTTAGCCGACTTATCAAACTACAAACCAAGCTACGCTTGGCTGTGCAAACTCTCTTGCACTAGGAGAGACGCAGCCGTGTGAGAATCGTTCAAAAAATTTGTAGCCATGTTTAGTTAGCCCGAAAAGCCAGTCGCAAGTGCTTCCCTTTGAACGGCAAAGGCACCCGGTTTCCCGGGTGCCTTTGCCGTTAAAAACAAAACTACAAACTCCAGAAGAGGCGCCAGCTAGTGGCTCAACTTCACCGAGAAAGACGCCGAGAGAGAGGAAACGTTCAAACGGGGTAGGGCGAGATCGAAAAGCACGGCGCGACCGCTGGGCGCGCCGTCTCCGAAGGTAGCCCGCGATCTCCCGCCGTCGCCAAGACAATGGCGGACAAGCTGAGCGCGGGTTCCTCCCGCTCCGTAGTTCGAAGCGCGAAGGTGTCGAACACGTAGGCCCGCCGTCGCCAAGCCATCCGAAGCTTCGACGATTCGTCCGACGAAGCCCTCCTTCGCCGAGCCTACGGCGGGCATCCTTCGCCACTCACTTCGCTCG
>DATKCJ010000008.1:0-2970 GCA_035513275.1 Opitutaceae bacterium
CAGCACGAAGAGAAACAGCAGCCGCACGCGGCGGTTGATCACGCGGCCCGCGATGTCGCCCACGGTCTGGCCGTTGTTGCGCAAACTCACGACCAGCGAGCCGAGGTCGTGCACGGCGCCGATAAAGATCGAGCCGAACACGACCCACAGCAGCGCGGGCAGCCAGCCCCACATGATCGCGATTGCCGGACCCACGATCGGTCCCGTGCCGGCGATCGAGGTGAAGTGGTGGCCGAACACGACCGTCTTCGATGTCGGCACGAAGTCGTGTCCGTCCTTCAGGCGCACCGACGGGCACGCGACCGACGTGGACAACCGGAAAATCTTATGCCCGAGCCAGCGGCCGTAGGTGTTGTAGGCGACGATGAATCCGACGCCCGAAAGGAGAGCGATCAGCAGGGGTAGCATTGCTGCGGTGTCTATAGTCGCGCGCCGCCCGAGAGTGCAAGCACCGGACAGCCAGTCCGCCGGCCGCCGCAACTCAGCCCGGTGAAATAACGCAGAGATCGGCCCACTCGCCCAGCGTACGCGACTCCTGCGTCCATTCAGGTGCCGCGGCAGCCAAAGCGTCGCGCACGGAGTTTATTTCACCGGCGAGAATTCCGCTCAGCACAAGCACTCCGCCCGTCGCCACCGCGCCTGCGAGCCGCGGCGCGAACCGCACGAGCACGTCCGCCTGGATGTTGGCCATCACAAGATCCGCTTCGCGAACTGCGAGACCCGACTCGAGATCGTCGACCGTGAAAACGACGTCGCCGGCGAGGCCGTTGAGCGCGGCGTTCTCGTTGCTCACCGCGACGGCCTTGGGCTCGTTGTCGAATCCCCGCACACCGCGAAAGCCGAGCCGCGCCGCCGAGAGCGCGAGGATTCCGGAGCCGCAGCCGGCATCGATCACGCGTGCGCCGGTGCCGCGCGAATCGGCGAACGCGACGAGCCGCTCGCAACACAGGCGCGTCGTCTCGTGGTTGCCGGTGCCAAACGCCATTCCAGGATCGAGCCAGATCGCGACATCGCCCTCGGGCACCAAGTAACTCTCGCGCTCCCACTGCGGCACCCAGTGCATCCGGCCGCAGCGCCACGGCTTGAAGTGCGCCTTGTAGCTGTCGCGCCAATCTTCGTCGGCGAGTTCGCGCGTATCCGGCACCGCGGCGACACCGAGCCCGCGCATCGTCGGCTCGATTGCTTCCCACGCTTCGAGGGAGGCCTCGCGCGACGCGAAGTATCCGGCGAGTGCAGCCGTGCCTGCCACACGATCCTCAAGCACCATCCACGCGCCCTCGGCGAGTTCGTTGACCGCCTCCTCGACCGCATCCGACGATGCACCTTCGATAGCGATTCTCATTTCGAAGACTGCCATCCACCAATCGGGAACCGGGCCAAAGTTTCCCGCAAACGAAAACGGTGCGTCGCTCATTGGTTCCATGTGGGTCGGGCATTACCCCCGCCGACTAACGCCGAGACAGCCTCCGAGGTGGGGCGCGTTGTCCCTAACGCGCCCTTGGCGTGCGCGAGAGCATGGCGTCTTAGGGACAAGCCGCCCCACCTTCGGAAGCCATACTTGCGAGTCGCAGTTTGGCGCACTCGCCTCATTCCCCACCCCGCGCAAAGTCTGGCGTTCACCGCACTCGCGCGCATGCTCGCCGATCGAGCCCGATGACAGACCCGCCCCCGGAACGCGATCTCCTCCACCGTGCCGCGGAATCGGCCGGGCGTCCATCGCACTATGGTCTTCGCCAATGGTCGGGACTCGTGATCGGCCCGGCGTTTCTTCTCATCACGCTTGCGACGGACCCACCCGCGGGACTGGGCGTCGAAGGCTGGCGCACGGCGGGCGCGGCCGTGTTGATGGCAGTGTGGTGGATCGCCGAGTCGGTGCCGATTCCCGTAACGGCGCTCGTGCCGCTGGCATTGTTTCCCGTCCTCCGACTCGGCTCAATCAAGGACGTCGCCGCGCCGTATGCGAATCCGCTCATCTTTCTCTTCCTCGGCGGATTCGTGATCGCACTCGCGATGCAGCGCTGGGGTCTCCACCGCCGGGTGGCGATCGGTCTCATCGGCGCGATGGGCACGCGGCCGACGCGGATCATCGCAGGCTTCCTGCTCGCCGGCGCTCTCGTGAGCATGTGGGTGAGCAATACCGCGACCGCGCTCATGATGCTTCCGATCGCGATGTCGGTCGTCGCGCTTCTGCCTGCAGCCGACCGCACCGGCGGCGCACGCAACGACTTCGGCACGGCGCTGATGCTCGCCGTCGCCTACGGTGCGACCACCGGCGGCATGGCCACGCTCATCGGCACTCCTCCCAATGCGCTCCTCGCAGGATTCATGAGCCGCGTCTACGGTTACGAGATCGGCTTCGCGCAATGGATGCTCGTGGGCGTGCCTGTCGCGGCGGTCGCGCTGCCGATCGTGTTTTGGATCCTCACACGAGTTTCCTTCAAGCTCGGCCGCGACGACCTTCCCGGAATGGCGGATTTGATCGCGACTGAGAAAGCTCGGCTCGGCAGCCTGGGTCGCGGCGAGATCGCCGTCGCGACGGTGTTCGGCCTCGTCGCGCTCGGATGGATCTTCAATCCGCTCATATCACACTGGGTGCCGCTCCTCTCCGACACGACCATCGCAATCACCGGCGCAATCGCGCTCTTCCTGATTCCGGTCAATGCGCGACGCGGCGAGTTCGTGATGAACTGGGCGGCAACGCGCACGTTGCCGTGGGATGTGCTCATACTTTTCGGCGGCGGCCTGAGCCTCGCGTCCGCGATCCAGGAGCACGGGCTCTCCGAGTATCTCGGCAAGCTCGCCGGAGGGCTTTCCGGGTTTCCGATCGTCGCCGCGATTGCCATCGTGTGCTTTGGCATCCTCCTGCTCACCGAGCTCACGAGCAACACGGCCACGGCGGCTACGTTCCTCCCGATCGTCGCCGCGATCGCCGTAAGCCTCGGGCAGAATCCCCTGCTGTTTCTCGTGCCG
>DATKCJ010000009.1:0-6030 GCA_035513275.1 Opitutaceae bacterium
TGGCTGTGCGCCGGTTGGCGTGAACGTCGCAGTTATTGAAAGGAGAATCCCGGGGCGCACCAGAGGGGAACGGCCGGCAGCGAAGTCCGGAGGTAGCAGCCCGCCGTTTCGAAAAGCTCAAGGCCCCGAGCGGAGTCGAGGGGCTTGCGGGCGATTCAGATCCAAAGAATCGCGCGCAAGTCGTTCTAGCACCGCGAACCTCTATCTCTTCACCTTCAACGTCGCGAGTCGCGGCAGGAGCAGCGCTAGGCTTTGCGCGCCGCGGTGAAGATTGCGCACGTAGACGAATTCATTCGGCGCGTGGAGATTCGAGTCGTTCGTGCCCGAGCCCATGAAGACCGTCGGCGCGCCGAGGATCCGGCTGAAGACAGAGACCACTGGAATCGATCCGCCGGTCCGCGTCTGGTAGGGAGCTATGCCGAAGACTTCCGTGAGCACATCGGTGACGAGGCGGTTTGCCGGGTGATCCATCGAGATGGAGTAGGGGATTGCGATTGAGTTCTCGCTCACCACTCGCACGACGACTCCGGGCGGCGTGTTCTTCTCAACGTGATTCACTACGAGCGCGAAGATGCGATTCGGGTCCTGATCCGCCACGAGCCGGCAGGTGAACTTCGCGTGCGCCGCCGACGGGATGATCGTCTTCGGTCCGGGGCCTGTGTAGCCGCCCCATACGCCGTTGAGTTCGAATGTGGGCCGGATCCATCGGCGCTCGAGCGTGGTGAAGCCCGGTTCCCCGCGACTCTCAGGCACGCCCATGCGGCCGGGATACGCCGCCTCGTCAAACGGCACGCGCGCGATCGCCTCGCGGTCAGCGGGCGTGGGATCGACCACGGCGTCGTAGAAACCCTCGACCGCGATCCGACCGTCCGGGTGGCGGAACGTAGCGACGATGCGAGCGAGCGCCTCGATGGGATTCATGATCGCGCCGCCGTGCAGGCCGGAGTGCAGGTCGCCTTTCGGACCGTTGACGTGGATCTCGCCCTCGCACAATCCGCGCAGGCCGAGGATCACGCAGGGTTGGTCCGCGGACCACTGGCCGCCGTCGACGCTCACCACGATGTCGCACGCGAATCGCGCGCGCTCCGCCGCGAGAAACGGCTCGAGCGACGGGCTGCCGATTTCCTCCTCGCCCTCGAAGATGAACTTCAGGTTCACGCCCGCGCCGCCCGTGGCGACCAGCGCTTCAACCGCGGCGATCGAGGTGACGACGCCGGATTTGTCGTCGGCCGCGCCGCGTCCGTAGAAACGACCGTCTCGAACCTGTGGCTCGAATGCCGGCGATTCCCAGAGGTTTTCCGGCGTGGCAGGCTGCACGTCGTAGTGTGCGTAGATGAGTGCCGTTGGCGCATCCGGTGCGTGGAGCCAGTCGGCATAGATGACTGGATAGCCCTTGGTCTCCAGGAGCTCGACATTTTCGAGCCCTGCCTTGCGCAGGCGATCGCAGCACCATTGTGCCGCGCGCTTCACGTCACCCGAGTATGCGGGATCGGCTGATTGGCTCGGAATCCGGACAAGTTCCGTGAGGTCGGCGAGCAGGGAATCTTCGCGAGCCGCGAGGTGGTGGAGGGCTTCCTTCGACATCCCTCGAGATTAGCCGCTCTACGGATTAGCGCGCAACGCGGATGTAGTTGGCGCGGACTCCTACGCCTCTGAGGACTGCGTCTCACCCGCCGGTGCCGTCGGTCGAACCGACGGCCCACACGACAAGCCAGCCGCTGGGCTCGTCGAGGTAGACGACCATCGAGTCGTCGGAGCCAGGTATCTCCACAAACTCGGCGTGAGGCTCCCACGCGACCAGCGCCGTTTCCGGCGCAATTTCTGCGGAGTCCGCAACGCCGGTGCGTTCGAACCACTGCGGTGCGGCGATAAAAGCGATCGCGAGTGCCGCGGCTGCCGCAAGCGGGATTCCGAGCGCGGGCAACAGCCGCGCCCAAATGGGGGCGGCTGGCTCCGCTTTCTGGATGCGCCTTCGGATCTCGCGCCACTCGCTGTCTGCATCGGGCACGCGCACGGCCTCGACCGAATCGTGCATATGACGCGCGGTGGTGGCGATGGCGTGCCTGAAGTCCGAACACGATTTGCAGCCGGCGGTGTGCGCCTCTAGGGCGGTGCGCTTGTCTTCAGTGAGCGCACCGTCCCTTTCGGCGAACATCAGCGATTCTGCATCGTGGCAATTGAACGCCTTCATTGAGTCAGCTCTCTTTCCCTGTGTCATTGTCATGCTCCGGAGATTCTGCGCGCGCCTCGGTGAACTCTGACGGCGTCCTAATCTCACTTGGGACACACCGCAGCAAGCTGCGTAGAATATTCCAGCAATTCATGATCAGGGTGCTCCCTGGTTCAGCCCCTGCGGCCGTAACCGCGTCGGTGGCCATCGTATCGGACATACTCGCGCCGGTGTTCATAGTGGCCCCTCACGTAGAAACGCTCGCGGCGGCCGTAGCCGTCGTGGCGGATGACCCAGCGACCGGGCACCCACACGCGGACGGTCACCCATTGGCGATGGTCCCGGCCGTAGTCCCGGCGATAGTCCCGGCGATCATGCCGGTAATCGACCGGGTAGCGGTTGTTGTAGGCGTCATACCCGTAATACGCGTCGTGATCCGAGTAGTGCTGATTGACGGCCGAGGCGACCAGGACGCCGCCAATAAATCCGCCGACGGCGGCAAGGGCTTCATCACCGCGCGCCTGGGCTGTCTGCGGCGCACCAGCGAGGCCCGTCATTAATGCTAGAACTGAGGTGATAGCGATTTTGTTCATGGTGTCCTCCAGTGTTGGATTGACCTTAGGACGATGGTGTCGCGCGGGTTATTCATCGAATTTCAGACTCTTTGCCAAGCTGCTTGTCTCAGCTAAGTTACGACGCGCTTTTGTCCGCCTCAAGAAGGGATCAGGATGACGGCGAGCACTTCGCCGCCGCGGGCCGGACCGCCGAGGACCGCGGGCACGCCGCGGCGCAACACGAGCACCGTGTTCATGAGCGTCTTGCCGCCTTCGATCCAGCTCACGCGCGCGCGGATCTGGTCGCCATTCACGCTCTCGACCTCGAGTACGATCCGGTGCCCCTGGCCGAGCGACATGGTCGTCTCGCCGGGTGCCGCGGCTCGAGCGCCACCGCTGCCAACGAAGCGGTAGCTCTCGAAACGCAACACGCGGCGCAGCGTGGGCTCGTATTGGGCGAGGCGCGGATCCGATTCGCGTTTCCCGTTCGAGGCCGCGACGAGTATGCAGCGCGCCTGCACCGACTCGGCGGCGAGGCCGGCGGTGGTGACCGCGAGGGCGGCGAGTGCGAACATCAGGAATCTCAGTTTCATGGGGCGTCTCCGATCTTGCGCACCAGCAGGCGGCGCGCGTTGTGCAGCCGGGACATTACAGTGCCCGGGCGCAGTTTCATGGTCTTTGCAATTTCTTCGTAGGAAAGGCCCTCGATTTCCCTAAGCGCGAGCACGGCTCGATGCTTGGGCGGAAGCGAGGCGATGGCACGTTCAAACCGCTGCGTGCGCTCGGTCGCCTCGGCCGTCTCTCGCGGGTCGGGCGATTCGTCCGCGCCAGGCGCCTCCATGCCATCGCTCGAGAGGAAGGGCAGGAAACGGGCGACCCAGCGCTTGCGGCCGCGCAGGTGGTCGATCGAACGGCGTACTGCTATCGGGTGCAGCCATGTGGTGAGCTTCGCGTCGCCGCGGAAGGTGCCAATCGCGCGCCATGCGGCGATCCAGATCTCCTGGCAGACATCGCGCGCATCGTGCTCGTTGCGGACGATGGAATAGACGAGCCGGAAGACGGGCTCGTAGTTCGCAGTCACGAGCGTGCCGAACGCCACCTCGTCGCCGCCGCGTGCGCGCTCGACAAGGGCGCGCAGGTCTTCGTCGGATGTCTCGATCGGTTCTTCCACGTATGCATATGACGATGGTATCCAGCCGCTGGTTCCGCAAACCTCCAGTGGCCGCCGCGCACGGCTTGATGCGGCGGGTCCACTGTGAGACGCTCGCGAGTCGCGATTTCTTCAGAAAATGAGCGAACCGAAGAGTCCAGGCCTCGACCCCGCGCGACGTCTCTTGCGTGCGTCGCGCACGCTCGTGATCGGCCACCGGGGAGCCCGGGCGGTCGCGCCTGAGAACACGCTTCCGTCATTCGAAGCGGCGCTCGCTGCTGGAGTGGATCTTGTCGAGTTCGACTACCGCCACACGAGCGATGGCATGCCGGTCGTCGTCCATGACGCCACTGTTGAGCGCACGACCGATGCGCGCCGCATTTGGAAAGGGCGCGGCATGACCGTCGCCGGGCGAACCCTCGCGGACCTGCGCAAGCTCGACGCCGGCTCGTGGATGAATGCGCGCTTCGCCGGCACGCGACTTCCGACGCTTGAGGAAGCGCTGGACGCGATCACGCCGCGCGCAATGCCACTCATCGAGCGCAAGGCGGGCGACGCAGCGACTTGTGCGCAAATCCTGCAGGAGAAGTCGCTCGTGGATGGAGTCGTCGTCATTGCGTTCGACTGGAGTTTTCTCCGTGAGCTCAAGTCCCTCGCGCCCGGACTGGTGCTTGGCGCGTTGGGACCCTCCTCCGCCAACGGCCGCGGTCCACTGAGGGCAGCAATGCTCGACGCGATCTTGCGGATGGGGATCGATCTCGTCGTCTGGAACAACCGCGTGAGCCGCGTTTCGATCGCCGCTGCGCACGCGCGCGGGATGCGCGTGTGGGTTTATACTGTCAACGACCCCGGTGAGGCGGTTGGGCTGGCGGAGATTGGAGTCGACGGCATCATCACCGACAATCCCGAGCCTATCGGACACGCACTCGAGCGACGTGCGTGACAACGTGAAGGCTCTGGAACTCCCCAACCAATGAACTGGATCCTTCGAAAAGCAGGTGGCGTCCTTGCCCGACATCTTTCCAAGCCAAGCCGCGCGGCGCTAGCCAAGTCCACGAGCTCGCCCGAGAAGTTGGCCGCCACGCTGCGCAAGGGCGACGTGCTGCTCGTCGAGGGCAACACGCGATTCGCGAGCGCGATCCGCTACCTCACGCAGTCGTGCTGGTCGCACTCCGCGCTTTGTGCCGAGAACCCCGGGCCCGATGCGCTCACCAACCCCGACGCGAGGATCCTCGTCGAGGCGGAGGTGAACCAGGGAGTTCGGATTCTGTCGCTGGCGGCCTACGCAAACAACCACACGCGCATCTGCAGGCCGGTCGGACTCTCGCCCGAGGAGATCGACACCGTGGTGAAGTTCGCGCTCTCGCGCCTCGGGCAGCAATACGACTTGAAGAACGTGATCGACCTCGCGCGCTATTTGTTTCGCAGGCCGCCCGTGCCGAACCCGTGGCGACGCCGGCTCATCGCGCTGGGAAGCGGCGACCCGACGAAGGCAATCTGCTCGTCGCTCATCGCGCAGGCATTCCACCAGGTGCGCTATCCGATACTCGCCGATATCAGCGAATGCGACCTCGACGACCCTGCCGATTGCGCGCGCAGGAAGGAAGTTCTCCACATCCGTCACCACAGTCTCTTCACGCCGCGCGACTTCGACGTATCGCCGTATTTCAAAATCATGAAGCCGACGATCGAGCAGGGATTCGATTTCCGCGCGATCGAGTGGGAGGACCAGATCCCGAAGCCGGACGTCGTGTCGGCGTGAGCGTCCCCAGCGAACATCGGAGTCGGGCGTTGCTCCTTCGCTGAAGCTTCGGCGGACAGGAAAGCCCGACCCACAATCGGATCGGAATGTGGGTCGGGCTTTACGCCCGACTGCCTCTCCGCCTCTCCCACGAAAACAGATACTGTTGCGCGAGGCCGGCGCACGGGCCGAACACTTCGCGGCCGCGCTCGGCCAGTTTCGACGGCGCCGATTTGAGCACGTAGTGGCGCGCCAGCGCTTTCATCACCCACACATCGACGGGAAATGCTTCGAGCCTTGCCGCGCCGAAGAGGAGAGTGCAGTCCGCGATCTTAGGACCGACGCCTGGCAGCAGAATCAGTCGCTCGCGCGCCTCGACGTAGGGGAGGGTGCGCGTCTCTTCGAGCCAGCCTGG
>DATKCJ010000010.1:0-8440 GCA_035513275.1 Opitutaceae bacterium
GTGTCACTCGACTGAACGCGAGCCACCGCCTCGGCCAACTCCTCCAGGTGCTCGTCGACCCAACGTGTAGCGATCCGCCCGGCGGCGAAGTCTTCGTGGTCGAGGATCGCCCGCAGGAACGGGATGTTCGTGTCGAGCCCGGTGACCTGGAACTCGCCCAGCGCCCGCGAGAGTCGCCTTGCCGCCGCAGGAAAATCGTCGGCCGATATGTGTGCGATGACCTTGGCAAGGAGGGAGTCGTAGCGGGTGTTCGTCGTATAGCCGGTGTACCCGAAGCCATCGGTGCGAATCCCCGGTCCGCCCGGCGGTTGGTACATAGCGAGGGTGCCGCTCGCCGGATGGGGTGCCCCATCCTCTGCGATGGTCTCCATGTTCACCCGCGCCTGGATGGCAAAGCCGCTGGTCTGGCGCGGATCCTCTACCGCCAATCCGAGATCGGCAAGGGTCGCGCCGTCGGCCAGGCGAATCTGCGCCTGGACCAGGTCGATCCCTGTGACCTCTTCTGTCACGGTATGTTCGACCTGCAACCTGGCGTTCGCTTCGATGAAGAGGAACCGCCCTGGACCATCATGGGCCGCGTCGAGGAGGAACTCGAACGTGCCGAGATTCCGGTAGCCCACTTGCTGTGCGATGCGGACGGCTGCTCCCGTGATCGCTCTGCGCAGCCCATCGGGGAGGCCCGGGGCGGGCGCGATTTCGATGAGTTTCTGGTATCGCCGCTGTACGCTGCACTCGCGTTCGCCGAGGTGGAGGACGCTCCCGGCGCTATCGCCCAATATTTGCACCTCGATGTGTCGCGCGCTAGGGATGAACTCCTCGACGTAGAGGGCGTCGTTGCCGAATGACCGGGCAGCTTCTGACCGGCAGCGGTCGAACGCAGCCTCGATCTCGTCGCGCGACGTCACCGCCCGCGTGCCCCGGCCACCGCCGCCACCAACCGCCTTGATCATCATGCCGCCCGATTCGCCGAGGGAGTCAAAGAACTCCTTCGCCTCGGCCAGGGTCACGGCCCGGTCGATGCCGCGCGGGACTGGGACGCCCGCTGCTTGCGCTTCCTCCCGCGCCCGTGCCTTGTCCCCGAACAGCTCCAGGTGCTTCACGCCGGGCCCAACAAAGGAGAGCCCTGCATCGACACACTTCTGGGCGAAGGCGGCGCTCTCGGCGAGGAAGCCGTAGCCGGGGTGAACAGCATCGCAGCCTGCCGAGCGTGCAGCCGCCACGATCGCGTCGAAGTCGAGATAGGCAGGCGGTCCAGAGCCCTCCAGGGCCACTGCTTCGTCCACAGCGCGGACGTGCAACGAGTCCGCGTCATCCTCGCTATAAACCGCGACGCTTCGCAGTCCCAGTTCAGACAGAGCACGGGCAATTCGTATCGCAATCTCGCCCCGATTCGCGATCAGCACTGAGTCAATCGTCATGTCGTTCCAACTTCCTCTTCCGTGAGACCGGCTGGCGCTCATCCAGCTGTGGTCCCGGCTAACCGGACACTCCAACCTCTATTTCAGGACGCCGTTGGCGCTCAGCATGGAGATGTCATCGCTCCCTAGATCTAACAGTTCACTCAACACCTGCTGAGTGTGTTCGCCAAACAGGGGTGCTCTCCGCAGCGGGAGCCGGTGACCATCCCAGGTGACAGGCTGATGCTGTGTGAGCATGGTCCCGCACTCAGGATGTTCCAGCTCTTCGAAGAACCCGGATGTACCCCCGTCCTTCTCAACCAGGTCCCGGATGCATTGCACTGGGTAGGCCAGGACCCCGGTCGCTCGTAGCTCGGCGAGAGCGTCGTCCCGCGACCGACCGGCGGCCCACGTGGTGACGGCTTCTTCGACCTCATCGACGTTTGCCTGGCGGCCGTCCAGGCGCTCGAGATCGACTCTCGACATCAGGTCGCTGCGCCCCATCGCCAGGCAAAGAGCCTTCCACATATCGTCATCCTCGACGTCGATCACAATCCACTCGTCGTCCCGGGCCGTTGGGAAGACGCCATGGGGCGAACGGCTCCGATGTCGGTTGCCGATCCTTTCTGGCTCGGCTCCGTTGTTCAGGTAGTCCACAAGCTCCGTATCCAACAGGTTGATGGCCGTCTCGTATTGGGCGATCTCGAGAAACTG
The DNA here is from genome assembly GCA_035513275.1 of Opitutaceae bacterium. GTDB lineage: Bacteria > Verrucomicrobiota > Verrucomicrobiia > Opitutales > Opitutaceae > DATKCJ01. Next base: position 2,112 of record DATKCJ010000010.1, read on the forward strand.
TCCTGCTCCGGTTTGGTTGCGATGGTGTAGAGCGGCAAGAATGTGCGTCGCCAGGAAGTACGGGGCCGTAAAGTCGGAGTGCAATGTGCCCAGCCCAATGGGCGGCCGACCGGGGAAACCGGTGAGAGATGAGATGCCCGACATTGCGATGATGCCATTGCCGTAGGCTCCCCATGAACTGCGGGGGCCTTCACTCCCCATGACAGGCATGCTCGCGACAATGATGTCAGGTTTGATTGCCCGGAGAGCGTCGAAGCCAAGACCCCAGCGCTCCATCCGATCGGGCGTGAAGTTAGAGGAGACGATATCTGCATGGGCGACGAGTCGCTTTGCGAGAGCAACCCCCTCAGGAGTCCCGAGGTTCAGCGTGATGCTCTTCTTTCCCGTGTTGCAGTCATTGAAGACCGGCGCAGTGTTCAATGTCGCGCCGCCGGGGGGCACGATCTGTCCCTCTCTAATGCGGTCAACCCTGGCCGTTGACTCTACCTTGATGACTTCAGCCCCAAGATCGGATAGCAGGCGCGTACCAAGCGGCCCTGCGATCAACCAGCAGAAGTCGAGGACGCGGATGCCCGAAAGTGGCAGGCCCGCATTCGACTCCTGGACGCGGGACGCTTTGCGGCGAGGGACCCCTTGTTGCACGTCGGACAGATGCTGGCCGAGGGCCGGGGAAGGTCGGGGCGTCACCGTTGTACCATCTGGTCTGAATGGCGACGCGGGCAGCACCACTGACCGTTGGATCGCCGGCTGCGGTACTTCGCAGAAGAATCCCCGCGCTGCCAGGTGAGGATCGGCTGCCAGGTCCGCAACGGTATTGACCGGGCACACGAGAAGATGGCGCCGCTGCCCGGACTCAACCAGCTGGTCCCGTGGCATCGATGCACAGAGCGACCGGGTCGCCGCCGCTATGATCTCGCCCTTATTTTGTCGGAACGCCGGCTCCGTCCACTCCGTTTGAAGAAATCTTTCATCGCCGAGCGTCTCTCGGACCCACTCCGCGTACGAATGCCAATACGGCGGAGGGATCACGAACGAGAGCCATGCACCGTCACTCGCCTGGAAGATTGACTGGCTTCCAGAGATGGACCCGCCGGTTCGACCCGGGCTTCGCCGCTCCCACCTCCATACGTTCTGGTTGCCGCTTTGAATAGTTGTCGACGCGGCTGCTTCCTGCATGCTGATGACCACCCGATGAGCATCAGTACCCCGCGAACGGGCATTCAACAGAGCAGTCGCCGTGAAGGCCGCGACGAGCGAACACTGTTTGTAAGCGAGGTTCCCCGCAGGGTAGTTGGGTGGATCGCCTGGAAACCCATTGAGCCAGAGCAAGCCTCCAGCGGCTACGCCGAGCAGGTCACTACCAGGCATATCCGGAGCATCTCGCCGAAAGACAATGTCAATCACATCGAGATGTGGATGGTGTTCGCTCAGGCGCGTCGCGTCGATGAACCGCTTCATGGCTGCGCTCTTCCGCATTGGCGCAATGGCTATGTCCGCCCAATCCAGTAGCTGGTCAGCCGTTTCCCATTCGCTCTCGATGTTCGGGTCGAAGGAGAATGAGCGCTTGCCGGCATTGTAGAGAAGGTGCGCCAGGCCGCTCTCCAGTTCGTCGCCCCCTGTGAGAAACGGCCCCCGGCGCCTGAGGCTGTCTCCAACGATTGGCTCAAGGCGCACCACATCGGCGCCGAGATCAGCCAACAGTCGTGCGCCGAACACGCCAGCCTCGTCGCTCAAATCGAGGACTTTCGTACCGCTGAGTGGCTGGACCGATGTCATCGGCGAAGCTTCGGATCGAGGAAGTCCCGGAGCCAGTCACCAATCAGGTTTCCGGATAGCGACACGATAAGAATGGCCAGGCCCGGGAAGAGGGCCAGCCACCACGCGATAGTGATGTAGCTACGACCATCGGAGACCATTGCGCCCCAAGAGGGGGTGGGAGGCGGTACACCCACACCGAGAAAGCTCAGGGCAGCTTCGATGAGGATGACCGCGGCGATGTCGAGCGTGGCGAGCACAACAACGACGTCGACGATGTTGGGGACTATGTGACGAACAGCGATGCGCGCTTCCGATGCGCCGACCGAGCGTGTAGCCAATACGAAGTCACGCTCGCGCAGGCTCAGCACCTCGCCCCTCACCAAGCGGGCGAACCCGGCCCACCGGAAGACCACGATGATGATGATGACGTTCCGGAGACTCGCGCCATACGCCGAAGCCAGGAGCACTGCAAAGATGATGGCTGGCAATGCCAACTGCACGTCCACCAAGCGCATGAGAAGCTTATCGATGAGACCACCGCGGAGCCCCGCAAGAAGCCCGAACGTGGAACCCAGCAACACAGAGAGCGGAACCGACACCGCAACCACGAGGAGTGAGATCCGCGCGCCGTGAATGAGGCGTGAAAGAACATCTCGACCAAGATGGTCGGTACCCAGAAGGTGATCAGTCGACCCTCCGGTCTCCCAAACCGGCGGCTGCAGGCGGCCGACAAGATCTTGAGCATTCGGCTCATGCGGAGCTATCCACGGAGCGCCGAGGCCCACCACCACGAAAATGCAATAGATGAAGAGCCAAGGAGCCGCCCCGCGAAAACGCCATATCCTCTGCCATAGAGACCGCGACACAAAGTGGCGCTCGTAAGAAGCGGTCTCGATTACTGATCCTTCGCTACTAGCTGTCATATGGCGGAACTCGAAATCCTAGGATCAAGGTACGAGTAACAAACGTCAACCAAAAAGTTCGCAGTCACAATGAGTATTGCTGTGAACATGACGCCGAGCTGAACCACAGGATAGTCTGAAGAATTGATCGACTGGATCATCAAACGCCCCATACCGGGCCATGAAAATACCGTCTCAACCACAATTGAGCCCGATAAAATGAAGCCTATTTGAATTCCGAGTACAGTGAGCACCGGCAACAACGCATGACGAAGTGTGTGGCGCCAGAGGATGAGATGCTCAGGAAGGCCCTTCGCCCGGGCCGTCCGCACGAAGTCGCTCTTGAGCACATCGAGCATGCCAGCCCGCGTCAAACGAATAATAGCCGCCGAACTTGCTGAGCCCAACGTGATGGCCGGGAGGACAATTGAAGTCCTGCTTGTATTACCTCCGGTAGGAAGCAAGCCGAACTGCACCGAGAAGAGCAGAATCAACATGATGCCCAGCCAGAAATTGGGCGCCGCCTGGCCGAGGAGGGCGACCATTCGAGCAAAGAGGTCGATGGACGTGCCTCTCTTCACGGCGGAAAGTACCCCGACCGAAACGCCAAACACCAGCGAAAACGCGAGCGATGCCACAGCCAGTTGCACGGTCGGCCAGAGCCGAGACTCGATCTCATCAAAAGCCGGCTGACCTGTCCGGAACGAATTCCCCATGTCGAACCGCGCCGCGTTCCAAAGACAGCGAAGGTACTGAGCGGCAAGCGGATCGTTGAGGCCGTTCTGATCTCGAATACGATCGAGTTCTTCTTCGGAAGCGTCGATGGGGGCGAGGAAAGTGATCGGGTCGCCTGTTACCCTGGTCACGAAAAACACGATCGATATGACAATCCAAACGACGAGGATCGCCTGAAACAGTCGCGGTATAAGGAGACGCCACATCTCAGCTACGGCTCATCATATTGGGTTATCTACCGACGAAAACGGGCTTGCGCCCCTCTTGCCAGGCCGTCCGCGCCTCCGCCGAGTCCTCGGTCTTTGTCGCAAACTGCTGAAGAAAGGCCATATCTTGCAGCTCGTCCTCAAGACCGGGGAAGTATGCTTGGTTCAAACCGTGCTTTAAAAATCCCACGACCCGAGTTGGGCCCGCCGCCAACTTCTCGGCAAGAGACATGACGGAGGCTTCGAGTTCTGACTCCGGGCAAACGCGGGTGACCAGGCCCAGTTCCAGCGCTTCGCCGGCAGTGAACGCATCACCCTCGAAGAGCAGTTCCGTAGCCCGTTTCAATCCCACATGGCGAGGGAGCATCACTGTCCCGGCGGCGATCGCACGTTTGATGAAGACCACAGAAAACTTCGCGGTGTCTGATGCAACAGCGTAGTCAGAAGCGAGAGCCAGATCCATTCCGGCACCGAAGCAATGACCATGCACCTGGGCTATTACCGGGCGGGGCACGAGGCGAATCGTTCGCTGGAATTGCCAGTAGTGGCCGAGTCGCCCGGCGGTCACCGGATCCGATCTGTCATAGGCGGGATCCGGCACCCGGTTGCCTGAGACATCGTCCCCGGCGCAAAAAGACCGGCCCGTCCCCTTGATGACAACCACCCGCACGTCGGGGGCAAAGCCGACGTCCATGAGAGTGCTTATCAATCTAAGCCCGAGTGCGCGGTTCAGCGCATTGAGCTTTTCGGGACGATTCAGCGTTAGCACGGTGACCGGCCCTCGCTCGACAAGGAGAATATCCTGGTCGCTCAACTACTCTTCACCTTAATGTTCCAGTACTCAGGATTCGACAGCACGTTGTTGTAAAACGACCACTCGAGTTTGTCGCTGCCAACGGCGATCGTTACCGGTTCATAGAGAAAGATCCAGTGAGCATTCTCGTAGAACTTAGTGATGACTTCGCCAATAACCTGCCTTCTCTCCTCGGGATCGAATATCGTCTCGCTCTCTTCGATCAGCAGGTCAAGACCGGCGGACTCGTCATAGGCCATCGTATAGCCACCGCCCGAGTGATAGCCATATCGGAAGTTTGGCCCAGGGTCGCTTCCACCAGCCATTCCCCAGAACGTCAGACCGTCGTTTGACCGCTCCTTGAATGCTGTCGTCGTCACCTGGTACTGCTGAGCCTGAATGCTGCAATTGATACCAACGTCGCCCAGATAGCCAGCAATCGCCTGCACGACAGGCTCTGTGTTCGGCCAACGACCTACAGGATAGTAAAAACTGGTGTCGAATCCGTCTTCATAACCAGCCTCAGCCAGGAGTGCTTTTGCCTGCTGAGGATCATACTCATACTTCTTAGACTCAAGGTCCGAAGGGAAACCAAAGGAGCGTTGCGCGCTGCCGTAGCTGCGCTTTTCGTTACCGGTAAGGAGCGTCTGGATAATGGTGTCGAGGTCGACGGCGATATTCGCCGCTTGGCGCACCCGAACGTCCCTCCATGGGTTGGGGCCGCCTCCTGGAGCATTCTCGTCCCTGATATTGATATGGATATGCATGGGCTGATCCCCAGGCATATAAAATACGGTGAACCCGGACCTATCTTCGAATGACGCGGCCAGGTCGGGTGACACCTTATCCGCCAGGTCGATCTCGCCGGTCTCAAGTGCGGCAAGCCGTGCAGTATCCTCCGGTATGACGCGCTGGACGAGGTTCTTGACGTACGGCAGCCTTGGGGCGTACTGCTCGTCGCGCCCATAGAAGAAATCATCGAAGCGTTCGCTCTTAATCTCCGAGTCAGGCACCCGTGATATGTACTTGAAGGGGCCTGACCCGACAGGATCCTGAGCGAAGTCAGAATCACCTTGTTCGATCACCGCATTCATCTCGACGAGAAACATCGTGCCTGCAATACGAGTTGGGAGGAGGACATCCGGCTTGGCGAGTTCGACCCGAATGGTCATGTCATCGATGATGCTCACGTCGCCCACGGATGCAAACTGGCTCGCGTGACCGCTTTCAAAAGCAGGGTTGTACTCGGCTCGGCCGAGCTCTCTGTCGAGATTGAACTTGAGCTGTTCGGCGTTCAGAGTTTCACCATTGTGGAAGGTGACACCCGGACGAGCGGTGAGCATCAACGCGGCGTTGTCGTCAACCCACTCCCAATCGGCGGCCCAGCCAACAACGTCCGAGGTATCCTGGTCAACGTGTAGCGGCGTGACGAAGTGAGTTGAGGTGTTGGGCCAGTTGCCACCACCGGTACCAGCCAAGGACTGGGGGTCCAAGCTTCCGGCGTCGGATCCGATACCCGAAGTCAGTGTGGCGTCGAAGTTGCCGGAGTCGGCGCTGGTCGGCTGCGTGGTCGGGCCGTCACCTGGCGTGTTCGTCGGGTTTGAACCGTTGTCGTCGTCATCGTCATCATCGCCACAGCCAACGACGGTGAGACCTGCCAACCCGGCCCCTGCCGTCAACGTGCCGGCCAGCACCCGGCGTCGTCCGATGCGAGTGTTTGCCTTCCTTGTCCAATAGTTATCCGTAGTCACTTGAGAATCCCTCCAAGACTTGAGCATCTGCCCCGCGCATACTAGACTCACGCGTCTAGATGCACAAGTCTTTAGCCTCCTCTGGCCTCATCGGCACAAACTCCCGACTGCGTCCGACATTTCGGGCCAGCCGACTTGGGGTTGCTGCGGTCGTCACGAAGGCGCTGGCGGACGGAGCATGACC
>DATKCJ010000011.1:0-3358 GCA_035513275.1 Opitutaceae bacterium
TCCTGCGTCGGCTGATCCGCTCCATCGACACGCTCCTCTACCGGCCGCGCGTTCGGATCGAAGTTCGCGATATTCGTCCCGATCCCTTCCTCGTCCTCGCCCTCGACCTTCTCAAATCCCGGCAACGGCATCAACGCCTCCGGCTGCGATTGCTCCTCTGCCTGAATCATCTCTTGAGATGGCTGCGCCTCTTGGCCCGGATTTGCCGACTCGCGAGGTTCTGCCCTCTCTCCTGTGACAATCGCGGTCGACGGTTCGTCAAACCCCTCGGTCGACGGAAGATCACTATCTTCGGGCGTGGGATTCTCCTGCACAGCCTGCTGGTTCTGCGCGGCAAAAAACTTCGGGTCGTCCGGCACGTTGTCGGGCGCGTCTGGATTTGCCTCGATGAAATTGAGTGGTGGCGGTTCCGGTTCCTCGGAAGTCAGTTCGAACTCGAGTTCCTCATATTCGCTGGGCGGCGCCTTATAGGGCTTCCGGAATGTGCCCGGCGTGCCGAGGAACAGAATCGCATGCAGCAAGATCGTCGCGATGAGGCCGATCGGAATCGATCTGCTGCCGGGGCTCCCCGGCACGAGTGGTGCGGGCCTCCGTCGTTGTTCCCCAGTCCGTGTTTCCAGCAGATTGCTCATTCCGTTCGCATAAGGGTCGGTCGGAGACCGGCCAGAGTCAAAATTTGTTCCGTCGCCTGCAGGGGCAGGCCGATGATGTTGTCGAGGGGGCCTTCGAAGCTTTCGACGATCAACTCCCCTCCCTCCTGAATGCCGTAGCCGCCGGCCTTGTCGGTCGGGTCGCAGCGCTCGAAGAATGCGTCGATATCGGCATCGCGCAGTGTCCGAAACTTAACATGGCTCTCGGCGCTACCCTCGAGCGCCAGGCCGCGACCACGCACCGCCAGCCCGGTGAAGACGGTGTGCGTGTGTCCAGAGAGTTTGCGCAACATCACGCGAGCTTCGCCGAGGTTCGCGGGCTTGTGAAAGACTTCGCCACCCAGAAATACAGTCGTGTCCGCACCGAGCACGATTGCGCCGGGATTGGCGGCGGCCACCGCCTCGGCCTTCAGCGCTGCATTGTGCAGCACGAGCCCGCGCGGATCGTCGGAGCCGGGCGGCTCGTGTTCCACGACATCGGCCGGCACCACCTCAAACGCCAGCCCAAGCCGCGCGAGCAACTCCCGCCGCCGCGGCGATGCCGACGCAAGAATCAGCCGCACGTTGCCTGCAACTTCGTTGCGTTTTGAGTCCACGACGCCCGAAGAGGACGCACAGCTTCACAATCCGGCGCAAAGCAATAACGCACGGTGCCTTTACGCCGCCCAAGCCGGGCTTGCGCCACCCCATTCGAAGGATACCGTGGATCAAATGAGCAGCGTCGAGGAAATCGAGAAGGCGATCGAGCGGCTGGACGTGCGCGAGCAAATTCGGCTCGTTCGCGACCTGCCGACGCATCTCAAATTCTCTCCCGAGGACATGGCAGCGTGGCGGGTGGCCGAATCAGGCTTCCAGTTCTGGGACAATCCGGACGATGCCATCTATGACAACCTATAAGCGCGGCGAGGTTGTCTTGGTTCCGTTCCCGTTCACCGATCTGTCGTCTGCAAAGCAGCGCCCGGCATTGGTTGTCTCGCCTGATGCGTGGAACGCCAGCCAGTCGGACGTCATGCTCGTCGCACTGACTTCGCAAATTCCGGCATCCATCCCAAGCGGGGATATCTTGCTGACCCTGGAGGACCTTCGGTCAGGAGGACTGCCCAAGCCCACGCTTGGGAGGCCGACCAAGCTCGTCACGATCCATCAGGCACTGATTCGAAAACGGTTGGGAGAAATCTCCGATGCGACGCTGACTCAGGTCCTTCTCAAGCTTCGCGATTTCTTTGGGTGACGCCCGGCCGGTTGTGACACCTCGGCCTTCGCACCGTCCGGCCCATTGGGCGTTGTCAGCCTGCGCCTTTCCTGACACCGAAACTTGAATCGATGAAGCTCGGCATCGCACAAATCAACACCACCGTCGGCGATCTCGACGGCAACCGCCGCTTGATCCTCGAAGCATACGCGAACCTCGTCTCGCAGGGCGCGGACCTGGTGCTGACGCACGAGCTCTCGATCACCGGTTATCCGCCGCGCGATCTGCTGCTGCGACGGCGTTTCGGCGAGGATTGCATGCAGACGTTGCAGACGATCGCCGCCGCGACCGGGCCGGTCCCGCTTTTCGTGGGCTTTGTGGAGCCGAACCCGGCCGTGGGCGGACGCCCGTTTTTCAACTCCGCCGCCGTCTGCGCCGACGGCCGCGTGCAGCACGTCGCGCGCAAATGCCTGCTTCCGACCTACGACGTCTTCGACGAGGACCGCTACTTCGAGCCAGCGGCCGGACCGACAGTCGTCGAACTCGGCGGCAAACGCATCGCGATCACGATCTGCGAGGACATCTGGGCCGCACCCGCAACGACTTCGCGGCTCCGCTACCACGGCAGCGATCCCGTACGCGCGCTCGTCGGCCAGCCGCTCGACCTGATGGTGAATCTCTCCTCGAGCCCTTGGAACACCGGGAAACTCGAGGACCGCGAAGACCTCATCGTAGCCGCGGCTCGCGCACTCCGATGCCCGGTCGCTTATTGCAACCTCGTCGGCGGAAACGACGAACTCATCTTTGACGGCCGCAGCATCGTCGTCGACTCGGACGGCCGGCTCATCGCGGGAATGGAGTCATTCCGCAGCGAACTGCGGGTCGTCGACCTCGCGGGTCCGGCTGCCGTCGCTGCCACGTATCGCCGCGAGGAACTCGCAGACGTCTTCGACGCGCTCGTCCTCGGCACGCGCGATTACGCGCACAAGTCAGGCTTTCGCACGGCGCACGTCGCCCTCAGCGGCGGAATCGATTCCGCAGTCGTCGCCGTGATCGCCGCCGAGGCGCTCGGCCGCGAGAACGTCACGGGAGTCAGCCTGCCGTCCACCATCTCAAGCCAGCATTCGCGCGACGACGCACGCGTGCTCGCGGAGAATCTCGGCATCGCGTTTCACACCATCCCGATTGCCGACACGGTCGCGTCCGCCGAGACCTCGCTAGTCCCGGTCTTCGAAGGCCGCTCACGCGACGTCGCCGAGGAAAACATCCAGGCGCGCATCCGTGGGCTGTTGATGATGGCCCTCTCGAACAAATTCGGCTCGATCCTTCTCACCACCGGCAACAAGAGCGAGATCGCCGTCGGCTACTGCACACTCTATGGCGACATGGCCGGCGGCCTTGCGGTGATCTCGGACGTTTTCAAGACACAGGTCTACGCGCTCGCGAAGTGGATGAATCGAGATCGCGAACTCATCCCGCCAAACACGATCTCCAAGCCGCCCTCGGCCGAGTTGCG
>DATKCJ010000012.1:0-2761 GCA_035513275.1 Opitutaceae bacterium
GAGACTCGCCCCATCACCCATCACTCATCACCATCACTTAGTAGTCCGGTTCATAAATTCGGCAACGTATTATGCTGCGCGGTGGAGCGAGGTGTAGTCGGGCGCGGCAGCGATTTTCTTGCTCAAGTCGGCGAGATCGGCGCGAGTAAATTTCCAATCGAAGGGTACTGCCGTGCTTTTCGCTTGTCCGCTCATGCATTCACTCGGACGACGCCTGCGCCAACCGAAGCACCCACGGCGGCCGGGGTTACGAGAGCACATGAATACGGTTTCACGCGCCGATCGAGAGCCCACAGCGGAGCCGTCGAGCGATATCGCTGCGCCAGGCACGCTTTCGCCTGCTGCACCTCACGCCGCGCGCCATCGCCCTTCTCGGCAATCGCGATGAGCAGCAGTGCGTGCAACGCTTCTTAGCACTTCTGCGTGCTTGCGTGCTAACCGGGCGCACATCCGCGAAGTTCCCCGGCTCGTGCGTGCTGGAGGCCGATTTTCCACGACAGGAATGGGGATGGCGGTTCCAAAACGACTAGCGCCGCCGGCGCCACCTACGTGGGCAAGTTCGTCGACGACGCGAAATCGGAGGGGCTGGTCAAAGCCGCGCTCCAAGGGACTGAACCGCGCGGAGTTGTCGTCGCGCGTGATGCTCTCTTACGCCACGTTGCCCCCCGACGAGGCCGCGCGTAGGATCGGTCATCCCGGGCCTCGGGTGGCCAGAAACGGAGGTTCCAGCGGTGACGAACGAACACTCCGTCAACATGGTGCCGATACTTGAGGCGATCGCGGCCCGCGCAGCTCGTTTCTGCGAATCGCAGGAGGCGCGGATCTTTGTTGTCGACGGGGATGTATTGCGATACATCGCCGGCTTCGGCGACGTTCCGTTTTCTGGCGCCACCCGGCCGCTGAGCATCGGCCTGGCCGCAGGCCGTGCAGTCATCGATCGCGCGGTGGTGCATATCGCGGATACGGCTGCTGCGCCAGAGGCCGAATTTCCCAGGGAACGCGACTACCGGAGTCGCCATGCGCGTGGCACAACCCTCGCCGCGCCGCTCGTAAGAGAAGACAAGGCTATCGGCGTACTCCTCTTGCAGCGAACCAGAGTGCGTCCGTACGACCCGGAACACATCGAATTGGCCAGGACGTTCACCGATCAGGCGGCCATTGCCATCGAGAATTTTGACCTATCCACCGAGCTCAAGGCGCGTAACGCCGAGGTCACGGAAGCGCTGGAACAGCAAACGGCGACCGCGGAGATTTTGAAAGTCATCAGCAGTTCTCCCACTGACACCCAGCCCGTTTTCGACGCGATCGCCCGGAATGCCGCGCGTCTTTGCGGTGCCGGCGACACCATCATCCGGCGCGTGGACGGTGACGAGATGCACCTTGTCGCACACTTCGGGCCAATGCCGGTGACGGCAAGCCCCGGTCTCAAGGTCAACCGCAGGACTTACATGGGCCGCGCGATCCTCGAGCGCAGGACCATCCACATCGACGACATCCTGGAGCCTTGGGTGCGCGAGGAGTATCCGGATTCTCTGTTCCTGCAGCGAAAAGTAGTGGGATACCGAACGGTGGTCACCGCCCCGCTGCTGCACGAGCACAGGGCCATTGGCGTCATCATCGTTCGCCGTCCGGAAGTGCGCCCTTTTTCCGTGAAGCAGATCAAACTGCTCGAGACTTTCGCCCACCAGGCGGTGATTGCGATCGAGAACGTGCGGTTGTTCAAGGAAATCCAGGACAAGGGCCGCCAGCTGGAGATCGCCAATCAGCACAAGTCCCGGTTCCTCGCGAACATGAGCCACGAGCTGCGCACGCCGTTGAATGCCATCATCAATGTGAGCGAGGTGCTGCTGAGCGATGCGCAAAAGCTCGGGCGAAGCGAAGAAGTCGAGCGGCTCGGCCGCGTCGTCCGCGCGAGCCGGCACCTGCTCGATTTAATCAATGACGTTCTGGATTTGTCGAAGATCGAGGCCGGGAAGATGGAGCTGCATCCCGTGTCGTTTCCGATCGGCGCGCTCGTTGAAGAGGTTGCGCGGACAGTGCGGCCGCTTGCCGAGAAAAACGGGAACCGGGTTGTCGTGGATTTCGGCGCTGGTCTGGGGGCTTTGTGGGCGGACGCGACGCGAGTGCATCAAGCCTTACTGAACCTCGCCAGCAACGCTGCGAAATTCACGGAGCAGGGCGTCATCACGATGACTGCCGAGCGCCGCGCGGAGAATGGCGGAGACTGGGTCATGATCTCGGTCGCCGACACCGGAATCGGGATGACGTCCGAACAGATGACGAAGCTGTTCGAGGAATTTTCTCAGGCGGACAGTTCCATCACGCAGAAATTCGGAGGCACGGGCCTCGGCCTTGCAATCAGCCGCCGCTTCTGCCGCATGATGGGCGGTGATATCACGGTAGAAAGCGCCGCTGATGCGGGGTCCCGATTTACGATCCGGCTGCCCGCCGGGAATCGCGCACCCGATAACTCACGGAGTGCTTCGGATCGGACCACATCGAACGTTTCGCCGGCGAGTCGGGTCGGGCGGCGGATTCTTTACGTGGAGGACAACGAAGACAATGTTTATGTCGTCAAAACGCATCTACATGATGCCGGGTTCACTGTCCTTGTCGCTGCGAACGGAGAGCAGGGTCTCGCGATGGCGGCCGCCGAAAAGCCTGATCTCGTGCTGATGGACCTTTCGCTGCCGGTGCTCGACGGCTGGGAGGCCACGCGCAGGCTCAAGCGCGCGCCGGAGACCAGGAGCATCCCGGTTGT
>DATKCJ010000013.1:0-2201 GCA_035513275.1 Opitutaceae bacterium
CAGTCGGAGAGTCCTGCGCGCGTCCCGCCGCGCTCGAGCAGGTCTGCGACGCGATGGCGATGGGGGAGGTCCGACGCGAGCACCTCATCTCGAAGTCGCCGCGTCTCGCGCTCCTGCATCAGGTACTGCATTGCCAGTCCGGTCACGGCCGAGGCCGGAACCGCGTCGAGGAAGTCCAACCCCTCTTTGTACACGATGCGCGCGGCCAAGGTCTTCGCGATGATCCACCGCACGTATGATTCCGGCAGGCGCTCCCAGATTCGCGGGCCGGCCTTCTCCAACAGCGCGCCGGGCAGGTGTTCGACGACGAGTTCGCGCGCCATCACAAGGTCGTGCTCCGGGAGCGAAGGCAGCGCCGCCTCGATCGCGTCGCTTGTCTTGAGCATCACCTTGCTCAGGCGAATGCTGATCTCCGGCAATGACACGTGCGGACTGCGATGCCGCTCGCGCAAGAGCAGTTCGGCCTCGCGCCGTGCGAGCAGGCGCAACTTGACCAGCACGTCCTCGACAAACTCCTTCTTGATCTCAAGAAACTCCGCTTCGCTCAACACCATGCTGGCGCTTATCTCGTAACTCGAGCAGATCACGCCGCACTTGTTGGCGCTGCTGTCCTTGAAGATCAGCGTGCCGAGGCGGGACAGTTCCTCGCGCGCCTCAGGCGTCAGGAAGAGGTTCGCGCCTTCGACGATCACCTTGCTCGATGGCGTGCCGTCGGCCTGAAGGTACTGCTTCCAGTTGCCTTCATGAATCGTGCGGGGGCGGCCCCCGGCGGGAATGAAGGCGTCGGCGACGATGCGGTTGTGGAGCGTGTTGCGAAGATGGAAGCCGTCGGGTTCGTGAATGGTCACCACCCGGCCGCGCGATCCGAGGAGGTTGCGGTCGAACATCGCGATCGGCTCCGATCGCTCCACGAGTCGCAGCAACTCGTCGTGGCTCAGCCCGTCGGGGTCCTCCGCCGAACCGCTGCCGTCGGCGATGCCCACGATCCGAGCGTTCTCGCCGTAGTCACGGTGAAGAATTCGAATCTCGTTGCCCGCAACGTCACCATCGGGACCGCCTGTGAGTTTGACGGTGAACGGTGTGGATGTGGGATAAATCCCCACCGCTCGCAGCGCGACGTCGAGGAACACGGTGACGCCCTCGCTGGTGACGCCGTACTCCTTGTGATTGATGCCGGCTCCGGGTTTGGAACTCATGAACGAGTTCGGCAGGGCGTACCCGCGGCGTTTGGCGCGGTCGACGATCCACTCGATCAGGTCGGGCGTGATGTTCTCATCCGGTCCGAGATAGAGCAGTTCCTCATGACCGAACCGGTCGACGACGCGGCTGCGTGTTGCCGCCTCGGGCGTGATCAGATCGAGGATGGAGTCGCCAAACGCCTTGAAACATCGCGAGATCGGCTCGCCCGGCTCGATCAGAATCACCGCCTTGGCACCGCCCTCAGGGATGTCCTTGTTCTTCAATTGCTGGGCGAACGCCAGGCCATAGACCTCATCAAAGAGGCGCTCGGCCTCGCGAGTGTGCTGCTCGAACCCGATCGGCCTCACCGCGCGCACGCCGCCGCGCGCGATGTCGCGGAACCGGACATGGAAGGCATCGAACGAGCGGCCGTGCACGAAGTACACGCCGTACGGCGTTTCACTCCGCTCAGGCGTCGCCAGAATCGACGGGTCAAGTCGCATCGCCAGCGCGTAGCGCTCCTCGAGGGCCACGTTCGTGCGCTGCGTTGCATGAACGGCATCGAGCAGTCGATTCAACAGCACGCGCGCGTCTTCCAGGTCGACTTCGCTCTCAATCTCAAGCCGAAGCGCCGCCGTTCGCTCCTCGAAGTGCCGATTGTCAAGCGGCTTGTCCGGATTGAAGCGATCGATGAAGAGCGAGACGACTTCGCGAGACTGTTCGATGTGCCGCTGCGCCAGGCGCAGAATACGGTCGCGCGCGAACGCATACGGGTTCTCCTTCACGAGAACCTGATGCACGAGATTACAGAGTCCAACCAGCACCTCGCACCGCGTCACGCCCATCTCGGGATGCTGGTCCGCCAGATCGAGGACGTCCTGATCGATCCATTTGATTCTCATCAGATCGCGGCGGATCTCTCTCCAGAGTTCGTTCTCGGGATCGATCGCCTCGCCGCGCGAGTTCTGAACGACGAATCCGAGAAGCGAGATCTGCCCGTGTGGCGGATCATCAATCAGGTC
>DATKCJ010000014.1:0-29199 GCA_035513275.1 Opitutaceae bacterium
CCCTCCCTTAAACCCTCCCCTTAAATCTTCCTATCTCACCAAACCCAAACACCACCGATCCACTTTTGCTGAACTTGACGCACACAACTGAATCTGCGAACGGCTGACAGCACACAGCACACCTCCGAGCCGGCGCCGCGGCAACCGCCCCGGGTAGGTCAACGCCCCATGGCAGCAGCGGTGCCGGACCCGTATCGTTGAATCAGCATGCCGGTCTCGACCTCTCAGTTTCGCTGCCGCGCCTGAATTGCCGGCCGGTCGTGACGCGCCTGCCATGTCCACTAAACCGGTCCATCCTGAAAATACCCTCCATCTACCCAAGCCGAAGGAGGTGTTGGCCGCAGCGGTGGAGCAGGTCAGCATCTTCCGCCGCTCCGGCCGGATCCTGGCGATGACAGTGCAGGCGTTCTTCTCCGACAACATCATCCGGCTCGGGGCCGCGCTGGCGTTCTACACGACCGTGGCGATCGCACCTCTCTTGATGCTTACGATCTGGATGGCGGGGACCGTGTTCGGGGCGGATGAAGCGCGCGTGCAGATCATCGGGGAGATCGAAAGACTGGCAGGCGCGCAGGCCAGTGCGGCGGTGGCTGCCGTGAACCGACCCGTGAGAGGTTCCGGTTTGGTCGCCACACTGATTGGGATAAGCACGCTGGTCTTCGGCACTCTCGGCGTATTCAACCAGTTGCAGGATGCGCTCAACGCCATCTGGCGCGTGCCCGAGAAGCCCTCGAAGGATTGGTGGCACTTCCTCAAGGGCCGGATGTTCTCCCTGGCCACGGTCATCGGCACCGGCTTCCTCTTGCTCGTGTCACTCGTCGCGAGCGCGATGCTGAGCTGGCTGGGGGCGCAGACTGCACTGCGATTCGACCTGCCGAACTTCGGACTGCAGGTCGTGAACTCCGTGCTCTCCTTCCTCGTCGTGACGGTTCTCTTTGCCCTGATCTTCCGGCTCCTGCCCGAGACGCGCGTGCAGATGCGGCATGTTTGGATCGGCGCGGGAGTAACCGCGCTGCTGTTCACGGCAGGGAAAATGCTGCTCGGAGTCTACCTCGCGCGCGCGAGCCTGACTTCCGCCTACGGTGCCGCCGGTTCGCTGCTCGTGCTGTTGCTGTGGTGCTACTACGCGGCGCAGATCGTTTTTTTCGGCGCGGAGTTCACACGTGTCACAGCCCTGAGCAAAGGCGGACGTGATTTCACGCCCTTCGAAGCTCCGAAGCAGAGCGGCCGCCCGCTCTAGGCCCCACGGCCGAGCCGGACCGTTTGTCACCTATTAAGTGACAAACGCCCCGAGCGCCTGAGCGAGTTGTCGCATCCCCGGTCGCAATCCGCTGTTTGGATCGGCCTGAGAACATGTCACCTATTAAGTGACATTCTGACTGACACACGTCGGCATTGAGTCTCGACGGATCGCGAGAGTTGCCTGCGGCGATCACTTCGCCGGTTCAGGCACCAGCGTCGAATGGAGTAGCGCGGCGAGCCAGCCGGTGCCTGAGCGGCGGAGGATCATGCTCTCGAGGAATTCCCGGTGGCGCGGGCCTCTGTTCTTGTCGGTGATGTCGGACCGGAGTGTGTAAACCGCCCATGCGGTGTCGCCGTTGATCTTCACCGAGTGAAACTCGAAGATGTCCTTCCGCTTGTAGTCGATGTCCGGCGACGGCATAAGCTCCAAGTCGCCCTCGATGTCGAGGACCTCGCCCTGCTCGAGGAGAAGGTAATCGTCGGCGAGCATCGCCCGGTATTTCTCCCGATCCATGAGCACGTAGAACGTGAAGTAGTCGTCCTTCACGAACTGTTTGACCGACTCGTCCCCGGACGCATCTGCAGCGGGTGCCGCTGTAGGCGCCATCAGGGCTCCTGCGATAGCTCCGGTTCCTGTCAGGATGAATTGCCGGCGTTGCATGAGTTCTCCGTGGGTTGGGTTGGGGTTGCGCGCGAATCCAACGGCGGCACACCCCGCGCGTCAAAGCCGATCCGCGAGCCGCGCCTATTCGCGAATATTGAAAAGCAGTTTTGTCACAGAGGGCACGGAGGAGCAATCCGAGTTCACGGAGGAAGAGGCAGTGTCCACGGAACACCCTACTTCGCCGAGGCTAGGTAAGGCACGGCGCGGCGACACAGAGAAGAAGTTAACCGCTAATCAACGCTGAAGAACGCCAATGCCAGTTGTATCAGTGCCCATCTGTGCAATCTGTGGCTCAATCCCGGCTCCGTGCCTTGCTCAGTGACCTCGGCTTGGAACTCGGTGCTTTGTTCCCTCTCCGCCCAAAGGGCGCCCGCTGGGTCACCCCTGCGGGGCCGTGCCTGCGGCAAGGCATCTACGCGCTGTCGCGCTTCGTCTCTGACTCAACTCATGCTCCAGCTTCTCCCACAGATTGCGCGGACGCTCGCGGATCTCGAAATTCGATTTCGTCACAGAAGTTTGGCGTGGGCTCACCGTGGCGCCAGATGTTGATCGGTGATCGGTGGGTCGGTAGAACCGGGCCGAATACAAAACTCCCCGATGAAACTCGGTCTCCAACACGATGCCCTGGTATTTCTGGGTTAGTCCGGTTGCGGCGCTGTTGTTGCTTTGGGGAAGCCTGATGCTGCGGCGGAAGCAGCGGTTGTTGGCGGACATGCCGACGTCGAAGGCCGCGGGGGTGTTCATCGGCATGTCGGAGTTGAAAGGCACCGCGGAGTCCGAGGCCCACTGCACCAGCCATCTCGCTGAACTGCCGTGCGTGCACTATAGCTACACCATCGAGGAGAGATGGTCGCGGCTCGCGACCGAGACCTACACCGACACGACCGGCCGCCCTCAGACACGCACCCGCCGCGAAACCGGCTGGGACATCGTGGACGCACGCGGTGAGTCGCCCGATTTTTATGTGAAGGACGACACGGGCGCCGTGCTCGTCAAACCCGAAGGCGCGAAGATCGAGCCGCTCGAGCTGTTCAGCCAGACTGTCTCGCGCGGTGATCCTCTCTACCATTCCAAGGGACCCTACGCGGGTATCCCAAACTCCGATCACGTCCGAAGGTTTGTCGAATACGGCATCCCGCTGCACACGCCGCTCTACATCGTCGGCCGCGCGCGCGAGCGCGAAGACCTCGTCGCGGCCGAGATCGCCGCGGATAAGGAGGCCGATCTGTTCCTCATCTCCACGCGCACCGAGGAGAAGATCCAGTCGGGCTACGCCGTGTGGTCGTGGATCTGCCTCGTCCTCGGGCTGGTCGCCTTGGTCGCAGGCATGGTGATTATCGACAACCCGCGGAACACGCCGTTCGACCCGCTTCGCTACGCGGGCGTGGTCGGGTGCTACGTTGCCGTCTTTGCGGTCGGTTGGGTGTGGATGGTCTACAACAGTCTGGTGTCATTGCGTGAACGCACACGCCAGGGCTGGTCGCTCGTCGACGTGCAACTCAAGCGGAGGCACGACCTGATCCCCGGAATCGCCGCGGCATGCGCGGGGCTCGCGACGCATGAGCGCGAGGTTCAAGCGGTGCTCGCCTCACTTCGCACGCAGCAGCAGGCAACCGCGCCGGGCAAGCCGGGCGCCGACTTCGCAGGAGTGGCGGGCGAACTGCGCGTGGTGATCGAGCGCTACCCGTCACTCATGGCCAACGATGGATTCGCGAAACTCCACGCAGCGCTTGTTGAGACCGAGCAGCGCGTGGCGCTTGCGCGCGCCTACTACAACG
The DNA here is from genome assembly GCA_035513275.1 of Opitutaceae bacterium. GTDB lineage: Bacteria > Verrucomicrobiota > Verrucomicrobiia > Opitutales > Opitutaceae > DATKCJ01. The sequence goes on from DATKCJ010000014.1 coordinate 3,685, forward strand.
AGATCGCCACCGCGCTTGCGACCCGGCTTGAGATCGTCCCGGACCGTTTCGTCGGCGCGCTCGCCGGCATAGAGCCGCCCACACTTCTTCACGCGGAGAACTTCGAGCGCGCGTCCCTCGCCGTGCGGTTTGAGTGAGCGTGTGTGCCGCGTTTCTGCCGCGAGCACGAAACGGCGCGACAGCGTGGGCTCAGAAATACAGGACGTTTGAGCCCCCTACCCTTCGATCGGAAAGAACCTGACTTCGCCGGGTCGCAGGGTGCTCGCGGTGGCGGCAATCTCGGCGGCGCGGGGCTCGATCTGCGGCCAGTTGCCCTGACCAAGGATGAGCACAGCTAGTTTGCGCCCCTCGAGGTTCTGCTGGTGTCGCAAGTTCTGGTCGGTCGTCACTAACGCGTCGAAACCCGCCTGTTCCGCGAGTGCGAGGAGTTCGCCATTGCGCTTCGTCGACCACCCTTCCTGAAACGCCCTGCGCACGTCATGCTCCGCGAAGTGACATTGAAGCGGCTTCGGCACGCCCTGGTCGAAGAGGATTCTCAAGACCGGGATCCTGCGAGTCGGATTTCAGCGGCTGCCTCGAGCTGCTCGCGCCGCGCGCCTTCATACCACTCGAGGAACTGCTCGATCGTGCCGCCGCGATCGAGGTGGTCGAAGAAGGTTTGCACTGGAATGCGCGTGCCCTTGAACACGAGCGCGCCGCCCATCACCTCCGGATGCTGGGAGAAGACCTCGGTGATCGGAAGCTTCGCGGCCATGACGGAAGGTTTCCACGAGCCGACATCGAAGTCAAAAGCTCCGTGGCGATGGGACCGCCGCCTCCGCCTTGGTTCCCTTCGTTGCCTTCTGTAAGGAGCTCTCTCCCCGCGGCGAATGCGGTCCTACTGCGGCCAGATGAGCGCGACGTAGGCGATGTAGCCGGCGACGAGCAGCGCGCCCTCGATCCGGCTGAGCAGACGACCGGTCGACGCGAACGCCACGAGCAGCAGCGACACGCCGATCATCACGGGGATGTCCACGTTGAGCATTTCCGCGCTGATGTCCGTCGGCGAAATCAGCGCAGTGAGCCCGCCGACTCCGAGCACATTGTAGATGTTCGACCCGAGCACGTTTCCGAGCGCGACGTCGGAATGCTTGCGCATCGCCGCGACGACCGACGTCACCAGCTCCGGCATTGACGTGCCGATCGCGACGATCGTCAGGCCGATGACCGACTCGGATACTCCGATGCCGCGCGCCAGCCCGATCGCACCGTCGACGAGCAGCCCGCCGCCGAACACGAGAAGCGCGAGGCCCGCGAGCACAAGCAGGATCGCGATCGCAACCGCGCCGGCACCTGACCGTGCGGCCTTCTTCGGCGTGTGCGGGATCAATTCTTCCAGCGCCTCGCCCTTCTCAAACGCGGCCGTGTGCGGCGCATCCCCCGCCACGGAGGTCTCACGCTCCTGCCGGTATGCGTAAACGAGGTAGCCCGCGAGCAGCAGCGAGAATACGACACCAACCGCGCGGTCCATCGTCCAAAGCCAGCCCACGGCGCCCATCAGGACCGCCGTGAAGACGACCATCGCGGCATCGCGCCGCAGCGCCGATGCGCCGACCGCGATCGGACTGATCAGCGCCGCGAGCCCGAGGATAAGGAGGATGTTGGCGATGTTAGAGCCAACGATGTTGCCGATAGCGATGCCCGACGAGCCGGCGATCGAGGCTTGCACGCTGGTGACAAGCTCCGGCACCGACGTGCCGAAACCCACGAGCGTGAGCCCGATCAGCAGAGGCGACATGCCGAGCATCGCGGCGATCCGCACGGCGCCGCGCACGAGGAACTCGCCGCCAAGCGTGAGCAGCACAAGTCCGCCGAGGATGATGAGGGCTGTTTCCATGTTGCCCGCGGCCGAGATGAAAGGCCGGCGGTCCGCGGCATGGAACAGGGCCGCGGACAAAGGGCAAGCAGGAGCGGCGAGAGTCGCGCACCCTCAGTGGTTTGCTGTGGGTCGGGCTCTACGCCCGACAACTTCGGTGTAGCCCGCCGCGTGAGCGGCGGGATTAGCGCGCCAGGGTTTCTATTGGCCAGCAGAACGCTCCACTTCGGAGGCCGGAAAATACAGTCGGGCGTAAAGCCCGATCCACAAAAGAGCATCACGGAAAAAACCTCCCTGCGCTCACGCGCAGGGCTACGACAATCCGCGGAAGTTCACCGCACAGACTGCAACACTGCGAGCATCGCGGCGTGGATGCGGCCGTTCGTCGCGGCGTAGCGGCCGTGGAAGGTGAGTTGGGGGTCCGGGTTGCCGTCGTAGTCGGTGACGGTGCCGCCGGCTTCGCGCGCGATCAGCATGCCGGCCATCACGTCGTAGGGTTTGAGGTCGCGCTCCCAGAATCCGTCGAGCCGCCCCGCGCCGACCCAGCAGAAATCGATCGCCGCGCTGCCGAGCCGGCGCTCGCCGCGGATGTGCATGAGCATTGCGGCCCACTCGCGCAGGTTGTTGTCGGGATTCGTGTGCTTGTCGTAGGGAAACCCGGTCGAGACCACGGCGTCGTTGAGATCGTCAGTCGCGGTCACGCGGATCGGTGCTCCGTTCAGAAACGCGCCGCCGCCGCGCACCGCGCTGAAGAGCTCGCTGCGCGAAGGATCGTTCACGACGCCGAGCAACGGCTGCCGGTCGCGGGTGGCGAGCGCGATGCTGGTGCTGTAGTGCGGCACCTTCGCGGCGAAGTTCACCGTGCCGTCGATCGGGTCGACGAACCAGTGATAGGGCGCCGACTCCGCGGGCGTGCCCTGGCCACCGCCCTCTTCGCCGACGATGTGGTGATCCGGAAAGCGCGCGAGCAGCTCGCCCACGATGAACACCTCAGCCTCGGTGTCGGCGGCGGTGACCACGTCGGACCGCGTGCTCTTGCGCGCCTGAATCGGGATCGGCTGCGCAAAATGGCGCTGGATGATCGCGCCAGCGCGTAGTGCGATGTCGGCCACCTCGGGAAGGATCTTGTCCAGATCGAGCATGGCTGTTCATCCGCCGTGCTCGCCGCCGAGGCAAACGCGAAAGCGGACCCAGAAATTTCCCCGCGGACTCTGAAGAGGCTATCTTGTCACAGAGTTCACGGAGGACCAAACCGAGTTCACGGAGGGAAGGAGAACTTCGGAAATGGAGTTTGAACCACAGAGACCCTCCGTCGCCACGGCTATGGAGGGCACGGCACAGAGGCACGGAGAAGCAGGAGTTAACCGCTAATCGACGCTGATGAACGCTGATGCTGACTGAATCTGTGCCCATCTGTGCGATCTGTGGCTCAATCCGGGTCGAAGCCTTGCTCTGTGACCTCGACTCGGAACTCGGTGTTCTCTGTGACCCAAATCAGACTGGGGCGGATGCCGCGGATGAACGCGGAACTAATCTTGAGGCGTGTAGGATGTTGCACCGCAGAGATGCTTGAGACGCAGAGGATCGGACTTCGAAGGTGCCGGCCGCGAACGAGACACACGGTGAAAGTTCCTTCGTGTGGAGCCCGGAGCTGTTTCTCCCGCTACCGGATTCCTGACGAGCGGAAGCGCGCGCGATACTCGGCGGGCGTCACCTTGAGGCGGCGCACGAAGGAGCGCCCCATCACGTCGGCGCTGCTGAAGCCACAGGCGCTCGCGATCTCCTCCATGCTTTGCGTGCTGCGCTCGAGCTTGCGACGCACGGCCTCGATCCGGATCTCCTCCACGTAGTGCGCGGGCGACCTGCCCATCTCGCGCGTGAACACGCGCTGGAAATTCCGCTCGCTCATCGCGGCGCGCTCCGCGAGTGCGGGAATCGAAAGATCGTCGGCGATGTGGTCGAGCATCCACACTTGGAGGTCGCGGAGCGGCCGCTGCTCGGTCGTTTGCTCGCGCAGCGAGACGCTGAACTGCGCCTGGTTGCCCGGGCGACAGAGAAACACGACGAGCATGCGCGCGACCTCGAGCGCGATCTTGCGGCCGTGGTCTTCCTCGACGAGCGCGAGGCTCAGGTCGATGCCGGACGTCGCGCCGGCGGAGCTGTAGACGTTGCCGTCCTTGATCCAGATCGGATCGGGGTCGACCTTCACCGCGGGGAACTGCTCCGCGAGCTGCTTCGCGAACGCCCAGTGGGTGGTCGCGCGGCGCCCGTCGAGCAAGCCTGCCTCCGCGAGCAGGAACGCACCCACGCACACCGAGCCGATGCGCCGCGTCGCCGTCGCGTGCCGGCGGATCCAGTCAAGAAGCGCGACCTTCGTCCGGCCCGCCTCGATGCCGATGCCTCCGGGGATGAGCAGCGTGTCGACCTCGCCCTTGATGCGCGAGAAGTGCGGGCTCGCGCGCAGTCGCATGCCATACATGCCGTCGAATTCCGGCGTGCGCTCCGTCGAGGCAAACTCAACCCGGTAGCGCCGCTCCTCGGGCAGCAACGTGTTGGCCGAGGAAAACACGTCGACGAGCCCCGCTACGTCGAGTTCGCGCGCTCGCGGATACATGAGGATGACGACGCGCCGGCTCGAGGTCGTGGCGATCATGGTGGTTTCGCGGGAGACTGAAGAAACTGCCGCGCGCGCACAGTCAATTTTCGCCTTGGCGGCGTATTACAGGGAGGCACGCGACAGTTTGGCAGGAATCGTCGGGTCCTTGGCGTTAACGGCGCCGCGGTTCTCCGATAGAGTGTGCTCATGCCCGGCGGGCCACGGGGTCCGGCGGCAGAAACCAAAGAACCTCTCAACCAAACCGCCAAGCAAGGAACCACCACAATGAACACCACCAAGACCATCCTCCTCGTCCACGGCCTCTGGGTCACGCCGCGCTCGTGGGATAAATTCAAGACGCGCTTCGAAGCGCGCGGCTACAACGTCGTCGCCCCGGCCTGGCCGGGAATCGAGGGCGAAGTCGAGGGCATGCAGCGCGACCCGTCGTCGTTCAACGGCATCGGAATCGCGCAGGTGCTCGCCCACTACACCAAGATCATCCAGTCGCTGCCCGAGAAGCCGGTCATCATCGGCCACTCCTACGGCGGCTTGATCACGCAGCTCCTCGTCGACCGCGGACTCGCGGCCGCCGGCATCGCGATCGACAGCGTGCCGCCGAAGGGAATCAAGATCCTCCCGCTCTCGACGATCGAGGCCCTCACGCCCGCGCTGCTCAACCCTCGCAACCTGAAGGGCACTTACACGATGCCGTTCAAGCGCTGGTGGCGCGTGTTCGCCAACGTGCTCAGCGAGTCCGAGGCGCGCGACGCCTACAAGACCTACGCGATCGCCGCTCCCGGCGCCGCGATCTTTGAGGCTGCGCTCTCGAACCTGACTCCGAATTCCCGCGCCACGATCCGCTTCGACAATCCGAACCGCGCACCGCTCCTCGTGATCGGCGGCGAGAAAGACGTGATCATGCCCGCGTCGCTCAGCCGGAAGATCTACAACAAGCACCGCGCGTCGCCCGTCGCGACGGACTACAAGGAGTTCCCCGATCGCAGCCACTTCCTCATCGGCGAGAAGGGCTGGGAAGAAGTCGCCGACTACTCGCTCAACTGGGCCGAGTCGAAGCTCCAGATTCCGGCCGCTGCGGCCGCGTGAGCACTTCCGGATCCGGAACCGCCCGCTGGTAACGGGCAAGGGGTTCCCACGGGCCCGCGCCTCTCGCGCGGGCTCGTGCCATTTTCGAAGCGCGCGAGATCGCAATCTCAGTTCGCGCCCACCGAGACGGCGTGGCGCCTGGTTCCCCACTCCTCCCTGCCCTTCGTTTCCGCCTCTTGGGCGCCGAGGTGTTAGTCAAGTGACAGTTGACTTCATGGCTTGGGGTTCAGGTTGGGGAGGGATCGGTTGATGAGGGCGCTGGGTTTGGGTTCGGCGTCGTGATTCCTCGTTTCCGGAGTTCCGCCTTTGGGCGGTGCGGGAAATTTTCGGGAAATGTTGTTTCAGCGCTTGCTTAATTAAGCTCCCGCTTAATTGTCCGGACATGCAAAGTCTCCTCGCCATCGCCGATCCGACGCGTCGGCGCATCGTCGAACTCCTCGCCGAGCGCGACCGCACCGCGGGCGAACTTGTGGATGAATTCGACATGAGCGCTCCCGCAATCTCCCAGCACTTGAACGTGCTGCGCGAGGCCGGTCTCGTGGTGACGCGCGCCAGAGGGCAGTCGCGCATCCAGTCCCTCAACCCGCGCGGCTTCGACGAGCTCGACGCGTGGCTCCAGAGCACCCGCTCCTTCTGGAGCCGCAACCTCGACGCACTCGAGCGCGAGCTGAAAGCCGACGACCAATCCAAACGCAAAAAGAAGTCATGAAGATCAACAACGAAGACCGCGGAAAGTTCACCACTCCCGGCGAAGTGCGCATCGTGCGCCTGCTTCCCGGCCCAATCGAGCGCGTGTGGGAATACCTCACCGACTCCAAGAAGCGCGCGCGCTGGTTCGCCGGCGGCCCGATGGAGCAGAAGCCTGGGGGCAAATACGAGTTGCACTTCCTTCACAAGAACCTCGCGCCCGACGAGACGCCGCCCGAGGCGATGAAGCATGTCCACGAGGACGGCGTGTCATTTGCAGGAACCGTGCTCCGCTGCGAGCCGCCGCGTGTTCTTTCCTACACCTTTGACGATGAATCCGAGGTGACGTTTGAGCTCACGCCTCAGGACAACAAAGTCGTCCTCGTCCTCACCCATCGCAGCAAGGGCGCCGACCTTCCCTTCCTCACGGGCTATGCCGCCGGCTGGCACACACATTTCATGCACCTGATCGCCGAACTCGAGGGCGCGCCGCGGCCGCCGTTCTGGTCCGTGCACGCCAGGCTCAAGGTCGAGTACGAGAAGGCACTCGGTTCGGCGGTCGCACACGACGCATGAGAGACTGATCGCATTTTGTCGCGAGGAGAGCCCGGTGCACCGCCGGCGAATCTCCTGATCCCGCGGATCTCCGGACCGGTTGAATGACGGGAACTCCCGCCGTGCAGCCACTGCTTTGTCCCGCGACAGACACCAACCTGAAACGCAACACACCAAAAACACCACCAACATGACATCCGCATCGAATCCGATTGTTGCCTCCGCCGGGCAATGGCTCGCCGCCCGGCGTGAACTGCTCCGCAAAGAAAAGGAATACACCAGGCTCGGCGATCAGCTCGCCAAGCTCCGTCGCGACCTGCCTTGGGTGAAAGTCGAGAAGCCCTTCCGTTTCGATTCAACTCTCGGCCAGGTTTCGCTTGCCGACCTGTTCGACGGCCGCAGCCAACTCATCGTCCAGCACTTCATGTTCGGCCCTGGCTGGGAGGAAGGCTGCAAGAGCTGCTCCTTCATGATGGATCACTTCAACCCGACGGTGCCCCACCTCAACGCGCGCGATGTCTCGTTCGCCGCCATCTCGCGCGCGCCGCTCGCGGAGATAATTCCTTTCAAGACGCGGATGGGCTGGAACGTGAACTGGGTCTCGGCACACGGCACCGACTTCAATCGCGATTTCCACGTGTCGTTCACGGAAGAGGAAATCGCCACCGGCAAAGTCTACTACAACTTCGGCTTGCGGGAATTTCCGAAGGAAGAGGCGCCGGGCATCAGCGTCTTTGCCCGCGACGCCGCAGGCGATGTCTACCACACCTATTCCACCTATGGCCGCGGTTTAGAGGTTGTCATGGCCACCTACAAGCTGCTCGACCTCGTGCCGAAGGGCCGCGATGAGGACGGGCTGGAATACGGCATGGAGTGGCTCCGGTATCACGACCGTTATGATCCTGCCGCCGCGACTGCCTGAGAATTTCCGCCGTCGCTTTCCGCGCGCGCGCAGTTGGTGGATCCCGGCTGCGCTGCTCGCGCTCACGCCGAAGTGCATCGCGTGCGTGCTGGGCTACGCAAGTCTCGGCGCCATGCTCGGACTCGGCGGCCCGGAACTCTGCGGCGCAACTGGCGGTGCCTCCGAGAATTGGGATGCATGGCTGCCGCTGTTCGGACTCGTAGGCGCAGTTGGCGTGTTCACGTTCCGGAGATTCCGCGCATAGTGGCGCGACGCGGGAGCTCTCGCCCACAGGTCCTGGATTCACTGCAGCATGCGCCACGTGAGGCACGGGAACCCGCCTCCATCGTGCAAAGCTAACCTGCATTTTTGCCTGACTCCTTCGAGATCGGCTGCACTCTTCGGTGTCGCCTCGTCCCCAAGTCATCGCGACCTCATGAGCACTTTCCTTCGCCTCTTGTTTTCCTCCACCGCCTCGCCCGCCGACGGACTTGCCCAGTCCCAGCGCGAAGCGATCATCGATCTCCTCAACTTCTGCATGTGCGCAGACGCGAAACTGCTGGTGGATGAAGTGATTACCATCGACGACGAGGTCCAGCGTCTTTCCTGGGATCCGGCGGTCGATTTCTGGAAATTCGCAACGCAATCGCGTGAACATGCGATAGCTGCGGTCGCGACTCCCGAGACGCGGCAGACCGCGCTCGTTTCAATCTCCAACCGGCTCCAGACTGTCGAGGCGAAGACCAACGCGATCGGGCTCTGTCAGAAAGTCTTTCACGCCGATGGCGATTTCGCGCCGGTGGAGCGGGCGGTGTTCCTCGAGATCAAACACGCATTCGGCTTGCCTGTGTAGAGGACTCTGGCCGGGCTCTGGCCGGGCTCTGGGCGCGGCTGCAGAACCAAAACGCAGATGCCTTAGCGAGTCGCTTTCGCGGCGGCCTCGAGCTGCCAGCGATCCACGTTCTCATACCACTCGCGGAACTGCTCGATCGTGCCGCCGTCGTCGATGTGGTCGAAAAACGTCTGCGCCAGAATGCGCGTGCCCTTGAAGACAACCGCGCCGCTCATCACGTCTGGTGTTTGAGAAAAGACTCCTGGGACTGGGCGTTTGGCTTCCATGGTGAGGACAGTCGGTGCGAAACACAGCATAGTCAAAGACCGTATGGTCTTTCGGCGGAATCATCTGGGCCGAGATCAGCGCGTGGAGCCTGATCGAGGTCGCAAACTCGTGCAAATCGACGCGCAACTTCGGAACCAGGTTGGCGAAGTGGCGAGATTGTCCCAACGTGTGACGTGTTGAAGCCCTTCCCCTGCACTCTGTTGACCGGCTTGCTGCTTGCGAGTGTCACTGCACACGCCGGGCGCGTGGTGCGCGACGTGACGTTCGCGACCGTCGACGACTCGGAACTGAAGCTCGACCTCTACCTCCCGGACGGCGCGCCTGCCGGACTGATCGTGTGGGTGCACGGCGGCGCGTGGCGCGGCGGATCGCGAGAGAACGTCGACCTTCGCGGGATGGTCGCGCGCGGTTGGGCGGTCGCGAGCGTCGACTACCGCCTGTCGACCGTCGCGCGTTTCCCGGCGCAGGTGCACGACATCAAGGCCGCGATCCGCTGGCTGCGCGCGCATGCCGCGAAGCACGGCCTTCCAGCATCGCGCTTCATCGTCGCCGGCTCTTCAGCGGGCGCACACCTCGCGGCACTCGTCGGCGTGACGAACGGCGTCGCCGAGCTCGAGGGAAACGTCGGCGACAACTCCGCGGTGTCGTCCGACGTGCAGGCGATCGTCGATCTCTACGGTGCGAGCAATCTCACGACGATTCTCGCGCAGTCGACCCCTCACGGCCTGAACGTGCGCGTGCCGGCGCTCGAGCTCTTGCTCGGCGGCAAGCCCGACGCGGTGCCGGAACTCGCGCGACTCGCGAGTCCGATCTTTCACGTCGACGCTTCAGACCCGCCGCTCGTGCTGCAGCACGGCGATCAGGATCCGCAGATGCCGGTGAACCAGGCGCTCGAACTCCTCGGCGCCTACGAGGCTGCCGGGCTGGCGGTTGATTTCAAAATCATGCACGGCTCCACGCACGGCGGCCCCGCGTTCACCGATGATGCGAATCTTGCGCGGATCGACACCTTCCTGCGCAGCCACCTGCCACGGGACTAGCGCGGCGTCCGGCGCGTGTTCGCGATTTGCTTCCGAGCGTTGTTGTGCAAACATCCTGGCGCACCACCTCACCACAATCCCAATGAAGACCCGCACAATTCCCGCCATAGCGCTCCTCCTCGTATTCTTCGCCGGCGCCGCGCGCGCCGATAGTATCCTCGGCAAATGGACCTCCGAGTTCGACTCGCAGATCGGCGTTCAAAAATACGTCCTGGAGTTCAAGGAAAGCGGCGACCGGATCGTGGGCTCCGCGACTTTTGAGCGCTCGATGGGAAACGGAAGCGTCGAGCTGAAGGAGATCAAGCTGGACGGCGACAAGGTTTCGTTCGTCGAGCCGATGAGCTTCGACGGAAATGAGATCGCCATCCGCTACTCGGGCACACTCACCGCAAACGAGATGAAACTCCGCCGCGACGTCGGCGAGTTCGCCACCGAGCACATCGTGGCGAAGCGGGTCGCACCGACGGCGGAGTAGTTCCGGCCAGAAGTCCTCGAAGGGCTCGGATGCGACATTGGCGGATCACAATCCGCAGTGCATCCCCGCAGCGAGCCCGCGCCGAGCGCACCGCGGGACCGGCAACCCGCACCGTGATTCGGGCATTGCCCGACGCAGTCGGCTGGGTAGCGTTCCGGTGCTCCCTGTCAAAGATCACGGGCGACTCCACAGCGCACCGGTCTTGGGAAGCGCAGTCCAAGCACACAGAGCAATCGCGCCGAATCTCCCGGACCAGACACCGAAAGCGTGATTCACACGCGAAATCATCATTCCGCAGTCCGGCGCAAAATAGAACAACCTCATGAACTCACGCGCGACTCGATCGCTCTTACTCGCATTGATCTCCTGCGCGTCCGCCTTCGCCCAGGAATCCGCACCGGAGCCCACGCCCCTGAACTGGCAGGACGGTCCGACTCTCGCGAGCCTGGGCTCCATCGCGGAGATCAACGTGCCTGAGGGCTACTCCTTCGTCGCGGGCGACGATACGCGGACGCTGATGGAGTCGATGCAAAACCCGATCAGCGGCCGGGAGCTGGGGCTGCTCATCGAAGCGGGGAGCGACTGGTTCATCCTGTTCGAGTTCGACGATACCGGCTACGTGTCGGACGACGAGAAGGCCAAACTCGATGCCGACGCGATGCTCAAGTCCATCCGAGCGGGCACCGAGGCGAGCAATGTCGAGCGCCGCAAGAAAGGCTGGCCCGAGATGACGATCGTCGGATGGGAAACTCCGCCGCGCTACAACGACGCCACGAAGAATCTCGAGTGGGCGATCCGGGGCGAATCGCAGGGCTCCTCCGTGATCAATCACAACACACGCCTTCTGGGGCGCGAGGGCGTGATGCGCGTGACGCTCGTTTCCGATCCGGCGAAGCTCCCCGAAGCGATGCCGAGATTCGAGACACTGATCGCCGGCTATGGCTACAAGGAAGGTCACCGCTACGCCGAGTTCAAGAAGGGCGACAAGATGGCGAAGTATGGACTCACGGCGCTCGTCGTCGGCGGCGCATCCGCCGTCGCCGTGAAATCGGGCCTTTTCAAATGGCTTTGGAAGGGGCTGATCGTCGCCGGTATCGCAGTCGCTGCTTTCGCGAAGAAGTTCTTCGGCGGAAAATCCGAGTGAGCGCCGCGGAATGAGCGACGGTTCACTGCTGCTAATCGTCCTCTGGGTCATCTACCTGCCCGAATGCCTGCTTTGGATCGGCCGGCACTCGGTGCTTTTCACGGCGCAATGGGCGCGAAGCTGGACTGCGACCACGGCCGGCGAGGTGCTGGGAACGGCCTCGGGAAGCGTGCGCCACGTCAACCCGCTTCCTCCACTGGGACGTTTTCACCGGGTGGATCTGCTGCCGGTCTCGATTTCTCCGACGCACGTCGCCGCCTTCAACCCGCAGTCGATTTCGCAATCCGGAAGGCCCAGGCAGTCGGGAGTGTCGATCTCGCTCGATGCGATCCGCGGCGTCACCGTGCGCGAAAACGAAGTCCGGATCAACGGGCACGTATTTGCGAAGATCGTGAACGCGGATCTCCGGGCCTCTCTGGTAAAGCTGCTCAATGATCTGCGCGCTCTGCCCGCGGAGCAGCGCGCGCGGTTGATCGAGGAATTCTGGCAGGCCCAGTTCGATCTGGAAAAGGCGCGCGCGGCACTCGCGGAGACACGCCGGCAGTCCTCTCTGCTCGCCGCGGCATGCAACGGCCAGTTTGTGCTGATCTACATCGTGCTACCGGCGCTCTCGCTCCTGAAGGGACTGAACTACGTCCTCATCCCCGGTGCGATCGCGATGGAGTTCATGGCCATCCAGATCGCGGTGCTGCATTTCCGCGCGCACCGCCGTCTCCATCCGAAGGCGAAATCCGACCGCGTGATTCATCTCGCGAAGGTGATCCTTTGCCCGCCGCTCGGCATCCGCGCGGTCGACACGCTCACGGGGCCGGCCGTCGGGCGATTCCACATCCTCACCGTGGCGGAGGCACTGCCGGCATTCCCGGGAAGGCTGGCTTTCATGAGCCGCGTGCTCCGCGACTTGAGGCACCCGATCTCACACGGGGCGAAAAACGGACTACTCGCGGGGATCTGCCGCTGGCAGGGCGACTTGATCGAGCGCGTCGCCGCGCGCTCCCTGCCCGGAGCCGCAGCGATCGTCCCGACACTCGATGCGCCACCACCGCGGATCGAAAAGGATTGCCGCTGCTATTGCCCGCGCTGCGGCGCACAGCTCTCGATCGCCACAGAAACCTGTCCCGATTGCCCGGGCGTCGCGATGATCCCGGTCGCCGCGAGCGAGTCGCAACCCGAAGCCGCCACAATCTCATGAGCGATGAATTCGACCTGAACGGAATCCTGCTGATCGGTGCCGCGTTCATCGTCGGCTACTGGGTCGTCGGCGTGATCATCGCGCGATTCAAACCCAAGCGCCGCGACAGCGCGCCGCGCGAATCCTCGCCGCGTGAAGCTTCGCCGCGCGAGGCTTCGACGCACACGCTCGATACGGCAGGCGAGCGAGAAATGCGCGCGAACCTCGATCGCGACGCGGAATCCCGAAGAGTGCTCGAGGCTGCACAACGCCTGCGCGAACAAGCGGCAGCGCGGGCTCAGGAAGAGCAAAGGCGACGCCAGGAACGCGATGCCCGCGGCCACTGATGCACGCAGCGCCGGATCGCACCGGTGATTTGACTCGCTCCGCAACAGGCGCAGGGTGACGACCGGTTGTCCACATGCCTGACCACGCAAATATTCCCGGCGGCGCGACTGTGTTTGAAGTCGGCTACGACAGCGGGCGCGGCGCGGCCGGATCGAATGCAGAGCTGAAGGGGCGCGGTCAGCTCGCGATAGATCCGCGCGGGCCGGTGTTTTCGTTTACGGGGCTGAGGCGCCGGCTGTTCTCGAGCGAGCGGATCACGGTCGAACTCGGCGCGGCCGACATCGCAAACGCGACGCTCGCCGGGCGCACGATCCGCTTCGCGGCGCGGCCGCGTGCGCCGGGAGCGCCGGTGCGGTCGTTTGTGTTTCACGGTCGCGACGAGGCGGAGGCGCGCGCGATCTTCCAGAAGCTGCCGCCGCACCAGCTCGAGGGATTCGTGGAAGCGCGCGATTTCCTGGAGCGGCTCGACTCGCTCGGCGGCGCGCGGCCGGCTTGGGCCACGGTGACGGGCGCGATCATCGCGATGAACGTCGCGGTGTTCATCGTGATGGCGGGCTTCCTCGGCGCGGGCTGGGTGCGGCCTGATGACATCACGGCCTACATTCGCTACGGCGCGAACAACGGCGGCGCGACGACCGACGGCGAGTGGTGGCGGCTGCTCACGAGCATGTTCATGCACTACGGGATCCTGCACGTGGCGCTGAACATGTGGGCGCTGTTCAACACGGGAGTCTTCCTGGAAAAACTGCAGGGCCGCGCGCTCTACGCGATCACCTATCTCGGCTCCGGTCTGGCCGGGGGATTCGCGAGCATCCTCTGGAACGGCGACAAAGTCTGGAGCGCAGGCGCGTCGGGCGCGGTGTTCGGCGTGATCGGCGGGATCATCGGCTTCATGCTGCGTGAGCGGCAGTCGATTCCGCGGGCGGTGCTGCGCGGGATGATGAACAGCTCGCTCGCGTTTGCCGGCTACAACATCCTCTTCGGCTTCTCGATTCCGGGCATCGACAACGCAGCGCACCTCGGCGGACTCGCCGGCGGGATCGCGCTCGGCTGGTTGCTCGCAGTGCCGGTGGAAGCCGCGGCGCGGCAACGGCTCGTCGGTGGCAGGATCGCCATGGGACTGGTGGCGATCGCGTTGATGTGCGCGGCGGGCGTGAAGTTCACGCCGCGGTTCGACTACCGCGTGGCCGACGAGATCGCGCTTCGCGAGGTGCTGGGCGAATTTGGGCCCGGCGAGGCACAGGTCGCGAAGGAACACGATCGCGCGATCGCAGCACTGAGGGACGACGGCGATGTCGCCGCGTTTGCCGCGTGGGTCGAAAGCACGGCCGCGCCGTTTTTCGCGAAGTGGCAGGGAGTGCTCGAAGGGCTCGCGCTCGAACCGGGCCGCAGCACCGCGGTGAGACGCGACAAGGTGGCGGCGATTCTCGACATGAAGCGCGCCGCCTACACGCAACTGGCGGCCGACCTCCGCGCCGGGCGACCGGATGCTTTTCAGGAGTTCACGGCTGCGGAAAAACGAATCGAGCCGTTGATCCGCGCGCTGGAGCGCAAGCCTTAGTCCCGACCTCACGAAGGGCGTTCCTCGGCGTCCAAGTCGTTGACTGTCAATCGGGCGCACTCGGTCGCCGGCAAGCAGCCGGTCTGGGCACGCGCCCGTAGGAGCGAATCGACCCTCGCTAACTCATGCGATCGGGCATTGGTCCGATAACTGGGCTGTCAGCCCTGTTGATGCACTTGGATCTCCTTACCTCCAGCTCCTGCTTCGGACGCCGGCACGCCACATGCCGCCATCCGATCCGACGCGTCGCAGTCGCGACGCTTGTCTTGCTGATCGCGAGCTCAATGCACGCGATGAAATCAGCCCCGGAGGGAGTCGTGGAAACGGGTGCGCCGGCTTTTGTGGTGTTGGGTGCCGAGGCGCTCGGCCTCAGTTCCGCGCCCGTGGACTTCAAGATACTGCCCGATCACCGCATCCTCGTCGTGTCGCAGCGCGAGCTCGCGTTCGGCGACGGCGTGCGGTGGGATACGTTTCGAACCGGGGAAGACGAACCGCCCGTCTATTCCTCGGTCGCTGTCGACGACGATGGCAACATCTACACAGGAACGGAGAGCGGCATCTCGCTCGTTGAACTGGGCGAGGGACGCCGCTGGCGGCTGAAGCCTTCGCTGCATCTTCCCGAATTGGCGGCGACGCAAAACTCGACGCTGGTCTCCGTGGCGACACTTCCCGAGGAGTGGTATTGGTATGGTGGCAATGGCTCGATTGTCAGGTGGCGTCCCGGCCGCGAGCCGCGAAGCGTCGGCAATCTCGGAGCGATCGAGCGAATCTTTACACTGGACGGCGTGAACTTCGTCAGCGACGAGTCATCCGGGGCACTCTACAGGATGACCGATGACGGGGTGGTCGAACCCATCCGCGCTGCGGAAGTCCTCGTGAGCGAGGTTGTCACGTGTGCGGTGCCATTCGCGCCCGGCGAGTTGCTTGTCGGCACCGGCGCCTCGGGGCTGAAGATTTTCGACGGGAGTTCCTTCCGGCCTTTTGGGCTTCACGAGCTACCAGGCAGAGGCCAGCGCATCACCGACCTTGTCGCCATCGGCGACAGCTACTTCGCAGTTTCGATCGACACGCTCGGGATCATCTTCCTGGACCGCAAGGGCCGCATCGTCCAGGCCGTCGAGCGCTCGCTGGACCACAGGCTCGCCCGCGTGAGGAAGCTGCTTTATTCGAAATCGGGAGTGCTTTGGGCGCTCCTGAACGACGGCATCGCGCGTCTCGAGTTTCCATCCCCGCTCTCGAACTTCGATCCACTGATGCCCGGCGGGATCAAATATGCACAGCCGGTCCGGCACAATGGCACGCTTTGGTTGCTCGCAGACGGGCGTGCGCTCCGCGGCACCACCGACGGGAACGGGCGTCTTGAGCGATTCGAGGGCGACACGCCGCCGGGCCGGTATCTGTTTACGCTCAACGAGACGGATGGCCAATTGTTCGCATGCAGTGAAATCGGTATCTACATCCGCGGCGAGGCCGGCTGGGAACTTATCCTGCCGGGAATTGTGAACGCCCGGGTGGGAGTCGCGCGCCCAGTTGGAGACGGTGTCTTCTACGTGGCCAGGGGCGAATACGGCGTGATCAGGCACAATGGCAACGAACATGTCGCCACTCGCATCCTCATGCCGGAACTGGGCGACAGCTATGGCGTGGCGATCGACGCCGATGGGATCGGCTGGCTCGAGTATGGCACGAGCAAGGTCGCGCGTTTCGATCCCCGCGAAGGCAACCCGGCACTCGAGATGTTCGGCGCGGCCGACGGGCTCGACATGGCGGGATGGGTCGAGATCTACACGCTCGAGGGAACCGCCCGTTTCCATATCCAAAACCAGCTCTACCGCTTCGACATCGGAACCGGGAAATTCGTCCACGACGTGGACCTTCTCGCCCGGCTGCCTCACCTCGCCGCCACGGTGGGCCGCCCGGTGACGGACGGAATGGGTCGCCTTTGGCACACGGTCGACGGCGCCATCCGTGTGATCGATCTCTCCCGTCCCTCGGTCGCAAACGCGATCTCTATTCCGCCGGTCGGCTTCGCCCCTACGAGCTACACGGCGGAGGACAACGACGTGATATGGATGTATGTGAGAGGCCGGCTGTCACGGATGGATCTCAGGGTCCCCGTGCCGCCAACGATGCCACTCGCGGCACAGATCACATCAGTGGAGTTCACTTCGAGCAGCCGGCAGTTGTTCCGTCCGGGCAATGCACTCGAGGCCCTCGACTATGCTGACAACTCGATGGTGTTTCACTACGCTGCGCCGGCCAATCCCTTCGCAGGTCCCGTCACCTTTGAAGTCCTCCTCGAGGGCGCCGGCGACACCTGGGCGTCGACCGGCGCCGTTGGCTCCACCGCGTTTCGCCGGCTCAAGGAGGGCAAATATGTTTTTCGCGTCCGTCCGGTGCGTTCCGGGGGCATCTACGGCGCCGAGGCGAGCGTGGCGTTCACGATCCTGCCGCCGTGGTTTCGCACGACCGCGGCGTGGGTCGCGTACACATGCATCGCGCTTTCCGTGCTCGGCTTCGTCATGTGGCTGTCGTCTTTCCTGCAGCGCCGCGAGAACGAGCGGCTCGAGCTCCTCGTCGCGCAGCGCACATCCGAGCTCAGCGCCTCGAACGATCACCTCGGCCGCCAGATCGAAGAAACCACCGTCAAGACTGTCGCGCTCTCCGCGAGCGAGGAGCGCTACCGTGAGCTCAACGCCGAGCTCGAGGTCCGCGTGCGCCAACGCACCTCGGAACTTGAGGAAGCGCATCAGCAGCTCGTTTCCGCCTCGCGCAAGGCCGGCATGGCCGAGGTCGCCACCGGCGTGCTCCACAATGTCGGCAATGTGCTCAACAGTGTGAACGTCTCCGCCACGCTCGTGCGCGCCACGCTCCGCACCTCCGAGATTTCCACGCTTGAGCGTGTCGCGAGCCTGATCCGGGAGAACTTCGCGAATATCGCAGACTATCTTTCCAACGACCCGAAGGGCCGCCACATCCCCGAGTTCCTCATGCGGCTCACCTCGCAGCTTTCAAAGGAGCACGCGGTCCTGCAAACGGAGAACGAGCAGCTCGCCCGGAACGTCGAGCACATCAAGGGCATCGTCGCGATGCAGCAGAACTACGCCACGACCTCCGGCGTCATGGAGGAAGTGTCCCCGTCGCATCTCGTGCGAGACGCGATTCAGATGCACGCGGGCAGCCTGCAACGCCACGGGATCGAGGTCTCTATCGGCGGCGCCGATCTGCCTCCCGTGACGCTCGACAAGCACAAGGTCCTCCAGATCCTCGTGAACCTCATCCAGAACGCGAAGCACGCCGTGCGCGAATCCGGCCGCACCGACGGCCGCATCGAGGTCGCGATCGCGGTCGGTGAGGACGACCGGATCAAGATTTCCGTAAGCGACAACGGTGTCGGCATCCCCGAGGAGAACCTCGTTCGCATCTTCTCCCACGGATTCACCACGCGCGCGAAGGGCCACGGATTCGGCCTGCACAGCGGTGCCAACGCGGCGCGCGAGATGGGCGGTTCGCTGCGCGCGGAGAGCGTCGGGCCCGGCATGGGCGCCACATTCACTCTCGACGTTCCCGTCGGTGTCGCGAGGGCCATGGCATGAACTCCCAACCCCAGTCCACCAGCCACCGAATCCTGGTGATCGACGACAACCCGGCGATTCACGAAGACATTCGCAAGATCCTCACGCCCGAGGGTGCGGCCGACGCCTCGCTCGCCGCCACCAAGTCGCTCCTGTTCGGCGAGACCGACGCGACTCCGGTGATGGAGGAGTTCGAAATCGACTCCGCATTCCAAGGCGAGGAAGGCTACGGGAAAGTTCTGCAGGCCGCGCGAGAAGGCCGGCCCTACTCGCTCGCATTCGTCGACGTAAGGATGCCTCCGGGTTGGGACGGCGTAGAGACCGTCACCCGCATCTGGAAGGAACAGCCGGAACTGCAGATCGTCATCTGCACCGCCTACTCCGACTACTCGTGGGAGGACATGGTGCGCCAGCTCGGCCGCTCGTCCTCGATGGTCGTGCTCAAGAAACCCTTCGACAACATCGAGGTGATCCAGCTCGCACACGCGCTCGCGGAAAAGTGGAAGCTCACTCGCGAGATCACGGCGCACATCAGCGAGCTCGACAAGCGCGTCGCCGCGCGCACCGCCGAGCTCAACGAGTCGAACCTTCTCCTCAAGCGCGAGAACGAGGAGCGGCGCATCGTCGAGCGCGCGCTCGTTCAGTCCGAGGAGCGGTTCTCAAAGGCGTTCAACGCAAACCCGATTCCGCTTGCGATCCAGTCAACCGAGGACGAGTCCTTCACCGTCACGAACCGCGGATTCCAGGAGCTCACCGGCTACTCGAACGCCGAGCTCTTCGATCACACACCCGGCCAGCTCGGCCTCTGGGTCGATATTGATTCCGAAACGGACGTCGTCGGCATGCTCAAGAAGGGACACTCCGTCCGGCATCTGCCCTGCCAGCTTCGCACGCGCGCCGGCGAGGTGCGCGACATCCTGCTATCGGTCGAGGTGATCCAGCTCTCCGAGCGAGCCTTCCTGCTCGCTATCTTCGAGGACGTTACCGAGCAGCTCCTTCTCGAAAAGCAGCTTCGCCACTCGCAGAAGATGGAGGCTGTCGGTCAGCTCGCCGCGGGCATAGCGCATGACTTCAACAACATGCTCACGGTGATCCAAGGGAACACCTCGCTCATCCTCTCGGACGACCCCCGCCCCGCCGAGAATCCGCTCCTTGAAAGCATCCTGCGCGCCGCGCAGCGCTCCGCAAAGCTCGTCCGCCAGTTGCTCGCGTTCAGCCACAAGCAGATGATGGAAGTGCGCGCCGTGAACGTCGGCGAGTTGCTCGGCTCACTCTCCGACATGCTCTCGCGGATGCTCGGCGAGCAAATCGCGATTGAAGTCGACGTGACCGCGGGAATTCCCCCGATCTCCGCGGACCCCGCGATGCTCGAGCAGTTGCTCATGAATCTCGCTGTGAACGCGCGCGACGCCATGCCGCGCGGCGGCCGGCTTCGGCTCACTGCTGATCCCGTCGAGGTTTCCGCGGCGGCCGCGCGCATCAATCAGGACGCACGGGCCGGTTCGTTCCTGTGCATCGCCGTCGCCGACGACGGAGAGGGAATTCCCCCTGACGTGCTCCCCCGGATATTCGAGCCGTTCTTCACGACCAAGCCGATCGGCAAAGGCACGGGTTTGGGGCTCGCCACTTCCTACGGCATCGCCAAGCAGCACGAGGGCTGGATCGAGGTCCAGAGCGAGCCCGGCCTGGGCACGACGTTCAAGATTTTCCTTCCGTTGACGCCGGTCCACGTTCAAGCCGCCGTTGCGGCACGCGCAGAATCCGACTCAGTGCCTCACGGCACCGAGTCGATCCTCGTCGTCGAGGACGAGGAGGCCGTGCGCAGTTGCGTGTGCACGATCCTTCGCGCGAAAGGCTTCAAAGTCCTCGCCGCGTCCAACGGCGTCGAGGCTCTCTCCGTCTGGAAAGCGCACGGCGCCACGATCGACCTGCTGCTCACAGACATGGTGATGCCCGAAGGCCTCTCGGGCCACGACCTTGCGGAAAAGCTTCTCGTCGACCGCCCGGGATTGAAAGTCATCTACACGAGCGGCTACAGCAGCGAACTCGTCGTGGCACAATCGACACGCCCGGCCGGAGGCCGCTTCCTCGCCAAGCCCTACCAGTCGAAGCTCCTAATGCAGACCGTGCGTGAGGCCTTGGATTCACAGCCTGCCGCAGAACTCCCCAACTGAGGTGTGGAGTCGAGCGGGTCCAACCCGCTGAGTTGGGGCCGACGCGGCAGGTTAAAAACTGCCCCCGCCTATCCGGCGCGCGACGAAAAAAGTTTCCGCGCCTTGTCGAATCGAGCGGCGGCCGGTCGACCATGGGGTGTCGGGCAAACTGCCCGGCTCACACACCTCAGACCGATGCACTCCGACCTCCGCCTCGCGATCCGCTCACTCTTCCGCGCACCGGCCTTTACCGCCGTCGTCATCGCCACCTTCGCGCTCGGGATCGGCGCGAACACCGCGATCTTCAGTTTCTTCCACGCAATCCTGCTTCGCGAACTGCCCTACGCCGATCCGGATCGCGTGGTGATCGTGAAGAACTCGCCCACTGACTACAGCGAGCCGATGGGTGTCGAGATCGGCCTGCTCGCGGCCGACTTCCGCGAGCTTCAGACTGCGGTGGAGTCATTCGACGCGCTTGCCGCATACACGCTCGACTCGGCAACGCTCACCGGACGCGAAGCACCGGACCTGACGGTCGGCACCGTCGTCACGCGCAATTTCTTCAGCATGCTCGGCGCAGGTGCGGCGATCGGGCGCACATTCACCGAGAGTGATGGCCCCGAAAGCGGCCGGCTGATCGTCCTGGGCCACGGCTTCTGGCTCAACCGGCTCGGCGCCGATTCCTCGATCGTAGGCCGCCCGCTCACGCTCAACAATGTCTCGTTCACAGTCGTCGGCATCATGCCCGCGGCATTCGAGTTTCCGCGCGAGGCGCAGTTCTGGGCCACGCCTGCTGCCGACATTCCCGAGAACACGATCGGCCAGCCTGTCGCCGACTTCAACGGCCGCGGCAACTACGTGCGCACCATCCTTGGGCGCGTGAAAGCGGGCGTGTCGATCGCCGCCGCGGAGCAGGAACTCGCCGCCGCTGTCGCGCGCCTGCCCAACCCGAACCAGACGCGTCGCGAAATCCACCTCGTGAACATGCGCGACCAATCGGTCGGCGCAGTGCGTCGCGCGCTCACGATGGTGCTCGCGTGCGCGGGACTCGTGCTCCTCATCGCGTGCCTCAACGTTTCCAACCTGATGCTCTCGCGCGCGTCCGCACGGGAGCGCGAGTTCGCCGTGCGCCTCGCGCTCGGCGGCGGCCGCTGGCAGATCGCGAGACAGGCGCTCGTCGAGGCTGTCGTGCTCGCACTGATCGGCGGCATTGCCGGCATCGCACTCAGTGGCTGGACGCTTGACGCGCTCGTCGCAGCGGCGCCCGAGAGCCTCCCGCGATTGCACGAAGTGCGGCTCGACCTGCGCGTGATGGCATTCGCATTCGTGATTTCCCTCGCGGCAGGCATCGGCTGCGGTCTCGCCCCGGTGCTCGCCACAGATCGCGCCGGTCTCGTCGCACTGATCCATGGCGGCGACCGCGGACCCGGTCTGTCGGGCGGAGGCTCGCGGCGCTTCCGCTCGTCGCTCGTGGCGACCGAGGTGGCGATCGCCCTCGTGCTGCTCGTCGCGGGTGGATTGTTGGTGCGCAGCCTCAGCCAGATGCAGGCGGCATCATGGGGATTCACGCCGGCACACGTCGTCTCGGCGCGCGTCGCATTCCTCGACGAACGATACAGCACTCCGGAAGCGCAGCGCACCTTTGCCCGCGCGCTGTTCGAGAAGCTCGAGACCGAGCCCGGTTTCCAATCCGTCGGCACGAGTCTTGATCGGATCGGGGCAGCATGGATCACGCTGCCGTTCGCGCCGGAGGGCAATGTCTATGCCACACCGGGCGACCGGCCGCAGGCTAACTACCATCTCGTGAGCCACGATTACTTGCAGACGCTCGGCGTGCAGCTTGTGCAGGGCCGGCACTTCACGCGCGAGGACGATGAGAATACGCGCAACGTCGTCATCATCGATGCGAACATGGCTCGCCGCCATTTCGCCGATGGAAACGCAGTCGGCAGGCGAATCGAGGTTGTGAGATTCAAGGGCGATCCGTGGGTCGAAGTCATCGGTGTGGTCGCACCGATCGCCACCGACGGGCCTGGCGCATCGCAGTATCCCGATCTCTATACACCTTTCGCGCAGACACCCTGGAATCACTTCTACGTGCATGTGCGCACTCCTCTCGACCCCCCCACAGTCGGCGCAGCGCTCTCGCGAATCGTGCGAGGGATCGATGCCAGCGTGCCGGTCACTGATGTCGCCAGCATGGAGCAGGTGACATCGCGACCGGCGCAGGCGCGCGTCTTCCCACTCGGCCTGATCGGGGCGTTTGCAGGGCTCGCCCTGTTGCTTGCGGCGCTTGGCGTTCACGCCGTCACGTCGTTTGGCGTGGCCCGTCGCACGCGTGAGATCGGCGTGCGCATGGCGCTCGGTGCGGACCGGCGCTCGGTGCTCGCGTTGGTGATCCGCCAGGCAATGAAGCCCGTCACCGCGGGGCTGGCGGGCGGGATCGTGGCCGCAGTCGCCACGGCGCTCGCGATGCGCGGCCTGCTGTTCGGAATCGAGCCGATCGACGGTCCGACTTTCCTTGCGATACCAGTCATACTCGCCGCGGTGGCCGTCGTCGCCTGCTGGTTGCCGGCCCGCCGCGCCACAAAAATCGATCCTGCAATCGCATTGAGGGCGGAATAGCGTCAATGCCTCGAGGCACCCGGGTGCCGGACGACTATATCAGAACCCAAGCCACACCATCATGAAACAACATGGATCCGGGAAACTCTTCCTCTGCCTCGTTTACTTCGAGTTGAAGCACCTCATGGCGTTGTCGAAAAAGGAACGCGCGGAACTCGATCGCGAGTCGCTCGCCTTCGACGAGCTTCTTGAAAGCGGGGGCCACTTCGTCGCCGCCCAGGCACTCCAATCGCCATCGAACGCGCGCACCGTGAGCGTGCGCCGCGGCAAGACAAAGGTCACCGACGGCCCGTTTGCCGAGACGAAGGAGCAGCTCGGTGGCTTCATCCTCATCCGCGCGGGCGACATCAGGAAGGCCGTGAAACTCGCCGCAGGAATCCCGCTCGCCAAGCTGGGCAGGATCGAAGTGCGCCCGATTTACAACATCCCGGTGCGATGATCCCCGCGCGGCGGACTCGACAGCGGCCGCGCGTGGCGGTTGCATCCCGCCGCGTTGAGCGACGAGCAGTCCAGGGATGTCCGTGCCTCGGTGGATAGAATCTACCGCGACGAATCGCGCCGTGTTCTCGCGACGCTCATCCGGCTGCTCGGGGATTTCGATCTCGCGGAAGACGCGATGCAGGAGGCGTTCGCCGCAGCAATCGACCGATGGCCGCGCGACGGCGTACCGGCGAATCCGCGCGCGTGGCTCGTGTCGACCGGGCGCTTCAAGGCCATCGACTCGCTGCGCCGGCGCACGCGATTCCGCGCGGCCGTGCCGGAGCTCGCCGGCTTGCAGTCGAGCTTGGTGGAGCCGGAATTTCCCGTGAGCGATGAGACGATCGTCGACGACCAACTGCGGCTGATCTTTACTTGCTGCCACCCCGCGCTCGCCGAGGAGGCGCAAGTGGCGCTCACTTTGCGCGAAGTCTGCGGGCTCACGACAGAGGCGATCGCTCGCGCCTACCTGACCAGCGCGACCGCCGTCGCGCAACGGATTGTGCGCGCAAAGGCGAAGATCCGCGAAGCCCGCATTCCCTACGAGGTGCCGGCGCGCGACGAGTGGGACGCCCGGCTCGAGGTAGTCCTTCGAGTCGTCTACCTCGTGTTCAACGAGGGCTACACCGCGCCGCTGCACGCCGCGTCGGGCAGCGGAAACCTCGCCGGTGAGGCGATCCGGCTCGGCAAGCTCCTGGCGGAACTTCTTCCCGACGCCGAGGTGCGTGGGCTTGTCGCACTCATGTTGTTTCAAGAGTCGCGACGCGCAGCGCGCACCACGCCGGAGGGAGCGTTGATACTTCTCGCCGATCAGGATCGCGCGCTTTGGGACCGCGGATTGATCGCCGCCGCGGTGGAATCGCTGAAGCACGCGCTGAGTTCCGATCGCGCGGGTCCGTATGCAGTGCAGGCCGCGATCGCGGGCGTGCATGCCGGAACTGTCGACGGGGCGCCGACGGACTGGGCAAGGATCGTCGGGCTCTACGATCTGCTTCTCCGCGAGGCACCGTCGCCTGTCGTCGAGCTGAACCGCGCGGTGGCGGTCGCAGAGTGCGACGGGCCCGCGGCTGGATTGGAACTCGTCGATACAATACTCAGCCGCGGCGACCTGCGCGACTACCACCTCGCGCACGCCGTGCGCGCGGACTTCTTGCGGCGACTCCGGCGCGCTACCGAAGCACGCGCCGCCTATGACCAGGCCATCCGCCTCGCAACCCATGAGCACGAGCGCACCTTCCTCGAGCGCCGCAAGTCCGCCCTCGCGGACCTCAACTCCCCGGACAGTTTGTCATCCAATAGCTGACAAGCCGCCCGCGGCGGGCTCCGGCAACATGTCACCTAATAGGTGACATGTTGCGCGGCGGCATCGGGCGTGCGGATGCAGAAGGTTCGGCTGTCCAACCGGCTGCGAAGACCTCATTCTCGGCGCGAAACACCGCATACCATGAGCAACCCTGATCCCGCACTCCTCACGATGATCGCCAACTTTCCCGCGAAGACGGGCAAGTCGCTCCCCGAATGGGTGAAGCTCGCGAAAGGCTCCGGACTCGCGAAGCACGGCGAGATTGTGAAAATGCTGAAGGGCGACCACGGCATGGGCCACGGCTACGCCAACCTCGTCGCGCTCCAGACGCTCAAGGGCGACGTCACGGCCGCTCCAGCGGCAGACGATGCTGAGTCAAAGTGGTTCGAGGGTGAGAAGACAGCCATCCGGCCGATCTACGACGCGGTCATGGCCGCAGTCGCGAAGCTCGGCAAGGACGTCGAACTCGCGCCCAAGCAGACCTACATGAGCGTGCGGCGCTCGAAGCAGTTCGCGTGCGTGCATCCATCGACGAAGGTGCGGCTCGATCTCGGCCTGCAGCTCAAGGGTGTCGCACCCTCGGGCCGGCTTGAGAAGGCCGGCAGTTGGAACGCGATGGTCTCGCATCGCGTGCGCCTCGAGTCAGTCGACACATTCGACGCCGAGGTGCGCGGCTGGCTCAAGCAAGCCTACGACGCGGCGTAGTCGGCGCACGCTCGCGCGTGCTCGCCACGCGCGGCGGTTGCCGTCGTAGTCGCGGCGGCCATGTGGCGCTACGTTCTGCTCTTTTTGAGCATCCTCGCGATGTCGACCTCGGTCATTTGG
>DATKCJ010000015.1:0-4076 GCA_035513275.1 Opitutaceae bacterium
CGATCTGCGGGAGCGATTTCGCGAGCCTCGCCAGGCGATCCGGCCAGTCGGGCACGGCACTCGTCCACGCGGCGTATTGCGCAAGGCGCAGCCGCGGGTGATTTGCCGGCCTCGCGCCCAGCACTCGCCAGCGCGAACCGCAGCATCGCATGAGTTGCTCGATGTCCGGCACGCCGTCGGTCCACGCCGCGAGCGGAAACGCCTCGGCGACCGCGAGCATCGGAGCGCGATTGTGCCGGTAGCCGAGAATTTCGAGAGCCGTGTGGTGACACGCGCCGGCCCAGCCGAGCTTCTCGATCCGGATCTTCGCGAATCCAACCTTCTGCTCCCAGCGCGTGCGGGCGAGACGCGTGAGTTCGCTGATGACATCCGCTGCTGCGCCGCGGCGAAGAAATTCCGTGAGGCCGTTGCGCGCGCCGGCACCCGTCACTTGCTCGAGTGCATCCTCGAGCGCGAACTCTTCAATGCTACATGTCAGGTGCGGCAGCAGCACGAGAAGCGGGATCGAGTTTCCCTTTGATGTCCGCACTTCCGCGGCGCCGTCATCGGGCGCGAAGAGCGACACGTGCAGCACAACTCCGTCGAACTCGGGATTCATCTGATGGCCGTGCGAGTTCCAGTCGCGCGGGTGGAAATGAATCTCGATGTCGCCACGGATCTCGCGATCGCTGAGTCGAAGCTGCGCTCCGCGAAAATCGGGACCGCCACCTGCGCGATTCCACTCGCCCGCCGCAAGGATATCCACGACGCGCCCGTCTGTTGTGCGAAGGCCCGACTGCTGAAAATAGCCGAGGTGCCAGATCTTCTGCAGCAGTCGCTCGGGGAATTCGAATGCGCCGTAGAGCCCTTGGAACTCGGCGACCTCGCCACGATGATCGCGCAGCGTGAGACTTGAGTTGTTCTTGTTCACGATTGCTGTCGCTCGCGTTTCAGACGCGGCAAGATGCCAGCAGCGCGCCCGCCGGCATGCAATCCTGCGAAGTTCGCTCACGATGTATGTCGAACGCGCTTGCGACGCCGCTGCCGGAGCGATGTTCTGTCCGGATGAATCCCCGAACCCTCAGCTCCCTCACCGGCATCGGCGTCTTGATTTTCGTTGCAGCCATACTCGGCTCGTCGGCGACCTACGTGGTGCAGCCGGGCATGCGGGGCGTGATGGTCACGCTCGGCAAGGTATCGCCCGGGTTCCTGCCAGAGGGATTCGGGTTCAAGGCGCCGTTCGTTTCGACGGTCGTGCCAGTCCAAGTTCGCCAGCAGACGACGAATCTCGACACCGAATGCTACTCGTCGGATCTGCAACAGGTCACGGTGCAACTGCGCGTGCTCTACCGGATTCCCGAGGCCTCGGTGGTGTCGATCTTCCAGCAGTACTCGGGAGATCCGTTCCTGAGCCTCATAGCCCCGCGTGTGAGCGAAGCTATCAAGGAAGTGGCCGCGCTCCAAAGCGCCGAGCAAATCGTGAAGAACCGCGAAGTCATCAAGAACAAGTCCCTGGAGAGCGCGCGGATCAAGGTCGGCTCGATTCTGGAGATCGTCGACGTGGTGCTTGTGGAGATTGCGTTGAGCCGCGAACTCGAAAACGCGATTGAGCAGAAGATGGTGCAGGAGCAGGAGGCCGCAAAGTCGCGCTTCGTGCAGCAGCGTTCGCAGATCGAGGCAGAGACGGCGATCATCCGCGCCAAGGGCGAGGCCGAGGCGATCCGGATCCGCGGCGACGCGCTCAAAGACAACCCGAGCCTCATCCAGCTGCAGATCGTCGAGAAGTGGAATGGCATCACGCCCGTCGTGCTGAGCACCGGCGGCGAACCGACCGGGGCAAACATCCTGCTCCCGCTCGGCAATCTGCAGCGCGCCGCTGTGCCGTCGGCTGCTCCTTGATGTGACAACAGGGACGCGCAGGGTTATTCAATTTGCAGCGGCGCTGCTCGTGTTTGCCGGACTGATTGTGCTTTTCCCGCGTCTGCTGGCCTACGTCGAGATGGCCGCGCGGGAAATCCGGTACCTTTGGTGGGTGATCCTGCTCGTGGCATTGGGACTCTGGCTGATCTTTGGCTGGGGGAAGCGGCGCTAGGGGCCGGAACCGGCGAGGCGTGGTACGAGCGGACCGAGTCGACCTCGACAGCCCAATCTGTGTAACTCGTTGGGAAACTCAAATAGCTGCTTGAAAGACAGGTTGAACCGGTTCAACCTGTGGCATGCCCCAAATCGAATTACCCGACGATATCCACGGTCACATCCAGAAGCGTGCGGCAGCGATGGGTTGCTCTGAATCAGAGCTGATTGCTGAACTCCTCAACCTGCCCTCCGCCCGCATCAAGTCTCACCCGCTTGTCGCGTTCACGAACAACGCAGAATTCAGAGTGAAGGCGTCCGACGCGGACCGCTATCTGGCGATTCTCGGTTGGGTCGCGCTCAACCATCCGTCCGACCTCACGGACTTCGTCCATCATCAAGAGAGCGGCCGGGTCTATTTGGGGATGAGCGCCGAATCGATTAGGGAGACCTGTTTGCACAACCAAGCGCGCCAAATCCCTGACACGCACTATTGGGCAATCATGAATCTCGACACGCCGACCAAGCGTCGATTCCTGAAGCGGCTCCTGATCTTCGTCGGCGTTACGGACGACGTGATCGAGCATGTCTGCAGCACACTTGGAAGTCGGGCTTGAGAGCGTGTAATTTCTCGCGGCCTCCCACCCGCTCCAAAGGTTTGCATTTTCCGAGCGAAACCCATGGATGGGGCCGGTGCTGGAGGCGTGGCTGAGTGGTTTAAGGCACCTGACTTGAAATCAGACGAACCGCAAGGTTCCGCAGGTTCGAATCCTGCCGCCTCCGCCAGGCTTCGCTTTCCGCTTCGGAAAGCTACGCCTCGGCCAGCCATCCTTCGCTTCGACGACTATGTGGCAATGGAAGCCCGTCATCACGCGGGCGATGGGCGGCGAGATTGTCTAAGTCCCGGCTTCGGATGGCACGGCCGCTCGATCGCCGGGATATCCCGCTCCAATAAAATCGGGTCAATCGTGGCGCGCCAGGGCGATCAGACGGGCTTCGAATTCACCGAGCACTTTGTCCCGTTCGAATTGCGATACCCAGCGTCGACCGTTTTCAGACAATTTCGCCCTCTGTTCCGGGCCGGCGTTCGCTAGCTTCTGGACCGCTTGCGCCAAGTCCGCCGAATCCCCCGGCGCGACCACCTCGCCGACGCCTGATCCATTTACTGCCACCGCAAGCTCGCTCGAATCATCTGCGACGGCCACGACCGGACGGCCAAGTGTCAGGAGAGTCAGCAACTTGCTTGGAAAGAAGAACTGCCCGGAGCCCCGCTGTTGCGTCACTAGGCACACATCCGCGGCGAAGAGCATTTCCTCGAATCGACCGCGCTCCTGAAGAGGCAAGAGCCAGACGTTCGTAAGTCCGTGTTCCGCCTTTCGCTCCTCGAGGGCGGGGCGTCCTGCGCCATCGCCAGCGATCACCCACTGAATCCCGCGGCCCACCGGAGTGGCGGCTGCGTCGAGGATTCCACCCAAACCCTGTTTGCCTCCGATGTTTCCAGAATAGACTGCGAGCGGTTTCGAGCCATCGAGAGAGTGCAATCCGCAGAACGACGACTTTGCTTCCCGTTCCCTAACGGCGCCCGAGCCCTCCAGTTGTCCGTGGATCCAGTTTGGAAAAAGAACCACCTTTTCAGCGGCGACGCCCTTGGAGTGAAAAGCTCTCTGCATCCCGCTGGAAATCCCGCTGACGATTGCGGCTCCACGATACGCGACTGATTCCAACCCATAGAGAACGCGTGTGAAGGCTCCCGGCTTGAGCATCCCGAGCGAAACCGCCGCATCTGGTTGCAAGTCCTGCACGTGGAAGACATACGGCCGTCGCCAAAGGAAGCCGAGCACCCGGGCAGGTAGACCGAGCGGAAGTGGCGGCGAGACGACTACCATCACGTCTGGCCGCTTCATCAAGAGCAGCCTGAGAAACGAGGTGCTGATAAACGTCGCCTCATGGGCAATCCGCTTCAACGAGGTGACCCGAGACGGTACGAAATGCCAGCAACGGCGGACTTTCACGCCTCCGATCAG
>DATKCJ010000016.1:0-7026 GCA_035513275.1 Opitutaceae bacterium
GATCCACTCCTGAATCACGGGACGCGCCTCCTTCGAAATCCGGATGCCATTCAACACCTGGTCAGCCTCATCGGCGGCTTCGTTGATGATCCGCTCCATGTTCATCGCAGTTTCCAGAATGGAGGATGCCACCGGTTTGGGACCACGGCAAGCTCGAGATTCCCTGCGCACCCATGGAAATTTCAACTTTCGATTTGCAGTTTTCGAATCTTGATTCTCGCGGCGCACTCCATGCCGGAGCCAAAGCAACACCGCGAACTGCGGGAGCTGAAGCTTCGAGGGATTTCGCCATTCGCGCCGCGATGCAGACCGTCCGTCCGGGATTCGCTGGTCCTGGTGCGCGCTTATTTGTTAGCGTGCCTGGACTGCGAGTTTTCCAATCCCAATATCCCCGATGTCTTCCGAGAAACCGTCCCTCTTCGCATTTCTCTCCGGCGCGTGCGACGACCTTCGTTTCGCGTTCCGCCTCCTCTGGAAAAGCAAGGGCATCACCTACACGACACTGCTGACCCTCGCTCTGTGCATCGGCGCCACGACCGCGATCTTCTCGACGGTCTACTCGCTCATGCTCAAGCCGCTGCCGTTCGAGGAGCCACGCGAGATCGTCGAACTCTACACATCGGCGACGAAGGCAGGGCTCGATCGCATGCCGGCCAATATCCCGTTCTACCTCGACTACTCCCGCAACGCGACGTCCTACGAGGCGGTCAGCCTCTGGAACTTCTTCTTTGGGATGGTGGGGGACAACGACACAAAGGTTCGCGTGGCGGGCGCGCGTGCGACGCACGAGATATTCCAAATCCTGCGCCTGCAACCTGCGATCGGCACGTTCTTCACGAAGGAGCAATGCGTGCCTGGCGCCGACAAGGTTGTCGTGCTCACGCAGTCCTGGTGGCGCGCGGAGTTTTCGGAAAGCCTCGAGGTGATCGGTCGCGAGGTGCGCATCGACGACGAAACTTTCAAGATCATCGGCGTGGCACCGCGCGTCTTCGAGGCCCTGGATGCGCGCATCAAATTCATCGCACCACTATCGTGGCCCCCCGAGGCGGAGAATCCCCAGGGCCGCTACGGCGTCGGGATCAACCTCTTTGGCCGGCTCAAACCCGGCGTCACCGCGGGCCAGGCCGACGCCGAGGCGAAGACGAGGGAAAAGCTATACGTCGACGCCGGGCCGCCGCCGCTCAAGCAGTTCGTCGAGCGGTCGGGCATGACGATGAATGTAGGCGGCGTGCAGGAACAGCGCGTGAAACCAGTGCGGACGACACTGTTGATGCTGCAGGGCGGGGTGGCCTTTGTGCTGCTCATCGGTTGCGTCAATGTCGCCAACCTTCTTCTCGTGCGCTCCAACGCGCGCCAGTCCGAGCTCGCAATCCGCGCGGCGCTTGGAGCGAGTCGCGGCGCGATCGCGCGACAGCTTCTCCTCGAGAGCGTGCTGCTCACCGGCATCGGCGCGGTGCTTGGCGTCGCGCTCGCGTGGGGTGCGCTGCGGGTGACGAACTTCTATCTCGCGAAAATGCTCCCGCAGTCGCTGCCTGCCGCAATCGACCTGCGGGTGCTCGGTTTCGCGATCGGGCTGGCGGTAGTCGTCGGCCTGCTGATCGGGTTGATCCCGGTCATCCACACGCTGCGCACGAATCTCGCCGACGTGATCCAACGCAGCTCGCGCGGTTCGTCGTCTGGCCGCGGCGTGCGTGCGCTGAGCAGCATCCTCGTTGTCACGCAGGTGGCGGTTGCACTCATGCTGCTCACCGGCGCCGGCCTCCTGATCCACAGCTTCGCGAAGGCGCTCAACGTGAGCCCGGGATTTGATCCGCGTGGAGTGGTTACGGGGCGGATCGTGCTTCCCCGCGCGCACCGCGACAGCGACGAAGCGGCGAATGGGATTCGCGAGCGGCTGCTCGCGTCGATGCGGGAGATCCCGGGAGTGACCTCGTCCGCACTTGGATTTGCGACACCGTTTCAGGGCGGACTGCCGATCAACGCCTTCACGCTCGAGAACGACACGCTGCCTCCTGGCGCGCCGCAGCCCGGTGCATTCCGCGTGATGGTTACACCCGGCTATGCCGAGACGCTCGGGCTGAGGATGCTCGAAGGGCGATTCTTCGAGGAGAGCGACATGGGCACTGAGCAACAGCAACGGTTCGTCGTCGACGAGAGTTTTGCGAAAAAGTTCTTCCCGAACGGATCCGCGGTCGACGGTCGATTCGTTTTCGGCAACCGGCCAGAGAAGCCCGAGGACTGGCCCAGCATTATCGGCGTCACTAGCGTCGTGCCGCACAACGGTGTCGAGGAGAAGAGCGGCAACCCATACATCTACCAGCTTATGCGCGGCGGCCGCCCGGGAGGGCTCACGCTTTTCCTGCGCACGGAGCGACCCGCCGCCGACGTGATCTCCTCGCTCCGCGAAAAGCTCGTCGCCCTCGATCCGGGGATCGCGCTCTTCGACACGGGCGAGATGACGAAGATCGTCGACTCATCCCATGACAACCGGCGGGCCGTGATGCTGCTGCTGGCGGCGTTTGCGGGACTCGCACTGTTCCTGTCGGCGCTCGGAATCTATGGCGTGCTCGCCTACGACGTCTCGCAACGCACCCGCGAGATAGGCGTGCGCGGCGCCATCGGCGCGTCGCACGGCCAGATTGTTGGACTGATCCTGAAGCAGGGATTGTGGAAATCAGGGATCGGCGTGCTCATCGGCCTCGTGGGCGCGCTTTTCCTCAGCCGCGCGATGACGAGTCTTCTTTTCGAGGTGAAGCCAACTGATCCTGTGGTCTACGCCGCGGTCGCGCTCGTGCTCATCGCAGTCGCACTCGTGGCGAGCTACCTGCCCGCGCGTCGCGCCGCCCGGATCGATCCGCTCGTGGCGCTGCGGGACGAGTGAAACTCACGCGAGCCGCGGATCGAAGTCGAACGGCTCCGGCTTTTCGATCTTCACGCGCTTGAAATCGGGATGCGCCGGATTGAGCAGAAAGTTCAACTCACCTGGCACGACCGCGCTCGGCACGCGCAACGCGACACTGCGATTGGACCGCATCCACTCGGCGCCAAAGGCCTGAGTATCGGGGGTGTAGGGAAACCGGCGCCAGTTGTCAGGCACCCGCGCCGGCTTCTCCACGCAATCCTCCGGAACTTCCGCTGACAGCAATACCCATTTCTGCCCGAAGAGGCGGGCCGGGTCGTCGGTGCCGGCCAGGACCTCGACCAAGGCAAGCGAGCGCGATTCCGCGCAATAGGCTACCGGCAGCCCGGCGGGTGACCATCTTCCGCCGTAGAGCCTGGCACCTTCGCCGGAGAAGGCCGTGGCCGCGAAGCGCGCTGCACTGAGCCGCCACAGGATCATCGCTACATCACGATTCCGTGCTCGATCCGACCGATGACGTTCTCCACCTCGCGCGCGCCCGGCTCCGTCTGGGCATACTCCAGCGGCGTTTTGCCGCCAAGCGCCAGAATCTTGGCGTGAAACCAGCCACGGGTGTTCTCATCGGTGACAAAGAGCTGCTTCGCACGATCATAGACGCGCATGAGCCGCGCCGCGCGCTCGCTCTCGTGAACCTTAAGGCGCGACCCGCTGGCTACGCGCCGCGCATAGGTGCGCGGAGGAATCTGGATGAGGCGGGCCATCTCATCATTTGTGAAACCGGCCTGTGTGCCGAAGTGGACGACATCCACCATCGGCAGGCCCTCCTCGACCCTGCGAGCCATGGCGTGGTTGTCTTGGATCTCGGGGTAAACTGTGGGCTTCGCCTTCTTCGTGCTCATGCCATCAGTTTCGACCTCCTCACGGAGATTTCAAGCCAATACTGCCAATTGGCATTGCTGCGTCAGCCATATGGCGGCACGATTTCCTTTCGATTCTCAGCCTCTCGAGCGGCTGCGCTTTGGCAGGCTCCTACCTCCGGGATCAGCTCTGCTTCAGCACTTCCTTCAGCTTCGCCACCTCGCGGCCGCCGCCCATCGCATACTCGGCACGTCCGCCGCCTTTGCCCCCTAGCGCGGCGCAGAGCGCAGAGACGATCTTGCCGGCTTGGTGGCCCGCCTTGATGGCGGCGGGCGAGCAGAGCGCGACGACCGTGGCCTTGTCGCCGATCACGGCGCCGAGTTGCACGACGCCTTCGCCGATCTTCGAGAGGACTTGCGAGCCGAGCGCGCGAAGCGTCTCGGCCGACTCGGTATCGACGACTGCCGAGACGAACTTCAGTCCGTCGCGCTCAACCGCAGCGGCGGCAAGCTCGTCGGCCACGCCGGACGCGGCTTTCTGCTCGAACGATTTCAGTTTCTTCTCGAGCTCGTTCTTGTGAGCGATGAGGAGGTCGACTTTCTTCGCGATATCAGCCGCGCCCGCGGAGAGACGGGAGTTCACGGCATTCAACGCCGCCTCGCGCGATGCGATGAGATCGAGAGCGGCGCTGCCGGCAACGGCCTCGACCCGACGTGTGCCCGCGGCGATCGCCATCTCGGCCACGATCTTCACGACACCAATCTCGCCCGCGGTCGACACATGGGTGCCGCCGCAGAGTTCGAGGCTGAAGCCGCCCATGTCGACGACGCGGACAATCTTGCCGTACTTGTCGCCGAAGAAGGCGAGGGTGCCCTCGGGGCGCTTGTCGTATTCGGTCTCGAAAGTGCGCACCGTCGCATTGTCGATCACGCGCTCGTTCACGAGCCGCTCGATCTCGATAAGCTGCTCGGGCTTCACCTGCTCGAAGTGCGCGAAATCGAAGCGCAAGCGGTCGGGTGTCTTAGAAGTGCCAGCCTGCCGGACGTGCGTGCCGAGCACTTTGCGCAGCGCCCAGTGAACGAGGTGCGCTGCGGAGTGATGACGGTTGATCGCACGGCGGCGGGGCGCGTCGACCGCGAGATGGCCGGTTGCGCCGGGCGCGAATTCTGCGGCGTGAGTCGATGCACAGTCTGCAGATATCTGGTGGAGGAACCGGCCCGACTTGTCCTTTACACAGTCGGTGATCCGGATCGCGCCCTTGCCAAAGTTGACGGTGCCTGCGTCCCCGGTCTGTCCGCCCATCTCGGCGTAGAACGGTGTGCGATCGAAGACGAGCCAGGTGCCGTTCTCTGTTGGGATCGCCTCAAGCAACCGCGCATCGGCCTCGAGCTGCGTGTAGCCCAGGAACTCGGTGGGAGAGTGGTGCACAGCCTCGTCGCGCTCAGTCGCCGCGACGACGACTTCCTTCTTCTGCGCCGCGCGAGCGCGAGCGCGCTGCTGCTCCATCTCCACCTCGAACCCTGCGGTGTCGACCGTGAGCCCGCGCTCGGTCGCGAGGAGTTGGGTCATGTCGAGCGGGAAGCCGTAGGTGTCATAAAGTTCGAAAGCGTCGGCACCACGGACGACTGGACGCTTTAGGAATGACTCTTCGAATGCCCGTCCGTTGGACTCCTGAACGACAAACTTGATCGTTCCGGCCATTTGAAATGTATCTTGATGCACCTCTCGGTTCCGCGGGTTAGCGCGTTCGTTCTCGTTGACGATGGCGACGACTTTGTAGCGCTGTGTCTCGTCTGCCAGCGATTGGATCGCAAGCGACACACGATCATCGAACAGAGCGACACCTCGGTCGAGTGTCCTGCCAAAACTCTCCTCTTCGCCGCGGATCACGCGGCGGATGATGTCCTGGCGGTCCTTGAGTTCGGGGAACGTGCTGCCGAGCGTGGCGACGACGGGCTCGACGAGCGCTTCGAAGAAGCCGGTCTGCAGGCCGAGCTTCTTTCCGTAGAGGATCCCGCGACGGAGGATCCGGCGGATGACGTAGTTGCGGCCGTCGTTGCCGGGGAGGATGCCATCGGCGATTGCGCACGAGACGCAGCGCGCATGGTCGGCGAGCACGCGGAACGCGACGTCAATCGACTCCTGCTCGCTTACGCCTTCACGCTTCGTGGGGACGGTTCCCTTGTAGGTTTTGCCCGAAAGCTCGGCGACCTTTGCAAAGATCGGAGTGAAGAGGTCGGCGTTGTAGTTCGAGGGATCGGCGGAGAAGTCCTTGAAGCCCTTCGTCGTGGCGTGGATGCCCGCGACGCGCTCGAAGCCCATGCCGGTGTCGACATGTTTCGCGGCGAGCGGCGCGAATGTGCCGTCGGCGTTCGCGTTGAACTGGATGAAGACGTGGTTCCATATCTCGATGCAGCGTGGCGAACTGGAGTTCACCAGCGCGCGGCCCGCTTGCTCATCGTCTTGCTCGAGCAGGTTGAAATGAATCTCCGAGCACGGGCCGCACGGGCCTGTGTCACCCATCATCCAGAAGTTGTCCTTCTTGTTGCCATTGACGATGTGGACGGCGGGGTCGAGTCCTTCGCGGCGGAAAATCGCGGCCCAGATGTCGTGCGCTTCCTGGTCGAACTCCGACGGATCGCCCTTCGACTTGTCGGGGCTGTAGACCGAAGCGAAGAGCCGCTTCGGCGGGATGCCCCAGACTTTTGTGAGCAGTTCCCAGCCCCATTCGAGCGACTCCATTTTGAAGTAGTCGCCGAACGACCAGTTACCGAACATCTCGAAGAGCGTGTGGTGGTAGGTGTCCCAGCCGACATCCTCGAGATCGTTGTGCTTGCCGCCGGCGCGGATGCATTTCTGCGTGTCGGCCGCGCGGGTGTCGCTTGCGGGCCGCGCGCCTGCCCAGCCCGAGACGTCGGCCTTTCGCTCGCCGAGGAAGATCGGCACGAACTGGTTCATGCCGGCATTCGTGAAGAGCAGGCCAGGCGAATCCGGCATGAGCGACGATGACGGAACGACGGAGTGTCCGTTCTTATGGAAGAACTCGAGGAACGACTGACGGATTTCGGCGGAAGTCATTAATGGAAGGGGGCAAGCATCTTTCGGCGATGCCGGACAAGCGCAAGGCGAAGAAACGACACGTAGCCCGTCACCGGCACGCAAGCCGGAACAGCGCCACAAACGCGAGTGGCGGC
This sequence comes from Opitutaceae bacterium, assembly GCA_035513275.1. Taxonomy (GTDB): domain Bacteria; phylum Verrucomicrobiota; class Verrucomicrobiia; order Opitutales; family Opitutaceae; genus DATKCJ01. The sequence goes on from DATKCJ010000016.1 coordinate 6,913, forward strand.
GACCGTTGCATATTTTGGGTAAACGAGGGCTCTTGGCTTTTTGCTTCGCGGCGCCTAGTCTGCGTCCGCATCCCCAATTCAGCGCATCAACTCATGACCCTCCATTCGGCGACT
>DATKCJ010000017.1:0-2191 GCA_035513275.1 Opitutaceae bacterium
CCGTGTGGCGATGGGTGATGAAATGCTCGAGCACCGGCTTGAGCGCCATCACTCGTGGCACCAGCTGCCCCGTGGACGGATCGGGAACCAGCGCCAGCATGTTCACCCCGAACGTCGCCTGCATCGTGGTGTGCTTGTACAACTGATTGAGCACCACCCGCGGAATGGAGTCTCGCTTGAGCTCGATGACGATCCGGATTCCTTCACGCTGCGACGATTCATCGCGCAGGTCGGAAATCCCTTCGAGCTTCTTGTCGCGTACCAGCTGCGCGATCGTCTGCATCAGCGATGTCTTGTTGACCTGAAAGGGAATTTCCGTGACGACGATCTGCGAGCGCCCCGACGATTCCTTCTCCTCGATCACCGCGCGAGCACGCATTACGATGCGCCCGCGGCCCGTCTCCTGATAATCGCGAATTCCCTGACGTCCGTAGATGAATCCGGCGGTGGGGAAATCGGGCCCCTTGACGAATTTGCCGAGGTCGGCGGCCGTCGCCTCGGGGTTATCGATGAGATGCGTTATGGCCTGAACCACCTCGCGAAGATTGTGCGGTGGAATGTTGGTGGCCATTCCCACGGCGATTCCCGACGATCCGTTCACGATCAGGTTCGGAAACGCCGACGGCAGAACCTTCGGCTCCTTGAGCCGCTCATCGAAGTTCGGGGCGAAATCGACCGTGTTCTTGTCGATGTCGGACAGCAATTCCACCGCAATCTGCGTCAGGCGCGCCTCGGTGTACCGGTACGCCGCCGCCCGGTCGCCATCGACCGTGCCGTAGTTCCCCTGCCCATCCACCAGCGGATAGCGCATCGAGAACTCTTGCACCATCCGCACGAGCGCATCGTAGACCGACTGGTCGCCGTGCGGGTGGTATTTGCCGAGCACATCGCCGACGACCGTCGCCGATTTCTTGTAGGGCCGCCCGGGCACCAGCCCGAGCTCGCTCATCGCGTACAGCACCCGGCGGTGCACCGGCTTGAGCCCATCGCGCACGTCCGGCAGGGCGCGTGAAACAATCACGCTCATCGAGTAAGTGATGAAGGATTCCTTCATTTCATCATCGATGAGCCGGGAGACGATCCTTTCGCGGTTGTTCGGAGCAGTCATGAGGCTGGCTTTCTAGTGGGATGCGCGCACGCGGCGCAGACTACGCAATCTAACTGAAGAACCCGTGCTTTCACAGCGCACGAAGTGCTTAGAAATCAATGACTTATGCGATGAAAGCACGACCTCCCTCGCTACTCACTTCGACCCCTCGACCCCCCGACCCCCGACCCCCGACCCCCGCCCCTCAACCCCAGGTTCGCGGAATCGCCAGCAACCGCCACTCGCCGTTCACGCGATGGAACAGATACACCGCTCCGCCCGCCGTCTTTTTCTGAAGCACAGCTCCACGCAGTTCAGCCGGCCGGTTGACCGCTACGACTGCATAACCGCGCCACTGCACCAGCGTGACGACGTTCGTGTAGACGAGCGCAGCGTTCGGTTGATGCCCGGACTCGGCAAAGAAGTCATCCCGGAAGCTGTTGAGCCCCTCGGGTCCGGAGCGCACCAGCACCGCGATCTCGCTGGACATTGGAGGCTCGGCAGAAACGCCGGCCGGCAGCACGAAACGCATCGTATCCATCGGAGAGAGCAGTTCGCACTTGCCGGTGACCGGATTGAGGAACTCACCCGTTAGGCCGGCGGCCAGTGCTTCACGAGTCCGTTGTCCGGCCGGCACGTCCCAGTTGGGACGCGTAATCCCTGCTTCCCAGCCGATGAGAGTTGCCAAAAGTTCCTTGACCGGCCCGCTGTCGAGCGGCACTTCCACTCCACGGGCGATAACGAGCCGCTCCAGCTCGGCGATCAGGTCGGTGGCGCCCGAGTTTTTTGCCGTGGCGCTGTCGGTACTGAACACACGCAACGCGCCGGCGCGGCACTCCCCCGCGCCAAAATCCGCCCACGAAGCCTGCTCGAGAATTCGCGCGCGCAGCACATGCGCCCGGGCGAAATAGCGGTCATCCTCTCCGGCGGCGGGACCCGCGGCCGGGGCGGGTGAGACGCGGTTAGCCTTGCTTTGCTGAGCGGTTGCCGCGCCGGCAGTGATGAGCAATCCGATGATCGCATACAGCGCACGCGCAGTGGCGGCGCGCCGCGTTGTCGCGGTTCGCACTTCCTTTCCTCCTTGTAATTGTCATTCGGCCGGAC
>DATKCJ010000018.1:0-4428 GCA_035513275.1 Opitutaceae bacterium
AAGACCCTTGTCTCCGCTCGTTTTGATGGGAACGATCTCAAACAGAATGTCGGGCCAACGCTGGCGGAGTTGGGCCGCCACGGACTCTGCCTGCGCCATCGCAAGCCGGCTTCCTCGAGTGCCAACCCGCACCCTGTTCAATCTGTAGTCTCCTCAAGGCCGAACAGGTTGGAAATGAGCGCCTTTTCCGCATCACTCGGCGGACAGCTCTTGAGCTGCTCTATCGGATCCTTCAGCATGCCTCGCACGATCCTTGTCGCGAGTTGCCGCACGACCTCCCAGTCCTTTTCGGACAGATGCGAAAGGCGCTCGCTTGCCCACGCCAGGTTGAGAGTCTCGATCTCTCGAGATCGACTGGAGATCCTGCGAATCAATGGGGCAGCGGACTTCTCGATGAGAGAATAGGAAAAACGTTTCAGCTCCTCTCCGACAATGTCGAGTGCAGGAGACAACGCGGCCAGTTTACGAGCCTCGTTCGACGAGCTCTCGTCGCGAAGCTGGTCCACATTGAGGAGGCAGAGCCAATCGGGCGCATGCTCCGTGTGCGCATTAGGAGGAACGCCAAAGTCGACCACGACAAGCTGCCGGCCACTCCGGCCCGATCCAGCGCGATGAAAGTCTGCATCGACGAGGATCGGGCGGTCCACCGACACGCCGCAGAAGACCGCATCAGCTTCATCCACCTGCTCTGCAAGGGACTCCCATCCGCAAGGCGTCGCGTGAACCTTGAGGCTTGCCGCAAGACTGGTGGCCCTTTCGAGCGTACGATTGACGATTCTGATCCGGCAGCCTTCGACGCCGGCCAATTCCTTTGCGACCCGTTCTGCGACCTGGCCCGCGCCAATCACGACTGCAATCTTGCCCTCTAGCCCACCGAGACGCTCTGCTGCCCTCCGAACCGCCAACACACCCAAGGAAGTCGCCGAGCGGCACAACTCGGTCTGGCTTCGAATCCGCTTTCCCGCCTCCAAGCCCTTGCGGAAGAGCAAGTCCAGCATGGGGCCCGATGCGGACTCTTCGCGTGCAATGCGCCACGCATCTTTGACCTGAGCAACAATCTCGGTTTCCCCCAAAACTGCGCTATCGAGACCCGCTACGACGCGCACAAAGTGGCACGCGGTGCAAATGCCGTTCGATGCGTAGAGATGGGGGCGCAAGGTCACAAGCGGAATCCCGGAAACCGCCGACAGCGCGTGCCGGACTGAATCGAGAGAACCGCCAGAAAAGTACACCTCCGTCCGATTGCAGGTCGAAAGAACGGCACACTCATCGAGTCCGCTCTCCCTCGCTCTACGCAAGAACATGCGACAGGAGTCAGCAGACAGAGCCGCGCGGCTTCGGAGTTCGATCGTAGCGGAACGGTGATTAAGACCCACTAAGCCCCACGTCCCCTGACGGTGCTCTTCGATTGTCTCAGGGGCGAGACATCGATGGGAGGTTTCGTGCTCGACCAGGTGCGCCAGATCGGGACAGGCCTCGGCATGAGCCTTGAACTCGGTTGCGAGAGGCAACAGTTGCATTGCGTGAGCAGAGTTTGAGCCCGATAGTCCTCATACCCATTGTCGTTTCTGACGGGGCCTTCACCAGAATGACGGACAAGGTGAACTCACCCCCTTGGGCGTCGTCATGGTCCTCGGCGACGACATCCTGGTCGTCGAGTGGATCCCGGTCGGCCGCGTCACGCTGCTATAGAGGCTGTAGCGCAATACGAACGGCGCTAACCGACTGGAGTGGTGCGCGGTATAGGATTTGAACCTACGACCCCTACAGTGTCATTGTAGTGCTCTACCGCTGAGCTAACCGCGCACAGGGGCTCTGATTATCCCTTATCTCCCCTTTCCGCGGCAATCCGGGCCCAACCAACCCGAACAAACCCGAACAAACCCGAACAAACCCGAACCAATCCGAACGCCCCCGCTTTCGGGCATACTCGGCGTGAGATGTCCAAGAAGACCCAGACTCGGCGTGAATTCATCAAGTCCTCGACGGCGGCTGCCGTCGGAGTCGGCATCGGCCTGCCCTCGATGGTGGTCGGGCGGCAGCAGAACGCCTCGCCCAACGACAAGGTCGTGTTCGGCCTCATCGGCTGCGGCGGGATGGGCGCGGCGAACATGCGCAACTTCTGCACGCTGCCCGACGTCGAGGTCGCCGCGGTGTGCGACGTGGACTCGACGCGCATGCCTGGGGACATCAAGTTCGTGGAGGACAAGTTCGGCCGCAAGCCGGACGTCTACTCCGACTACCGCAAGATGCTCGAGCGCCAGGACATCGACGCGATCATCGTGGGCACGCCCGACCACTGGCACGCGCTCAACTTCATCCATGCGTGCGAGGCCGGCAAGGACGTGTACCAGGAAAAGCCGATCAGCCACAACATCGTTGAGGCGAAGGCGATGATCGCCGCGCAGAAGCGGTTCAATATCATTTCACAGGTCGGCACTTGGCAGCGCAGCGATCCCGAGTTCACGAACTCGATCGCCTATGTGCGGTCTGGGAAGCTCGGGCGGGTCACGCACTGCCGGGCTTGGATCGCCGACGGCACCAAGATCGGGAAGAAGCAGCCGGTTGCAGTTCCTAGCACCTTCGACTACGACTCCTGGATCGGGCCTGCGAAGTTCGTGCCGGACCAGGAGAACAAGACTCACTGGAACTGGCGGTGGGTGCTCAACACGGGCGGCGGGTTGACGACGGACTGGGGCGTACACATGATGGACATCGCGCTGCTCGGGATGAGCAGGTCGCAGGACATCGTGATGCCCACCGAGGTCACCGCACACGGCGGGCTGTGGGCGCTCAGTGACGACGACCGGGACGCACCGGACTCCATCGAGGCGATCTACAGGTTCAAAGATCCCGATTTCATGATGACCTGGTCGGTGCTTCGCGACCACCCCGGGAAGCCGGGGCACTGCACGGAGTTCGTCGGCGCGGACGGTCGCACGGTTCGTTGCTGGCGCGGCGGTTGGACCATCCTCGCCCCTGACGGAAAGGAGCTGCCGAAGGAGGAGTTCCCGAAGGCCCACAACGGCCACTGGTCCAACTTCATCGAGTGCGTCAAGTCGCGGGCCAAGCCGCGCGCGACGTTCGGGTCCGTCGCTCAGACGACGATCGTGTGCCACCTCTCGAACGCGGCCCTGTTCTCCGGCCAGACGGTTCGCTGGGACAAGTCGAAGATGGACATCGTCGGGTCGGCGGGGAAGGACACGTTGGCCTACGACCGCGAGTACCGGAAGCCATACGTTCTGCCGAGGTACTGAGTCAGGCTGTAGGTTCAAAAAGGCCCTGAATTCCCATTAAAAAAGGGGAATTTGAACCTGTGGACCTCGAAAAAAATGGGAATTTGGCGGGTTTATGCCCTTTGGGGCGCCACACGCATGGCTGGTTGCCTGTATCCAGGCTACCAGCGACTTGCCCGTCTGTCAAGTCTTTGACAGATTTTTATTGAGATTCAGGTAATTTTGCGGGGCTAGCCGGTTTCGATATCGTTCGGCGCCCGTCGGCGGGAGCCGGTGGATGGGGGCGGGATCGCTCCCTTGGGCCGTGACGCCGCCGGTCTCGCTACCGGCTTCTTCGTTGCCGGTTTTTTCGTTGTCGGTTTCTTCGGGGCCGGCTTTTTGGCAGCCGGTTTTGTGACGGCGGGTTTCGCCGCGGGCTTGGGTGGGGCGGTCCGTGCTGGCGTCGGCTTTCGTTTAGGCGGGCTCTTCTTTGGGGAAGCCTTTGGAGCCGAGGCCTTTTTGGCGGCTGTCTCCTCGCGCTTCATTTCGGCTTCTGCGCGACGGCCCGACGCTTCAGCCGACTTCTCGGCCTCGTCTGCCGCCTTGTTGATGATGTCGCCGGCCTTCTTCATCCCCTCGCCGACGGCCTTTGCGAGCGGCTTTGCGGCCCTGATGACGAACGGCAGCGCCATCGCTGCGAGCAGGATCCAGCCACCGCCACTTGGTCGAATTCTCATCTGTTGTGCTCCTGTTGTGTGAATGGTACTACGGGCGGCCCGGAAAGTGGTTGCGGGGAGGGGGTCTAGGGTTTAGGGTGTAGGGTCTGGGGTTCGTCGGACAGATCGGACGGATCGGACGGATCGGTTGATCCGGGGCCATCGAGCTGGCGTGGGTCTAATGATGCGTCAGCATCGGTGATGCCGACGGGCGAAGGGTCGGGCGTGGGCGGCTCGTGGTGATGAAAGAGCTCCATCAGGACCGAGACGCCGAGCATGACGCCTGCGACGGTGATGCACACGTCGGCCACGTTGAAGACTGGGAAGTCGATCGCTCGGAACCAGAACATGTCGGTGACCTTGCCGAGCGCGATGCGGTCGATGAGGTTTCCGAGCGCGCCTGCGCAGAGCAGCGCCATCGTGACGTGGGTCGAGCGAGGCTCGTGCCGGTGCTTGAGGCTGTACCACGCCGCGCCGATGGCGATGACGGCTGCGAT
>DATKCJ010000019.1:0-3935 GCA_035513275.1 Opitutaceae bacterium
CACGGCGTGATCGTGATGAACACGCCCTCGGGCAACACGATCGCGACAGCCGAGCTCACGTTCACTCATCTTCTCTGCGGCGCGCGGTCCGTCCCGCAGGCATCGGCCTCGATGGTCGCGGGCAAGTGGGACCGCAAGAGCTTCGGCGGCGTCGAGCTCTTCCGAAAAACGCTCGGCATCGTTGGCCTCGGCCGCATCGGCGGCGAAGTCGCGAAGCGCGCGCAGGCGTTCGGCATGCGCGTGCTAGCCTACGATCCCTACCTCGCGCCCAGCCGCGCGAAGGCCATGCAGGTCGAGGGCACTTCGCTCGACGCGCTCCTCGAGGCGTCGGATTTCATCACGGTCCACATGCCGCTCACCGACGACACGAAGCACATGATCGGCGAAGCGGCGTTCGCGCGGATGAAGAAGGGCGTGCGCATCTTCAACTGCGCGCGCGGCGGGATCATCGACGAGGTCGCGCTCGTCGCCGCGATCAAGGCCGGCAAGGTCGCCGCGGCCGGACTCGACGTATTCGAAGACGAGCCGCCGCCGGCAGACAGCGAGCTGCGCAAGCTCCCCAATGTCGTCACGACACCGCACCTCGGCGCATCCACCGCCGAGGCGCAGGAGTCGGTCGGCATCGAGATCGCCGAGCAGGTGATCGACGTGCTCGCCGGCGGCGTCATCAAGAACGCCGTCAACATGCCCTCGATCGACGCCGCGACCGCCAAGGTGCTCAACCCGTATCTCGATCTTGGCACGAAGATCGGAACGCTCGTGCAGCAGATCGGCCCGCAGCAGATCGCCACGCTGCGCATCACTTACTGGGGGCGGATTGTCGACCTCGACACGAACCCCGTCACGCGCGCCGTCGAGCGCGGTTTCCTGCGCCGCATCAGTGGCGAGGAAGTGAACTTCGTGAACGCCCCGTTCATGCTCGAGCGCCTTGGCGTGCACGTCGAGGTCACCAAGTCGAGCGGCGAGTGCGATTACACCGAGCTCATCCGCGTCGAGGCCGTTGCGGCAGACGGCGCGGTCTTCAGCGCCTCCGGCACGCTCATGGGCCGCGGGCAGCAGCCGCGCATCGTCGAGATAAACGGCCGCGAGGTCGAGGTCGCCGCCGAGGGCAAACTGCTCGTTCTCGAGAATGTGGACCAGCCCGGCATGGTCGGTGTGATCGGCACGATCCTGGCAAAGGACTCCGTCAACATCGCCGACATGTCGCTGAGTCGGCTCACACCGGGCGGCACGGCCTACATGGTCGTGCGCGTCGACACTGAGCCGGGCGCCGCCGCGCGCGCGGAGATCAAGTCGAACACCGCGATCAAGATGGCGAAGTTCGTGCAACTGTGAGGTTTTCGCTGCGCGAAAACCTAAGGTCTTCCCGACCCACTTTGAACTGAACATCGATGATTCTTCCGATACTCATCGCCGGATTCGCTGCGTATCTGCTCGGGTCGCTCCCGTTTGGCGTGATCGTGGCGCGCGCGTATGGCGTGAACATCTTCGAGGTCGGGAGCAAGAATCCTGGAGCGACAAACGTCCGCCGCTCGGTCGGCAAGCGCGCGGGAGCGATCGTCCTCGTGCTCGACATCCTGAAAGGCGCACTCGCGACAGGGCTGCCGCTGATCGTGGCGTGGTTGATTGGCCCCATGGATAGCGCGGCGGGTGGTTGGAGGTGTCCGTTCACCGGAACCGTGTTGTTCGGCGCCGACGACCTTGTCGGGATGCAGATCGCGGGATTGGTCGGATCTGTGGTCGGACACAGTTTTTCATGCTTCACGCGATTCCGCGGCGGCAAGGGCGTGGCGACCGGCGCAGGGGCGTTCGTCGTGCTGGTCCCGCTGACAGGACTCATTGTCGCGCTCGTGTGGGTCGTCAGTTTCTACTCATTCCGCTACGTCTCGCTCGCGTCGATCCTTGGCGCTGCGGCCGTTCCGGTCGCCGCGTGGCTGACGCGCGAGCCGCTCCCGATTGTTGTGCTTGGCGCGTGTGTGGGCGGCTTCGTGATCATGCGCCACCGCGAGAATCTCGGCCGGCTCCTCAAAGGCACCGAGTCGAAGTTCGCGCGCAAACCAAAGCCGGGCACTCCGCCCGCGGCCTGACAATTTCTCACCCAACCAACACCGTGGCACGCATCGTCCAGAAATACGGAGGCACCTCGGTCCGCGACGTCGAGCGGATCAAGGAGGTCGCCAAGCGCATCAAGCAGACCCGCGACCAGGGCACTCAGGTCGTGGTCGTCGTGTCCGCCCGTTCGGGCGTGACGAACCAGTTGATCGCGACGGCCAAGTCGATCATCAGCCAGCCCGACGAGCGCGAGCTCGACATGCTGCTGGCCATCGGCGAGCAGGAGACGATTGCGCTCACCGCGATGGCGCTGCACGCGCTCGGAGTGGGAGCCGTTTCGCGTACGGGCGCGCAGGCCGGCATCATGACCGACCTCGTGCACACCAAGGCGAAGATCAAGAACATCGACGCCTCGCTCATCGAGAAGGACCTCGCGCGCGGCGACGTTGTCATCGTGGCGGGCTTCCAGGGCATCACCGAGGAAGGTGCCACCACGACTCTCGGCCGTGGCGGCTCCGACCTCACTGCGATCGCGCTGGCCTACGCGTTGAAGGCCGACAACTGCGAGATTCTCACCGACGTCGATGGCGTCTACACCGCCGACCCGCGCGTGGTGCCGGACGCGCGCAAGCTCGCCGAGATCAGCTACGAGGAGATGCTCGAGCTCGCGAGCCTGGGCTCGAAGGTCATGCAGTCGCGGTCGGTCGAGTTCGCGAGCAAATACAATGTCAACTTTGAGGTGCGTTCGAGTTTCAACAACAACCCGGGGACAATCGTGAAGGAAGAATCCACATCCATGGAGAAGGTGGTCGTGCGCGGCGTGGCCGTGGACAAGGACCAGTCGAAGGTGATCGTCAGCGGCATTCCCGACAAGCCGGGCACCGCCGCGCGCATCTTCAAGACGCTCGCCGGCGCGCACATCGTCGTCGACATGATCGTGCAGAACATCGGCCGCAACGGCGTCGCCAACCTCACGTTCACCGTGCCGCGCGATGACAGCGCACGCGCCGAGAAGGCCGTGGCCACGATCCTCGAGGACGTGGGCGGCGGCAACGTGTCGGTGCTCGACAACATCGCCAAGCTGTCCGTCGTCGGCGTCGGCATGCGCACGCACTCGGGCGTGGCCGCGTCGGTCTTCCAGACGCTCGCCGACCACAACATCAACATCGACCTGATCAGCACGTCGGAGATCAAGATCTCGATAGTGATCGACCTCGACAAGGCCGACGAAGCCGCGCGGGCCGTGCACAAGGCGTTCGGGCTGGGGTGAGGGGATCCGGAGAGGATTGCCCACGGAATACACGGATAACACGGAAGAGCTCGGACCAGAAAGTGTTCACCACGGAACACCCTCCTTCCCCAAGCCTACGGAGGGCGCGGCACGAAAGCCGATCAGTGCCCACTGGACACAGAGATGACACGGATCAGAAGATGTTAACCACGAAACACACGAAATACACGAAAGGGTATGAGCACTGACTTCACTGCGTCGGATTCTTTTCGTGTGTTTCGTGTATTTCGTGGTCTACCTGCCTTGATCGGCTTCCAACCGTGAACTTCATTTCCACACGCGGTCGCGCTGAGCCGCACTCGTTCTCGGACGCCGTCGCCGCTGGCCTTGCGCCCGATGGCGGGTTGTTCGTGCCCGAGGTGTTGCCGGACTTGTCGCAGCGATGGCAAGGCTGGGCCGGGCTCGGCTACGCAGAGCTTTGTGCGGAGTTTCTTTCACTGTTCGCGACGGACATTCCTGCGGATGAGTTGCGCGCGATGACGCGCACCGCCGTTGCGCGATTCGATCACCCGGAGATCGCGCCGCTGCGGCAGCTCGACGCGAAGGTGTCGGTGCTCGAGCTCTTCCACGGGCCCACGCTCGCGTTCAAGGA
>DATKCJ010000020.1:0-3300 GCA_035513275.1 Opitutaceae bacterium
CTCAAGCACAACGTCCGCAACAAGCGCTCGCTCAACCCGGTGCGGCTGCTCGTGGACTTCGCCGCGATCGGCGTCGGCGCCTGGGCGCTCTACATGAGCATCGACTGGCTCGTCGCGTGGATGTCGACGGCAAAGGGATCGTTCTTCAACGCGTCGAATCTTGGATGGTTGAGCGGCTGGCTGATGGTGGCGCCCAACGCGATGCTCGCGCTCTACTACGGACGGCGCAGGCGGGCGGACATCGTCTACAGTTCTCAGGTGGGCGACGGGCACATCTGCATTCCGCTCGGGGTGGGAATCTTCGCGCTGTTTTCACCGATCGGCGTGACGGCGGACCTGCAGGACGGTCTCGTGCTTCTCGCCGGCGTGTCGGTCGTGCACCTGTTGTTCGTCGCCGTCCTCGGCCAGATGCCGCGATGGATGGGCTTCGTGCTGATCGCGGCCTACGCGTGGTTCCTGTATCGGGGGTTGATCGGGTAGGGGTGGAATTGCGGAATGCGGATTGCGGATTGGCAGAGCAGTGCAGCTTCCGAATGGTAGGAGCCCGCTTGCGGGCGATGGTCTGTGGCTTCTGTAGGTTGCACGCTTGCGCGCAACTCACACAGAGTCGCCTGCCTTTTGGCTCAGAGCCGCCCGTAAACGAGCTCCTACAAATTTCTCCGCGCTCTCAGCGCGCGAGCGGTCCCGCGATTGGCTCGCGGCCGTAAATGATCCCAAACACGCGGCGGTCGAAGTTTTCGCGCGTGATGTAGATGTCGTCCATGCCGGATCACGGCGAGACAGGACCAGGCTCCCACATCCGGCGGACCCGCTGCCGGCTCGACAGGCTGGGAGAACCCATATGAGATCGCGGCCTCCCCCCGCTGCGACATCGCAGCTCGCTGTAACCCCCCAAGCACAGTCAGATGAAAAAATACCTCGTTGAGTTCGTTGGCACGTTCTTCCTCGTGCTCACGGTCGGCCTCGCCGTTCGTTCGGGATCCGATCTTGCGCCCCTCGCGATCGGCTCCGTGCTCGCCTGCATGATTTTCGCCGGAGGCTACGTTTCCGGCGGCCACTATAATCCCGCGGTGAGCCTCGGTGTGCTGCTGCGAGGCAAGCTCGATAAGAAGGACTTCGTGCCCTACGTGGTCGCGCAGTTGATTGGCGCGGTGGTCGCGTGGTTCGTCGTGTCGACGCTTGTCGGTGCGCCGCCGGCCGGTCCGGCGGGGCGCGAGGTTGTGCCGTCGCTCATTTCGGAATTCGTGTTCACATTTGCCCTCGTGTGGGTGGTGTTGAGCGCAGCGACGTCGAAGGGCAACGCCGGCAACTCGTTCTTCGGTCTCGCAATCGGCTTCACGTTGTTTGTAGGCGTCGTTGCTATCGGCGGGATCTCTGGAGGTGCATTGAACCCGGCGGTCGGCCTCGGCGTCGTCCTCATGGGCATGGAGAATCTGTCACAGCTCTGGGTCTATCTCGGCGCGCAGGTCTTGGGCGGCATCGTAGCCGCGATGGTCTTCAAGGTGCAGGACTCAGGCAGTCAAGCAGAGGTCGTCGCGGGGTAAGCCCGCTCTTACAGTTGGACAGGACCGGGCTGGTGCCGCGCTTGGCGCGCCACTCTGCTGGCCTAATCGTGCAACCGACAAGGTTTTGTTCGACAGGTAGGGGCGGCTATCCGTAGCCGCCCTTTTGCATGCAGAACTTTCAAGGGCTCGCAAGGATACGGCGCCCCCACCTCGGAAACTCCGGCCAGTTTACGGCGTGATCGCCACGCGCTGCGAGGTGCGGTTGCCGGCTTGATCGACGACCATCACCTCTGCGTTGGTCGCGCCGGTCGCCGCGGCGCGCGGGATTTCGAGATCAAAAGTCTCTGTGCGTCCGTCGAGGATGCCGTCGAGCGGCAGGATTGTTTCCACCTCGGTGCCGTTGTTCAGGACGGCGCGTGCGCCGCGCAGGAGCGACCAGCGGTCGCTCGCGGCGACGCGAACTGTGATCGCGCCGGGCGTGGTGTTCACGTCGATGGACTGGATCTCCGGCGGGGTGCGGTCGATCGTGAGATCGTCGCTCTCATGCTCCGTGGAGAGCCGGTCCGCGGGCGGGCGTGGTGCCGTTTCGGCGACGGTGAGTTTCAGGATGTAGGGGCCCTCGGCAAGATCGGCGGTGGAGAATCCGAGGTGGTTCGAGTAGGAGCCGGCTGCGATCTCCGTCCACTCGCCCGAGGCGACCTGCCTGAGCGCGAGGGTCGCGATGAGATTGTCGCCATCGGCGTCGACCGCGTTCCAGTAGACAAGCTGGTTCCCCGGCTGTGAGACGACCTGACTGGCGAGGAATGCGTTTTTTTGCGGATTCGGCGGGGTGTTTTCGGATTGCGGCTGAGGCTGGTTGGGAAACAGGAACTGCCCGAGAGGGAGCGAGGCGGGCGCAGGCGGATCCGGCACTGGAATCAAGCCGAGCCCGGGCGGAAACACGCGAAAATCCTGCACCGCGGGCGGACGGTTCTGCGGCATGTAGAAGAGTGCGGCCCGACCGATCTCCGTCGTTGTGGCGATCGTGGCGGGCACTTTCACGCGAATGCGGGCGAATCGTGCGGCGGCATCGTCGAGGCGAAACGCGTCGCCCTCGCGCGTCGCGCGCCGCCAGTCGGTCCAGCCCTCGCCTTCGTCGGCACTGTTGCCGAACTTGAAGTCCACCGAGACGGACTCCGCGTCGATGTCGCGCAGTCGCGAGAACTGCAGCAGCCCGAGCCGGCTTGGATGGCCGAACTCGAGTCGCGAGGTCTCCGCAGTGCGCTCGGCAGTGGGCGCGAAGTCGAGCACCCCCAACCCGCTGAAGTTGTTTCGCAAAATCAGGAACCGACCGGGCTGGCTGCCGATCGCGGCGATCCCGTTGACCTGCGAGGAAGCCGCGCCGGAAAAGGTGATGAGCGCGCGCCGCGTGTCGTCATAGCCGAGTATCTCGCCGCGCTCACCGCCGCCGATGAGGAGCATGTTGCCAAACGCCGCGAGTTTGTAGAAAGCGACGCCGTTGCGCGCGACGACCGTCTCGGGCAGCCGGTCCTTCCCAAAGCGAATGATCTCGCTGCGACCGCCGAACTCGGGTGCGGAACTCACCGGGTCCGCGGCGACCGGCGGGGGCGTGCGCGGAGGAGGCCGCCGGTCGGGCGTGGCGCCGCCGCTGTAGACGAGCGCCGCGTAGAGCGTGCCATCAGCCGCGACTAGAAGGTCGGCAACCTCGGCGTCCTTCGCCTCGCTGAGGATGAATCCCGGCGCGCCGGGTCCCTCACTGCCAAATTCGTAGATCGCGCCGCGCGGCGATGAGCCA
>DATKCJ010000021.1:0-3549 GCA_035513275.1 Opitutaceae bacterium
CGCCGCCATCGGGACCGCGGCCGGCGCCGGTGGAGGCACGGTCACTTTGCCGGCCGGCACCTACCTGAGCTTTTCCATCCGGCTCAAGAGTAACATCACGCTGCATCTCGAAGCCGGTGCGACGCTTCTCGCCGCAACTCCAGCGATTGGATTCGGCGGCTACGATCCCGCCGAACCGAACGATTGGGGCGACAAGCTCCAGTATCAGGACTTCGGCCACAGCCACTGGCATAACAGCCTCATCTGGGGCGAAGACCTCGAGAACATTGCGATCACCGGCCCTGGCCTCATCGACGGCAAGGGACTCGCGCGTAACGCCAGCTACCAATCCAGCCGTGGCGCCACCGGTCCCGACGGCACCGTGGCGCGAGGCGAAAGCGCGTCCGTCGCGCTCGGCGCCGATGTTGGCGCGGGCGAGACGCCGCCCCCGGATCTCGGCAACAAGGCGATCGGACTGAAGGCCTGCCGCAACGTCGCGCTGCGCGACTTCTCCGTCCTCAACGGCGGGCACTTCGCGCTCCTCGCCACGGGCGTCGACGGTCTCGCGATCGAAAACCTGCACATCGACACAAATCGCGACGGCCTCGACATCGACGGCTGCCGCGACGTCCGCATCACTGGCTGCCGCGTGAACTCGCCGAACGACGACGCGATCGTCCTCAAGTCGAGCTACGCACTCGGGCGGCCCAGCCCATGCGATAACATCACCATCACACATTGCACCGTGAGCGGTTTCGATGTCGGCACGATGCTCGACGGCACATTCGGCCGAACGACCATGCACGCGCCCGATCGCGACGGCCCGACGGGCCGCATCAAGCTCGGCACGGAATCGAACGGCCCGTTTCGCAACATCACGATCGCGGATTGCACGTTCGATCGCTCGCGCGGTCTCGCCATCGAGAGTGTCGACGGCGCCATCATCGAGGACATCACAATCCGGAACATCGCCATGCGCGAGTTGGCGAATCCGCCGGTCTTCATCTGCCTTGGCAACCGCGCGCGCGGTCCCGAGGGCACATCCGTCGGAGCGATTCGGCGCGTAAACATCAGCGGCATAAATGCCGACGACGCCGACTCACGTTACAGCGCTGTGCTGATCGCGGGACTGCCGGCGCACCCGATCGAAGATGTCACGCTCGCGGATATCCGTGTCGCGGCGCGCGGCAGAATCACGCTCGAGCAGGTGTCGCAACAACCGAACGAACTCGTGAATTCATTCTTCCTCCGCAACGACGAGCCCGGCGTCACCGGCCCGCGCGATCCGTTCGCCGTGCCGCTGCGCGAGAGGGCGTATCCCGAGCCCAGTATGTTTGGCCTGTTGCCCGCGTCCGCAATCTACGCCCGGCACGTGCGTGAACTCTCAGTGCGCGACGCGAGCATAGATTTCGCCTCGCCCGACGACCGCCCACTCGTCGTTCTCGACAATGTCGGGCAAGCCTCGTTTGAAAACTTCAACGCCTCGCGCCCGCGCGGCGACGCGTTTGTGCTGCGGCGCGTTGCTCACTTCGACGTCGTTCGCTGTCCCGGCGTGGCCGACACGCATCAGGACGGGGTCGAGAACTTCAAGCTGTGAATGACATTTTTGTAGGTTGCGCGCTTGTCGCGCAACTCCGTCGACCGTGGCGCGACAAGCGCGCCAACTACTCTCGGAGCTTCCCGTTTCGAGACGCTCAAGGTCTCGAGCCAGTTGAGGTGCTTGCGATCGATGATCTGAAGACCCTCGCGGAGTCGCACATTGCGAGCGGCGCGATTTCGCGTACGCTAAAAACCTGAGGCTTCAATCTCCATGAACACTCCAATCGTCCGCGCGACATTCACCCCACTTCTCGCGGCGGCTTTGATGCTCACATCTCTCGAGGGCGCAACGGTTCCCCCGAAGTTCAATCAGACGGTCCAGCCCCGCTTCCCCGCGGCGCTCGATTTCACCGCCATCTCATCGGGGGAGGCCGACGTGATGTTGAAGATCGACGCTATCGGGCAACTCATCGACGTGCTCGTGGTTGGCTATTCACACAAGGAGTTTGGCCGCGAGGCCGCTGAGACGGTCCGGCAATGGAAATACGAACCGGCAGTTCGCGACGGGGAGCCGATCGAGAGCCGCGTGCGTTTGAGCATCAAGTTCACTTCCAACGCGCGCGTCGTCACGCTCATGCCGCTCGAGACACCGGCAGCTCTGTTGCGCGGCGCAGGAATTCCGGAGTCTGTGAATCTCGTCTGCAACGCGAGCGATCTCGATCGTCCGCTTGTGGTGGTGCAAACGGCAACCCCAGTCCATCCGGGACGCACAGCCGCTTTTCCCGAAGGACACACGGTCGTGGATTTCTACGTCGACGAGACAGGCCGCGCTCGGCTGCCGATGGTCGTCGAGACGACCCACCCGGCGTTTTCCGTCGCCGCCGTTCACGCGCTCGCGGACTGGAAGTTCGCCGTGCCCACGCGCGGAGGACGCCCGACAATCGTCCGCATGCAGCAGACGTTCGTGTTCGAGAACGGCACTTGATGTCACGCAACACTCGCCCTGCCCCTATCGGGCTTCTCGCTCTGCCTTCGACGCGGCTCGAAAGGCGCACGGTTGACCGACCGCGTGCCGTCCGGCGGTTCGACCGCGAATGGGTCTCACCCATGGAACTCGTCCGTCGGTAGCGTCCTGCTCAAATTACGACGCTCGCATCCAAGCGTTACGCCGGTGGCTCTATGATCGGCACGCGCTGATTCTTTAACCGCCGATAGACTCGAAAATCCGAGAAATCGATCGTGAAGACGCGGGCTCGCGGATAGCGTTCGCTCAGCCACACGACACAGGCATCGGCAAAATCGGTCTGGTAGCGCCGCAAGAATTTACAGACAGCACCCATGTCGGCCACAGGCTCCACATGCACTCCGCCGGATTCGATGATTTCGCACAGCGCATCGGCGCTGCCGTGATAACCGATCAGGTGATGAGCAGCCTCTGCGATCACCGCTTCAGTGGTGACCAATGGCAAAGTGAGATCCTGAAAAATCTCCGAGCACCACGCGTGGTGTTGATCGGACTCGTTCAGCCAGGCTACAAGCGGCCCGGTGTCGAGAATGACCTCAAACGAATCCCTCACGCTCAGAGAGGTTTTTCGGCGCGCCCTTGATTATCCCCCGCAGATGTCCGAAGCGCTCGCCCCACTTCTTACGTCCGCGCCGCACCGCCCGGCTCTTCTTTTGCCGAATCAGTTGCGAACCGCGTGGAGCCTTGGTGGCGGATGCCGTGGGCATGGACGAAGCGAACGCACTGGCGACGGATTCGTCAAGCGCGGTGCGGCCTGTTGGAGCGGCACAGTATCCGCCACTCCATCAACGTGGCACTCCTCGGATTGTGCCGTTCCGGTTAAAAACTCCGAACCCGCGCCGAGGTTCTCGCGATGACGAATTCCCAGGAATCTCGCCCCAACAACTGCAGCTCGCCGGTAATTGGTCAGTTTGGTCTTGCACCGCGAGTCTGCCGCAGGCGGACGTGGCGATCCATCTCGAATTGGATGGATTGCTTCGTCTCCCTCGGCTGCGGGAGCCTCGAAA
>DATKCJ010000022.1:0-2227 GCA_035513275.1 Opitutaceae bacterium
AGCCCGCGATCTCCGAGCGCGGGTTCCAGACCTAAGTAATCCACGCCTTGTGTTTTCCCAGCGCGCCGGTCTTATGGCCGCGACCCTCGCACGCCGCATGAGCACACCTGCCGCCCCCGCCCTTGCTGTCCGCAATCCCTGGCTCTGGGTTCCTTCCTCCTACTTCGCGGAGGGCATCCCCTTCGCACTCGTGATCTGGGTTGCCGGCACGATGTTCAAGGACCTCGGCCACACCGACGGCCAGATCACGCTGGCGACGGCGAGCGTCGGCATTGCGTGGTCGCTCAAGCCGCTCTGGGCCGCGTTTCTCGACATGTATCGCACGAAGAAATTCTTCGTGATTGCGATGGAGCTTCTGATGGCCGTTCTTCTCATCGGCATCGCGCTGGCGCTGCCGATGCCGAACTATTTTCAGATCGTCATCGCGGTGCTCTGGGTGCTGGCGTTTGCGTCGGCCACGCAGGACATATGCGTCGACGGCGTTTACATCACCTCGCTGAGTGCGGCGCGTCAGGCGGCGTTCATCGGCGTGCAGGGTGTGTTTTGGAACGTGGGCCGGATCTTCGCGACGGCGGCGATCGTGTGGTTCGCGGGCTCGCTGCAGGAGGACCGGGGACTCTCGACCACGGCGGCATGGGGCTGGGCGATCGGGCTGAGCGCGGTTACGCTCGCGGCGCTCGCGATCTACCACCGCTACATGCTCCCGACCGGATCGATCACGGTGCGACCGCACAGTTTCGCCGAGGTGACGCGGACGTTTGTCGAAACGTGGGTTGATTTTTTCAAGAAGGAGAAACTCTTCGGGATGCTGCTCTTTGTGTTTCTCTACCGCTCGGGCGAAGGGCTGCTTCTGATCGAAGCTCCGCTCTTTCTGCAGGCATCGCCCGAGGACGGCGGTGTCGGCCTCACGCTCAAGGAGAAGGGCCTCATCGACGGCACGATCAGCACGTTCGTGAGCCTCTTCGGCGGGTTGGTGGGCGGTGCGTTCATGGCGCGCTTCGGGTTGAAGCGCAGCACGCTCCTGTTCATGGCACTCTGCGTCAACGTGCCAAACCTCACCTTTGTGGTCCTCTCACAACTGGCCGGGCCCGGCGTGGAACTCTCGTTGTGGACGGTCGGCTCGCTCGTGACGCTCGAGAAGTTCGGCTACTCGTTCGGGTTTGTGGCGAACATGCTCTACATGATGCAGCAGATTTCGCCCGGGAAGTTCCACATGACGCACTACGCCTACTGCACGGCGATGATGAACCTCGTGCTCGTGCCCACACAGATGATCAGTGGCCCGCTCGCCGACCACTTCGGCTACCGGACGTTCTTCATCATCGTGATGTTCGCGTCGATCCCGTCGATAATCGTAGCGTGGTTCGCGCCGTTCCCGCGGAAGATCAACCACGACGGTTCGCCGGCGACGTGAACGGCTGGAGTCGAGGGCAGTACTGAGGGAATTCAAGCCGGCGCGATGGGCCGTTTGAAACCATGAACCTCTACATCCTCCGCCACGCGATCGCTGCGCATCCCGGGGATCCCGGGATGCCCGCGGGTCTCAGCGACTTCGATCGTCCCCTCACCGCGGAGGGCCGGCGCAAACTAAGGCTCTCGATTGCGGGCATAGAGGCGCTCGGCGTGAGGCCAGATCTCGTCGTGACCAGCCCGCTCGTGCGCGCCGTCCAGACGGCGGAGGTATTTGCGAAGGCAGTGGGAATTCCGCGCGCAGAATTGGTCGTTTCCGCGCACCTGGCGCCCGGCGGAAGCTCCAAGGAACTGATTCACGAAATCAACCGGCACGCGCAGCACGCGCCCGACATCCTGCTCGTCGGCCACGAGCCGGACCTCAGCGAGTTGATCGGGCTCCTGTGCGCGGGCACTCCGTCAGCGTCGTTCGAGTTGAAAAAAGGAGGCCTAGCGAAGCTCGAGGCCGCGGATCTCCGTCACGACCGCTGCGCGACGCTCGCGTGGCTGCTCACGCCGAAGCAGATGCAGCTGATTGCGTGAGGAGCGTCACGTCTCATCGCGCTCCTGCGCTCGTGTGGCTTCTTCTACTTTTCGTAGTGATATCGAAGCTGCGCAATCCAGAGTTGTTCGCCGACAACCTTGTAGACAAACCGATGTTGGTCTGTGATCCGGCGCGACCAATAGCCGGCGAGGGCGTGCCGCAACGGCTCCGGTTTTCCGATCCCATCCGTCGGATTCCGGATGGTATCCTTGATGATAAGGTTGATCCATTTCA
>DATKCJ010000023.1:0-5417 GCA_035513275.1 Opitutaceae bacterium
TGGGTGCGCACAAGTCACGCTCACTTTTCACGTGGACAGGCATCGCCCAGCAACTCATCGGGCTTGGCGAGGGCCGCCCGAGTCCGCACACGCTCGACGACGACAATTGGGACGAGCCCTGGCACGACGGGGATTGAGTCCGGAGACCTCCGAGGTGGAGCGCGTTGCCCTCAACGCGCTTTGTCCGCTCGCACGCGCGGAAAGCGTCTTGGGGCAAGCCGCTCCACCTCAGAATCTCCTTCGGCGGGCGAAAGGTTCAACCCGCTGTCTGCCGCGGTCTCCGCATCACATACCAGGTGAGCAGCGCCCACACCGGTATCGCGGGCAATACCTGCGACCACATGCCCAGAACCATGCCCATTGGAAGCAGGAAGGTGAGCAACTGCCACACGAGCCCCACCGCGAGCATCGCGAGATCTTGCCTGTGCTCGGTGCGGTCTGCCGCGCGCCATTCCGCAGGCCAGAAGCCGAACGGTCGAACCTGCTCGTAGAACCGACGCGCCACCCCATCGTCGACCGGCGGCGTCGCGAGCGCGCCGCCAACGCTCGCGAGCAGCGAGACGCCTGCGATCGCGAGGAAACGCGTGGCTTCGTTCCAACCCGAGGGATCGGCGATCCAGAAAACGAGCGCGGCAAGAAATCCGCCCGCAACACCGATCGCGAAACCTGCGCCGTTGAAGCGCGCCCAAAACCACCGCAGCGCAAACGGGACGAGAAACGCCGGGAACAGGAGCATCACGATGCCCACCCAGATTCCGAGCACCGACGAGCCGAGCGTGAGCGCGAGCGTCATGCCTACCGCCACGATGGCAGCCGACGCCGCATAGCCCACGCGGACCAACTCGCTCTCGTCTGCGCGAGGATGATACGGCTGATAGAGGTCGCGCATCACGTAGGAAGCGCCCGCGTTGAGCGTGCTGTCGAAAGTCGACATCGCTGCCGCGATCATCGCGGCGAGCACCAGTCCGCGCACGCCGGCAGGGAAATACTCCGACAACAACACCTGCGGCAACACACCCTCGGCAGCCTCGACCGAGCTCACGTCGACCCCGAGCTTCATTGCGATGATCGCGAAGCCGAGCACCATCGGCCAGCGTGCCGCGAACAGCAGCGTCCACAGGATTCCGATCTTTCGGCAGTCGTCCTCGTGCGGCGCTGCGTAGAATCGCTGGGCCATGTAGGCCGATCCGCCGCTGCCCCCGAGACCCTCGAGCACGCCCTTGAACGCCCATATCCCGAGAAAAAACCAGAAAGGCGTGTAGCCACCCGGGCCCTCGCCCACGACGCGAGGGAGCAGCGAATCGAACCGCGCTCCCGTCCACCCATCGAGGAGTTCCGGCGAAACAAGCCCCGCGGCGGTCACCGCCACGAACACCGCAGCGCCGCCGATCAGGAACGCCTGTATCACATCGGTCCAGATCACTCCGTGGAGCCCGCTCACCATCGTGTAGGCGAAGGCAATCAACGCGAGGGCGACCGAACATTGCGTGGAGGAGAATCCGACGAACTCCGATAGGAACCGCCCGCCCGCGGTGATGAAAAACACCACCATCGCAATCGTGAGCACGAGGTAGGTGAGCGCCGCCGTCGTGCGCGCGGCGCGGCCGCCGGGCCCGTTGCCGAACCGCAGCGTCATCCACTCCGCTGTCGTCATCACGCGCGAGCGCCGGTGCCACTTGCCCATGAACGCCATGAAAACCGCGATCGGCAGCACCACGCCGCCCCGCATCTCGATCCAGAATCCTTGGATACCGTGCAACGCGATGAGCGCGACGATCGTCATCGTGCCAGCGACATCGAGGTTGCTCGCCATGCCCGAGCTGCCGAGCGCCCACCACGGAAGCTTTCGGCCACCGAGAAAGTAGCTCTCCGAATCGGCGCCCGCGCGCCGCGCAAGCCACGCACCGAGCGCTACCAACACGGCAAGGTAGGCGCCGAGCACGGCGTAATCGATTCCTTGCACGCCAAAGACCGTAACATCGCTGTCAACCCATCCAGCCCCGGTCCTTGACCCATCGCTCGATGCGCGCTTTGATTGGACCGTGCGCGCCCGTCGGGGCGCCACGCGAATCCTGCAGGCGCGGATCTCAGGGCGGCCCGGCCGGGGCGCCCTCCCCGCCGGCCCACACAGTCCTGCGAATCAATGTCGGTCAGACTCTTCAGTTCCGATCTCGACGGCACGCTTCTCGGCAACCCCGAGGCGAGCCAGCGCTTCATGGCGGCTTGGCGCGCCCTGCCCGCCGATGCGCGGCCCTTGCTCGTCTACAACTCAGGCCGCCTCGCCGACGACATGAAGCGTCTCGTCGAATCCGGCGAACTGCCCGAGCCAGACTACTACATCGGCGGAGTCGGCACGGAAATCGTCGACGCGCACACCGGAGCGCCCCTCGCCGGCTGGGATCAGGAACTCGACCGCGACTGGGATCGCGACTGTGTCGAAGCCGTCCTCAAAACCATGGAGGACGCCGTCGCACAGCCCGGGCACTTCCAGTCGCGCCACAAATCAAGCTGGTATCTAAATTCCGCCGACGCGCGTCGCGTCGAGGAGATCCGCGAGCGACTCGCCGCGACCGGCGTGCGCGCGAGCGTCGTCTATTCGAGCGCGCGCGACCTCGACATCGTGCCCGCCGCGGCGATGAAAGGATCCGCATTGGCGTGGCTTTGCGAGCAGCTCGATATTTCGTTCTCAGATGTCGTGGTCGCTGGCGACACAGGCAATGACAGCTCGATGTTCGCAGTCGCCGGCGCCTCCGGCATCGCCGTGTTGAACGCGCAGCCCGAGCTGCTCGAGGCTACAGTCGGTCATCCGCGTCTCCATCACGCGAGCCAGGTGATGGCCGACGGCGTAATCGAGGGGCTCAGGCACTTCGGCGTGCCGATCTCCCCGCCGACTGCGAACAAGTCTGCGCTCCCGAAGGCGGCGCTCGCGGAAAATCTCAGGATGCTCTTCACCGGCACGAAGCTCGGTGGTCTCTCCTCGACCGAGCGCAAGTTCATCCGCACGGCATACGCCAAGGCGATCGATGCCCTGAAGCGCAACATCACACCGCTCGGATTTTCCGCGTGCTCCCTCGCCGACAACATCGTGACCGGCACGGATGCAAACTACCGCTCCGTCTGGGGGCGCGACGGCGCGATCACAGTCATCAACTCCCTCTGGGTCGACGACGCCGAGGTGCTCGACTGCTCGCGCCGCACGCTTGAGACGCTGCTGAGCGCGATCTCCCCAACCGGCCAGATCCCCGCGAATGTGCGCATCGAGGACGGCAAACCAGACTACTCCGGCGTGGGAAACATCTGCGCGATCGACTCGGGCCTCTGGCTCATCATCGCCGTGCAAAACTACGTCGAGCGCACCGGCGACGACGAGTTTCTGAACCGCCATGCAGCCGCCCTGCAACGCGCGATGGACTGGCTCGCCGCCCACGACAGCAACAACGACGGCCTTCTCGAAATTCCGGAGGCAGGCGACTGGACGGATCTCTTCGGGCGCAGCTACAACGTCCTCTACGACGAAGTCCTTTGGTTCCGCACGAATGTCTGCTACGGCCGCATCCTCGAGCGCCGCGGTGATCTCGAGCGCGCCGCCGACTACCTGCGCTGGTCGCAGCACATACGCAGCCGCATCCTCGAGCTGTTCTGGCCGACCACGCGCGCCGCAAACGACGGTGGGCCCGTGCGTGGATTCGCCGACCGCCAGTTCAGCCTCGGCGATACGCAATACCTGCTCGCCGAGATCACGCCGTTCGCGTTCAACTGGCGCTGCGACGTGCTTGGCAACGTGCTCGCGTTCCTCATGAACCTGCTCGACGTCGATCGCGCCAGGGATGCGTTCCGCTTCATGTGGGGCGTCGGCGTGAACGAGCCGTTTCCCGTCGCGAATCTCTATCCCGTCGTGCAGGCCGGCGATCCCGACTGGCGCGCCTACTACACCGTCAACCTCCTCAATCTCCCGCACCACTATCACAATGGCGGCATCTGGCCGTTCATCGGCGGCATGTGGGTGCGTTTCATTCACAGGCTCGGCCTGCACGAGGTGGCCTGTCGCGAACTCTACCGCCTCGCGCAGGTGAACAAACTCGGCCGCGATCACGAGTGGGAATTCAACGAATGGATCCACGGCCAGACAGGCCGCCCCATGGGCAAGGCCTACCAGGCGTGGTCCGCGGCGTGCTTCATCCGCGCATGCCAGGAGGTCGAAGCCGATCCGGAGCACCTGAGGGATGAGTGAGCTGAATGCGGATTGCAGATTGCGGATTGCGGATTGGGCTTCGCGGGTCCGCCTCGCCACCAGCCCCCGTTCCCGGAGTCGGTCACCGAATGGAGTCGCGCTCTCGAAATTCGCAGCGTCCGGCTCCGTCGATTCCGCAATCCGAAATCCGAAATCCGCAATCGTATGACCGTCCTCTGCTTCGGCGAAATTCTCTGGGACTCCCTGCCCGCCGGCCTCTTCCCCGGCGGTGCGCCGTTCAACGTTGGCTACCATCTCCACAAGCTCGGCGCCGACGTGCGGATCGTCTCCGCCGTCGGACGCGACAAGCTCGGCGATGAAATTCTCCGACGCATTAGAGGCTGGGACCTCTCGACCGAACTCATCGCCGTCAACAACGGCTTGCCCACAGGCACCGTGATCGCCGAGGTCTGCGGCTCCGGCGACGCGCACTACACGATTACCACAAGCGTCGCATGGGACCAGATCATCGCCAGCGACAATGCGGTGCAGGCCGCGTTCGCCGCGCGCGCACTCGTGCACGGCTCACTCGCACTCCGCTCCACGCTCAACTGCGCCTCGCTCGACAGGCTTTGCGCGGTGATGCCTGCCGAAGCGTGGCGCGTGTTCGACGTGAACCTCCGGCCGCCGCACGACGACCTCGAACTCGTCCGCGCGCGCGCCAACGGCGCTTCGTTGCTCAAGCTCAACTGCGACGAGGCTGCGCGCCTCACCCGAGGCGAGTCCGCTGCGCCACCCGACGAAGAGGAATCAATGGCACGTGCGCTTGCCGAAGCGCACTGCTGCCCAAGAGTGTGCATCACCTCCGGATCGCGCGGAGCGGGGATGCTGGTCGAGGGTTCCTGGTATTGGGAACCCGCACGCACCGTCGCGGTCGTTGACACAGTCGGCGCCGGGGACGCGTTTCTCGCTCGTCTGCTCTCTGAATTGCTCGCCGCCAACAAGACTCCGGCCGAGGCTCTCGCGAGCGCCTGTCGTCACGGCGAATGGGTGGCATCCCAATCCGGTGCCACTCCCACCTACTGAAATACGCCTGGGCTGAACCCGGCCGGCGCGAAAGATAAGGAATCCATAACCTATGAACCTTGACCAATTTTGGAACGCGATCGCCTCGCAACTCCCCGGCTTGCTCGCCGCACTGCCGGTGGCAGCCGTCGTTATTCTCGGCGGATTGCTTGCGAACGTG
>DATKCJ010000024.1:0-10548 GCA_035513275.1 Opitutaceae bacterium
CTGTGTCTCTGTGCCTTTGTGGTTCAAGGTCTTGAGCCTTCGCGCACGGGCGGTCGGTTCCGGAGTCGGCATCGACTCAGGGCTTGAACCGCCTCGCGGCGCGTGGCTGATTACAACCTCGGCATGTCCCCATAGTTCAACGGATAGAACAGTGGTTTCCTAAACCATTAATCCAGGTTCGATTCCTGGTGGGGGCACCAGCCTTCGCTCCGATGGAGCTACGGCTCGGTGAACCATCCTTCGCTCGGCTTCGCTGGGCGAAGCCGAGCTTCGGATGGCGCGGCCATCTCCCGTCTTGATTGCACTTCAGATGGCGCGGCCAGTGTTCGTCTGCGTTCGCGGATTGCAGTTCACCCAAGCGTGGCTCATCCGATTTCCCGGCAACCTTCCCATCATGGCCGTGCATCTCGATCAAATCGTTCCTTGGGGGCGTTCGCGCAGAGAGTATGAACTGATGTTCGGCCTCACGGCTGCCGATCTTTCCCAAGGCGTGCTCGACTGTGGGGGCGGTCCCGCAAGTTTCGCGGCAGAAATCTCCCGGGAGGGCTACCGTGCGGTTGCGGTCGACCCCATCTACGCATTCTCCGCGGGCGACATTCGCGCCCGCTTCGAAGCGACAGCCGAGCCACTGATGGCTCAGGTCCGCGGGACGCAGAGCAACTGGAACTGGACCTTTCATCGCGACCCGGACGACCTCCTCAACCATCGTCGGACCGCTTTGGAAGTTTTTCTGGCCGACTACGAGCGAGGCTTGAGTGAAGGCCGCTACCTCGTAGGCGAGCTGCCAACCCTTCCATTTGCGCCAGCTTCGTTCGGCCTCGCGGTGTGCTCGCACCTGTTGTTCCTGTATTCGGACCTGCTCACTGCGGAATTCCACATCCAATCGTTGCGCGAGCTGTGCCGCGTAGCCCGCGACGTGCGCGCTTTCCCGCTGTTGAATCTCCGAGGCGAACCGTCACCCCACTTGGGCGCTGTCCGGTCGACTCTCGAAGCTGACGGTTGGGCAACTGAAATCGCGAAAGTCGACTACGAGTTTCAGCATGGTGGCGACGAAATGTTGAGAGTCTCGAAGAGATGACATCGTCTACGATGCGGGTCCGCGTTCTGAAGACGATGTGCCAGTCGTAGAATTCCCGGGGGCGCCACGAAGAGTTGGACCGAAGCGAAACCGCTGACAGACGGAGCAGCGCGGTTCAACTGGTCGTGGCGCCTTCGGCTTGGCAATCTTCGCAACGAGTCTTTCACTTGGGTTACCACAAGATGTCAGACGAACCAAAAACCGAGATTCCTGAACAGCAGTTGCGGGATACCTTGGAAGGACTGGAACCGACTCGGCGGCAACGCATCCTTCGGAAGGTGGTGATGGCTGCACTTGGAAGCGTTCCGTGGGTGGGCGGCTTGCTCGCGGCAACCCAGGCTTTCCGCGAGGAAACGGGCCAGCTCCAGACAGATCTCTTGCAACGGCAATGGCTCGATGAACATCGCCGCAAGATGAAGCTTCTGGCTCAGGACATCACTGAGATCTTGCTGCGACTGGAGAGTCTGGGTGCTGAGATCGAGAGTCGGCTCGAGAGCGAAGAATACCTCGATTTGGTTAGGAAAGCGTTCCGGGCTTGGGACGAGGCGGACACCCAGCAAAAGAGGGAGCACATCAAGAAGCTGATTTCAAATGCAGGCGGAATGTCGATGTGTCCGGATGACCTTGTGAGGCTGTTCCTAAATTGGATAACGAGCTACGATGACGCTCACTTCCTAGTAATTAAGCACATTTACAGGAATCCAGGCGCCACCCGCTACGAGATTTGGGAAGCGATCCGAGGAGTGTTCCCTCGCGAAGATTCCGCCGAAGCTGACCTATTCCGCCTACTGATTGGGGACTTGAGCCTTGGACGCGTGATTCGCCAACACCGCGGGGTGAATTACCAAGGCCAATTTCTCGCGAGACCAACGAGGACGCGTGCAAAGTCATCCGGGGTCCTCAAATCGGCGTTCGACGACCAAGAGGAATATGAACTCACGGAGCTCGGTAGTCAGTTCGTGCACTACGTTTTCACCGACCTGGTGACGAGAATCGATGAGCAGCATGGCTGATTCTACTGGGCGAATCACTGCGGCTGATTCCCAGGTTCGTGATGCGAGTTGAATTGGAATTCACTCGGGCATTGAGCCGCATCCTTCGCACCGCTAGATCGATTGCATCGCAATGAACACCTTCAGATGGATTCTCGTCACTCCACTTGCCCTCTTGGCTTTCGCGGGGGGAAGCCTACTGGGAAGCGTCGTGGTTGATCTCTATGGGAACCAATCTGCCGCTGACATCGCGGCCGCGTTCCTTGCCTGTTTTTGCGCGCCATTCGTCGCAGGGCTAGTAGCGCCCAGTCGGAGAACAAAGACATCACGTGTCGTTGCATCGATCCTCGCTGTGCTCGCGATTCTTGGGGTGGTCTTGACATTTGTTTCCATCGACGGACAGCCGCCCGACACTTCGTTCCTCAGAAGATTCGTAGTTCCAGTCGCGCAACTTCTTGGTGTGTTATATGCGACATTCCTTCTGCCGCCGTTTGTCGTCCCAGGTGCAAAGCTCGAGGATTTGTTCCGAGAGTTGGCTGGGCTTGGGTCTGTGGTTGTGATGCTGGGGGTCCTGATCACCTTGACAGGCGTCTTAACTAGATTGTTCGCCGGCACGTGGAGATTGAGCTCCTTGGGACTTGCGATCGCTCTCCTTGGCATCGCGACATGGCTGGCGCCGCATGCAGCGGTCTTTTTGCGAATGCGCCGCCTGAGATCCGATGACTCTTCGTGAGAGGCAACCGGCGATGGACGCACAATCAGTGGGAAATCAGGGTCGACTGTCAAAGGACGAGAGGCAGCACCGGCAGCTTAAGCGCCTCGAGACGGCAATCGACGCGAAATTCAGAGACGTCGTCCCCAGAGACAAACCAGACTTTCTAGTTCAAGTTCGTGGTATCGAAACCGGTGTCGAAGTGACAGACGGAAGCTCAGAAGAGCTTCGACGTGCTCTTGTCATCAAGGACGACGAGGGGCTGAAGCACTATTCCGTAACCGGGTTTCGTGACTGTCGTGACACGGGAAAAACTAGCAACCCGGAACTACTCGCACGACTCAAGGACGGCGAAGCGGTGAGTTCTGAAGAGGCGGCACTCTTCTGGGCGGAGCGAATTGCGTCCCGAATTAGAACGAAGGTTGGCCTACTCCGAAGTGGAGAAATTGAGCGTTTCCAACAGAATTGGCTCTGCGTCGTGAATGAGCAGCCGGATGATTGGTCGTTGAAAACAGAGTTCTACCGAGGACTGCTCCTTGGCTCCCTCGGAAGTTCCAAAGCGCTTCGAGAATCGTTCGATGTCATCTATGTGTTGAGCGACTTCCACATATTCATCATCGATCGCACTCATTTCCGTGCAGAACGATTGAAGGACTGATCAATTGATTTGCTCTGAAACTGGGGGTTGAAGGCACCGCCTGAAGATAGGACTCCAAACTGCAGACCGACGCGACGAGCAACATCTTGAGCGCAATTCGGGCCGGAGCACGGACGCCACGAGTTCACACGAGCTGCACGCGGCCTGCCCGGCGCACGGCCGCGGTCATTCGGCGGCCGTCGTCGCCGCGCGGGCGAGTGCCACGTCCTGTGCGACCTCGTCGCGGATGAGCGCCCAGTGGAAGGCGTTGTCGTCGTTCGCGTCGAAGGAGTTGTGGTTGTAGTGTGTCAGCGGCATGTCGCGGTAGATCGGCCGCGTGATCGCGATGACTCTGTCCCACTCGGCGAGCGCACGCTCCAGGTGCCCTATCGCCGCCTCCTTGTTCCCGCTGCCGCCCGATGTGCGATAGGTGTGCAGCGCCACCGCGCCCTTGAGCTTCTCGGCAAGATGCAGACCGAGCCGGGCCCACGCCCGGATGTCGGCCACCTCATACATGAGCGAGGCGTCCGCGGTCGTGTCGACATCCGCCACGAGCCTGAGCGCCTCCCGGCAGTCGCGCTCGAGCATGTCGATCAGCACGGGAGGCGTGACCCGGTCGGAGTCAAACGCACCGCCGGCCGCGAGGGTTTCCACGTAATCCGCCACCGACACATACTCCGGCGCCATGGTCGGATGGCCGATGAGCTGGTCGACGGAGATGTATTTCGTCTGCTCCCCCTGCAAGGCGAGGAACCCTTCGCTGTAGAGCGTGAAATCCCACCGCGAATCGTAGAGCGAGGCGAGGCGCAGCTGGGTCGACGATGCCAGCGAGAGGGCGCGCAGCAGGTTGTCGCCCCCCGGCCCGTATCGTCGGTTGAACTCCGCCTGAAAGACCGCGTCCGGCGTTTCCGGATCGTAGAGAAGCCGCCCCCAAAGCTTGTAGAAGAGCCACTGCCTCTCGAAGGCCCATTTCCAGCCGACCGGATCCGCGACTGCCGTGAAATAATCGAGCGCCGGAATGTAGGTTTCCGATCCGACGAAGTAGCCGCCCACGTAGCCGGCCGCGCCGTTGAGCGCGATGTGCCGCCGGATGAACGCAGGCACGCCCCACCGCAGCGCGAAGAAGTCCTCGTTGCGCGCCATCCAGACGACCTTGTAGTTGGCCGGCGGAGGCACGAAGTAGGTGTCGCCGAGCTTTCCTCCATGCACCTTGACCAGTTCCGGCGTCGAGTGGGCATGGGACCAGTTGAACTTCATCTCCACCCAGATCGGGCCCTCGAAACGATCCCCCAGGCGCTCCATCGCCTCGCGCGTGACCTGCTCGACGTGCTCGCTCACGCCGCCTTCGGACGAAGTGCCGGAGGAAAACGGCACTCGGTGGATCAACTTCACCCGCCGGTCGGCGTCGAGCATGCCCGCGATGATCACGTCGTCCATCCAACGCTGGCGCTCGAGCGGGGTCATGCCGGCCATGCCTTCCCCGTGCGAGATGCCGATGCCGTCGAGGTCCGGATATTCCTCCAGCACCTGGGTGACGCTTTCCCGGATGTAGCGGCGGACGATCTCGGAGGTGTCACCCGGCACGTAGTAATGCGGGTAGAAATTCACCTTCGCCACGCCATGCGCCTCGGCCAGCTCGCGGCTGACAAAGATGCTCCAATGGACGATGTATGTGTCGAGCGCCCTTTCCTTGGCCAGGCGGAAGATCCCGCGATAGAGTTGCTGCCACGCGGCGAACTCCTCCTCCGACCACGGGCTGGCCTCCGGGAAATTCTTCGGCCGCACCATGAAGGTGAACGGGTGCATGTTCCAGAGGCTCACGACGTTGAACCTGTTCTCCACCATCATATCGAGGAACGCCTCCCAATACTTCAGGTCGCGCGCCGTGTCCATATGCTGGTCGAGCGCGCTGCTGGGACGGTAGGTCTCCCATGGGAGGTTGAATTTGATCCCTCGAAACTCCAGTTTCGGACTCGCCTCCTCCGCTTTGATCTCCGCGAGCGATGCGCCGTTTCGCAGATGTCCGGCCAGGGCCAGCGCGCCGTAGATCAGGCCGCGATCGTCACCGCCGTAAATGGTGACCACCTTGCCCTCGGGAATGATGGAAAATGCCTCGGCTCCCAGACGAGCCGGATGCACCGCCAGGCTGACGAGATGATCGTAGCCCGTGCGCGAAGCGATGACCTCGTAGTCTCGCGCCGCCAGAGCCTCGCCCAGCTTCCGCGCCGCATAGGCTGCCGGCGGGCTGTCCACATCATGGAGAATGGCAACACGCTGCGCGTGCGCGTCGATTGCCAGCAGGCAGGGAAGGATTAGGAAGAGGAGAAAGGTTTTCACTCGAGGACTCTGGAGGCGCTGGCGCGGTGGCGGTTCGAATAACAACACCTTGGCGAAACACGACGCGAGGAACGACCTAAAAGCAATCCGCACCACCCGCCTCCTCACGTCGGCAGCTACATCAAACCGGGCGAACGGCCGCACCTTCCGCTCGTAGCGGCCGAGGTAACGAGGCCGGAAAATCCACCGCCGCTATTTGCGGCCCGCACGAATCCACTCGCCGGGAGCGGCGCCGAAGCGCTGGCGAAAGGTGCGGTAGAAATGCGACACGTCAGTGAAGCCGCAGGAGAAGATCACGCCGGTCACCGAATGCTCGCCGCTACGCAACAGCCGCGCGGCATGCTCCATCCGCAGTTCTGAGAGAAACACCTGAAACGTCCGTCCGCTCGCCTCCCGAAACAAATCGGTGAACCGCCGCCGCGATAGTCCCGCCCTGCCGGCCGCGCGGTCGAGGTCCCACGGTTCGTAGAACGATTCCCGCACTTCGCGCATCACCGCCGCGACGCGCTCCGTCGCCACTGCGCTTCCCTCCTCCGCCGGCAGCCGCGCGAGAAGCACGAGCGCCTCCTCGGCGAGCGCGCGTGTGGCCGTGCCCGAGCCGATCCGGCCGTGCGCCTTTTCCGCGAGCGCGCGCCGCCAGATCGCCTCCAGCCGGTGGCGGCCCGGGCGATGAACGCGCACGCTCCGGCGCGGCAGCTTCGCGAGCGCATGCCAGAGAATTTCCAACTCCTTGTCCGAAGCTGCGAAGCCTCGCCCGATACACAGCAGAAACAGCGTCGCAGGTTTCTCATCCGTCATCCGGTGGACCGTGCCGGCAGGGACAATCACAACCGACCCCGCGTCGACCCGGACCGGATCGCGTCCTTTTTCCCGATATGCCACAGCGCCTTCTAGCACCAGGATGACCTTGTGATAGGGGTCTGTCCGGTCCGACATCCGGAAGCCGGCCGTGTGGGCGCTCTCTGCAAAGAGCACTCCTTCGGGCGAAAGCTCGACGGTGATCGGGCGTGAGACGCGCATGTTGCCGGCGGGACCTGCGGCCGTTGTGCCCGATCCGCCAATCACCGCAAGCCCCAAACGCCAAGACGCCGCAGCCGCCGGCTGGTAGACTCCCGTGCAATGGATCGCTCGCCCCAGCCACCCCACCCGACCGCCACGCTCGCCGAGGTAGATTCCGTTCTCCGCTGCGTCGCGCCCCGCCGCCCGCCGCTCTTCCTTCCCGCGATCTACGAGCACAAGGCGTCGTTCATAGGCAGCACGCCTTCGGCGATCTCGCGCGACGCGGAACTACTCACCCGCGCGATCCTCGCCGAATACGAAGCGGTCGGACCCGACGCGCTCGTGGTCGGTGTCGACGTCTACAACCTCGAGGCCGAGGCCGTCGGATGCCGCGTCACTTACTACGAGGGCGACGACACCTCGATCCCCGGGATCAGCCCGGGCAACCACGTTATCAAGGTCGGCGCCGATCTCTCGGCCGCGCCACTTCCGAATCCGCTCAAGGACGGACGCATGCCGGTCAACCTCACCGCCACGCGCAACGTCCGCCGCGCGCTCGGCGACGACTTCTGGCTTCGCGGCGCGCTCTCCGGGCCGTTCTCACTCGCAATCTCGCTCGTCGGTGCCGAGGCTCTCTTTCTCGCGTGCCTCGACGATCCGGACTGGGTCCACGGCGTGCTCAACTACTCGGGCAACATCATCAAGGAATTTGCCAAGGGCTACATCGATGCCGGCGCGAGTCTCATCATCTTCGACTCCCAAGCCTCGCCACTCTTGCTCTCGCCGGCGATGTATGAGGAGTTCGTCCTGCCCGTGACCGCTGAGCTCGTTCGCTGGGCGAACGACCGCGGCGTGCGCGACCTTCCGCTCATCATCGGCGGCGACACGACGCCTATCGCCGAGCTCCTCGTGCAGACAGGTGCGAACAACCTGCTCTGCGATTTCACGGCCGACTTCGACGCGTGGGCGGATGTCTGCCGCGAGCACGGACGGTCCTTCCGCCGCAACATCTCGCCTCACCTGATCCAAAAGGGCCCGCCGGATAAGATCCACGAAGTCGCAGTTGCCGAACTGAAGCGCGGCATCGACCTGCCGGGATTCATACTTGGAACTGCCGTTGTTCCGTTCGGCACACCGACTGAGAATCTCCTCGCGATCAAACAGGCCTGCCTCGAATCGGCCGCAGCCTGATCTCTCCGCAAATGACCGACTACGCAGAACTCAACCAGTGCCTCTACGACGGGAAGGCGAAGGAAGTGGACCGCCTCGTGCGCGAGTTACTCGCCGCGGGCCGGCCTGTCGACGAAGTGCTGAACGAGGGCCTGATCGCCGCCATGGCCGTCGTGGGTGAGGATTTCAAATACAACATCCTCTACGTCCCCGAGGTTCTCATCGCCGCGCGCGCGATGAAGGCAGGCATGGCCGTTCTCAAGCCCTTGCTCACGGCCGACGCTGCGAAGTATCCGCCGCGCGGCACCGTCATCATGGGCACGGTCAAGGGCGACCTGCACGACATCGGCAAGAACCTCGTGTGCATGATGGCTGAGGGCGCAGGCTTTCGCATCGTCGACATCGGCGTCGACCAGTCGGTCGAGCGGTTCATCGAGGCGTGCCGGGAGCAGAACGCGCAGATCGTCGGCATGTCCGCGCTCCTCACGACGACAATGCCCTACATGAAGACAGTCATCGACCGTTTCCAAGGAATCGCAGATCTCGCCGGCGTGAAGATCGCCATCGGCGGCGCACCGGTCAGCCAGGTTTTCTCCGAGGAAATCGGCGCCGACGGTTACGGATCCGATGCCTCCTCGAGCGTCGAGATGTTCCTCCGATTCATCAGCGAGGGTTCCGCATCACCCGCGCATGCGGGAGTCGCGTGACGCACCGGGCAGTTCGAGAACCGATCATGAGTCTAATCTGGCAGGCGGTGGACCGTCACCCGGACATCAGCGACCGCACCTTCAACCGGTTCTTGCGCTATCCTGCCGCGCGGCCGCTAGAAGGACCGCTCGCGGAAAATGCCGCGTGGGCGCGCGAGTGGTTTCGCGTCAACGCGCACCCGTGGTGTTGCGCCGTGCGCGCAGACCAGGCGGTTCACGCACGCGCACTAAAGCTCCTGCCTGAAGCGAACGAATACGCGATCATCGTGGCCAGCGCCGGACCCGAACCGGTTGCCGAGTCCGCGGATCGCTGGGCCGCCGGGGAACCCGACCTCTACTTCTTCATCGAGAGTTTCGCGTCCGCCATCGTCGAGGCGCTCGTCCTCGAAACGCGGGCGCGCCTCGGTGCCGACAAACACCTGAGCCCGGGCCACCGCGGCTGGCCCGTCGAGGAGAACCTGATGTTGATGAGTTCGCTTCGCGCCGACGGTCCGTTGCCGGGCCCGCTCGACGTCCTGCCGTCCGGCATGCTGACGCCGAAGAAATCCCAACTCGCCGTCTGTCCGCTGAACCTACTCCCCTAGCAGCCTGTCGCACTTCCTGTGTCTATAGCGCATCCAGTTCAGAAACTCGGCGCGCGGGCGGGCGGTGTTGCCCAACAGGCTGCTAAAGTGGCACTCCGTGCCGAAAACTTCCAGAATCCTTTCCAATGAGAATCGACCTCGCCCCTGAAGACCCGACCGCAGCCGAACAGCTCTTGCCCGCAAAGAAAGACCGTTCCGGCATCGGCGTCCACTACGTCGATACCTGGCTCAAGCCGTTGCGCGCCGGCATAGCGCTTCCGTCCGGCGAGAAATTCTCGGCGAAGCGCCGCGGCCTTCGGATCACGCTCGCGATCGGCGCGAGGAAAGGCGAGGGCCTGATGCGCCGCGCACGCGCAGGCGGCGACCCAGTCGCGATGCTACGCGGTGCGCTCGACGAGGCAGGCGCAACGCTCGGCGCAAGGCTTGCGGCTGAGAACGGTCGCCTCGTGCTCGAGTTGTGATGCTTCGCATTCTCCGATGGTAGGAGCCTGCCGTTTCGACAAGGTCAAGGCCCCGAGCCGGTCGAGGGGCTCGCACGCGATTCTGTGCGCCGAAGGCGCCTTGGAGTGCGCCGCTCCCGCGGCGCTTTCGATGTGCGTTCCGGCGAGCCGGCGGCGCACTCCAGTTCGCGAGGCCATCCGCAACCTGTAGGTTGCGCGCTCGCCGCGCAACTTCTGCGGCGATGGCGCGATTCTGCTGGCCAGCAGAATGCCACCTACAGCAGTCCAATCGCAGCCCTTCGCCTCCGCTCAGCACGTTCGGCAAGCGGACTCCTACAGCACACCGCTCCGCACTTCTTGTCTGAAAGTTTCAGGACAATCTTTGCGCACCGATCCATTCGGCTTTGCAGGGCCGCACACACGCGCAGAATCGGTGCATGCCCCAACTTTCCGATCTCACCGCAGCGGTCGCCGCCGGGAAGCGAACCGACTGCGTTCGCCTCACCCAGGAACTCCTCGCAAGCGGTGTCGACCCACGTGCAGTCGTTGAACAAGGGCTCGTGCCCGGCATGGCGATCATCGGTGAGCAATTCCGCCAGAACCAGTGCTTCGTGCCCGAGATGCTTGTCGCGGCG
The DNA here is from genome assembly GCA_035513275.1 of Opitutaceae bacterium. Classification (GTDB taxonomy): domain Bacteria; phylum Verrucomicrobiota; class Verrucomicrobiia; order Opitutales; family Opitutaceae; genus DATKCJ01. The sequence goes on from DATKCJ010000024.1 coordinate 10,292, forward strand.
CGCGCGATGAAGGAGGCGTTCAAACTCCTCGAACCGCTCCTTGCCGCAGCAGGCGTAACGCCGAAATACACTGCGGTGATCGGCACAGTGCAGGGCGACCTGCACGACATCGGCAAGAATCTCGTGGCCACGATGTGGCGCGGCGCGAACTTCAAAGTCGTCGACCTCGGCACAAACGTCCCCGCCGACCGATACATCGCGTCGGTGCGCGAGCACAGCGCGCAGCTCGTCGGAGTTTCCGCGCTCCTCACAACCAC
>DATKCJ010000025.1:0-3013 GCA_035513275.1 Opitutaceae bacterium
CCCGAGACCTCGCGCGTGGCGAAGTTCTGTCGGCCTTCGGGCCAATGAAGATTCCAAGGTCGCTGCGGCGTCTCCGCGCCACCTCGGAAATTGAACCACATTTCGGTCGCCACTTCGGCCGCTACGACGGTCGCCAAGATCGCTGCACCCAGAATTGGCAGTGCTCGCGTGCGAGTGTGACCGTGTGCCGCGACTTCAACGGGCTGCAGGCCGCCGCGCCGGCGCAGGATCCACGCGAGAATCCACAGGCCGACCACGCACACTCCCATCGTGAGAAGTCCCGCGCGATCGTGCACACCGGCGATCGCATCGACGCCTTCGGTGGCTGCCTTCGACACGAGGTAGAGCGAGCGCGCAACGTTTGTCGCGAATGCGATGGTGAGTCCCGCGACGACCATCGCGGCACGCCGACCAAACGAAAAACGAAACAGCTCGCCCATCAGCAGCGCAATCATCAGCGCGGCCTGCATTGAGCGCATGCCGCTGCACGCCTCGTCGATGCCGACGAAGCCGCCGCCGATCTCGATCAGGTTGCCGCGCTGCACCGCGGGATGCCCGAAAAGCGTGAGCGTGTCGGTGGCGATGCCTGCGTTCACACTCATCAGGCTGTGGAGCGCGACATTCTCGATCGGCGTGGGCCAAGGCACGGCGACGAGGACGAACAGAATCGGGAACAAGAAATACTTCACCCATGCACGCCCGCCGGTCGCGGAAAGGATGAGCAGACTGAGTGCGACCGCGACGAGGGCCATCGCCCAAAGGACCGGTCGCCAGTCAGGGAACGCTTCGAGGATCAATCGCGTCGGAAACCACGACACAGCCAACAGCAAGACGCCAGTGATCACCGTCCGGCTCGCTCGCTCCGATGCTTCCGGCGCGGGCCGCGTCCGCCACCGCTCCCAGAACAGGTAGGCGCCGAAGAACGGCACGGCCCAGCCGAACCCGTATTGCGGATTGACGGACCATTCGTTCGCCAGCCGCGCGAACAGCACGAGCCAGAGCGCGATCGCCGCGGCGACAGGCAACCATCTCGTCGCGACTATGAAGCGTGGCTGCATCTTGGGGCCGGTGAAAATCCCGCCGCGACCGCGCCGATTCAAGCACCAAAGGCCGTCTGTGAAACATGGCCGCAATTTCGCGACAGCGCGTCTCGTGCATTTAAGATGTCGCGACTCGCGCCAGTGTAAACGCAGGGTAAAAACCAAGCAGTTTTCCCTCTGGAGGCGCCTGAGGAGAACCCCCCAGTTGACAGGCCTCGGAAAGGAGAGGAAGGGTCACATCGCAAGAGTCTATCATTCCATTCATACCATGATTCCCAACCTCAAAAACCTGTCCGCGCGTCTCGCCTGCGCGGCGCTTACGTTTCTCCTTCTGGCGGGCTTTGCTTCGGGGCAGGTGACGGTCACGTCCACCTCCTCTGATTTCGGGTATTTCTTCGACGACACCGAGCTGCCGAACGACCAGCAGGCGACGCAGCACGCGATCGATCTCGTCGGCCAGCCCGGCTCCACGCTCGCTGCGTTCTATGCGCACGTGAACAACGACAGCCTCGTGTTCCGCATGCGCCTCAACGAGCCGAACTACACCGGCGGTGTGCCAGCGTTCAACCAGGTCGCGGCGATCGGCATCGACCTCGGCTCGACGCTCTCGACGAGTCCGTTGAACCTCGCGGACCTTGCGTTCGCCGTCACAGGCAAGAACGGCCCGGGCGTGTCGCGCGACAGCGGCTACTTCATGGCCTTCGGCTCGTCGAACAACACGAGCCCGAGCACAACCTCGTGGGGCAGCGCCTACAACCAGTTCGCGCTGAACTCGTCGAACTTCAACTATAGCCTCGCATCCACAATCGACGGTGCCATCGGCAACGCGGCCGGCTCGATCGGACCGAACACCTACCTGACCTTTGCGGTCTCGTTCACACAGCTCGAGGCGGCGATCCAGTCTCTCGGCATCGTGAACGGCGTGGATTACACCGCTTACTCGGTGAACTACGCCAACGCGGTGCAGTTCCAGTATAGCGTGCACACCGGCACGCAGACGAACGCGGTCAACGTCGACACGCTCCAGTCGGGCCAGATCGTCCCCGAGGCTTCGACCATCGCCTTCCTGTTCGCAGGCGTGCTGCCACTGCTCGGTTTCCGCATGCTTCCCGCGGCGCGTCGCAACGCGCTCGCGAAACGTCTTGGATTTGTTTGATCGGTGCAGTGTTTGGGGGGAATAGACGCCCGCCTTCCAAGGCGGGCGTTTTGTTTTCACCACTTGCGGGCGGGGGAAGAACACGATTCGTTCGATTCGCGTCATGCCGGCTGCACCATTCCCCGCATCCCTCCCCGTAGGGCCTCCGCTTGCGGAGAGCCATGGCACGGCGCAAGCGCCGGCCCTACAGTCCCGAGTCGGAGTGAAAGCGGCGTTACCGGACACCCTCACGATCCGATGACCGACTTCCTTCGTTTTTGGTGGAGCCTGCTCAGGTGGAACACGAGCAAGACGCTGTTCAGGCTGCGCGGACACAAAGGGCGTGCGCCGTGCCAGCATCCGAGTGATAGCGGCCGGGCCGGTGTGACGGGCTGCGAAGCTTGCAGCACGTGGCGCAGACCATCGCGTTTCAGACTCGTTTGTCCGCTGCTCGTCCGCAACGAGGCAGGCTGGCGATGCTCGGTCGACGCGGCCGATGTGCGGCCGTTCTGGGGCAGGGCGATTGGTTTCAGTGTGCTCGGCGCTGGCGGAGTTTACCTCGTGGTCGCACTCGCCGCGCTGCTCACTTTTCGCGCGGTCGGATACACCACGCTCGACTACCAGGATTTCTTTTCGACCGCATTTCGCACGCGCTTTCGTGAGGCGCAGGCCGGGTATTACGCGAACCGCGCTGATCAGTTTTTCAAGTCAGGCGACTACCGCAGCGGGCTCCTCGCGCTCTCGGTCGCCTACAACAAGAATCCGCGCGACTGGGCGACAGGCCTCACGCTCGCGCGGCTGTTGCAGCGGAGCAACCAGCCGAGGATTGGCGACGACG
>DATKCJ010000026.1:0-4529 GCA_035513275.1 Opitutaceae bacterium
GGTCGCCCTGCAGACCGCGGACGAAGGCGACGCCGAGTCGCGACGTGAGAAACGGATCCTCGCCATAGGTCTCCTGACCGCGGCCCCAGCGCGGGTCGCGGAAAATGTTTATGTTGGGAGACCAGAAGGTGAGTCCGCGGAAGATCGCGCCCTCGAGCGGCGTGCCGATGTAGCCGTTGAACTTCGCGCGGCCCTCGATGCCGATCACGCCGGCCATTTCCTTGTGCAGATCCTCGTTCCACATCGCCGCGAGGCCGATCGCCTGCGGAAACACGGTGGCGGTGCCGGAGTTGGCCACGCCGTGCAGCGCCTCGCTCCACCAGTCGTATTTCGGAATGCCGAGTCGCGCCACACCCGGGGTCGAGTTGCTCATCAGCGCGGCCTTCTCGTCGAGTGTGAGCCGCGCGATGAGGTCAAAGACGCGCGAGTCCCGCGGTTGGTTGTGGTCGAGGTATGCGGGGCTCGCATCCTCCGCGGAGAGGAGCGGAGTGACGCAGGCGAGGGCGGCGAGGAGAATCGAGATTCGAAGGGAGGGATTCATGAGATTGGGATTAGCGAGATTGTCCAAGGAGCGGCGTCAGGCGCGAATGGCACCAAGTCATGGTTCGCTCTTTAGCTCTGTGTTCGGAGTTCCGCCTTCAGGCGGGTAAAGGCACCGACTAAAGGCGGAACTCCGAACCGCGGAACGACGACCACGGGCATCAACCCAGCGTCAGTCGTGTCAGGCGCGACCGCATCATGGAGGCTCGAGAGTGTGGTGGAGGGAATGCGCACGCGTTTGCTCAATAGAGTCGCAACACCGTCAGGGAATTTGCAGGGAATGTGCGCTCGAGGCTCGCGCCCGCGGTGGATTCCTCGACCACGGGTTGCGCGGCGGGCGGCTGGCCATCCTCGTTGACGACGTCGGGACTGTTGCCGGTCAGCACGGTGGCGACCATGCGGCGCTCGCCTGCCGAAGCGGATGCGAGTTCGATTCTCACGCTGAACGTGTCCTCGGTGCCGTTCACCAGTTTGATGATCACGTCGCCCGAAGCGGAATCGCGCACCGCTGAAAATGCCACGCGCTCGCCTTCGGGCAGCCCATCCATCGCTGCGGGCAGCAGCACGTCGCCGCTGTTGTGCCCAAAGAGCCGCTGCACTTCGTAATTGATGGAGGGGAAAACCTTGGTCGCGTTGAAGTAGATCATGTCGGGGTGCCACTGCGTGTGGCCGCGACGTGCGAGCAAGGGCGCGAACGACGAGAAGACGACGATGTCGCCGTTGCGCTCGAGGCTCGTTAGATAAGCCGCTTCCGCGAGCGCGGTGCGCAGTGTGTTGCGGCGATCGGGCTCGTGCGCGGCGTATTCTCCGACATAGACCGTCGGGCCGTTGCGGTCGTAGGTGTCGTAGCGTTTGAGGTTGTCCCAGAACCACTGCGGCGGGCGGTAGTAGTGCTCATCCACCATCGCGAGGTCTAGCTTGCGGGAGAACTCCCAGCCGAGTTCGAAGTCCTCTCCGTCGGGAAACGGACCGGACGTGCCGATCACGACAATCTCGGGATGCTTCTCCTTGAGCACGTCGTTGATCATCGCGAAGCGCTCCTTGAACTCGGGCGTGATCGCGTCCTCATTGCCGACGCCGAGGTATTTCAGTCCGAACGGCGCGGGGTGGCCGGCGGCGGCGCGCACCGCGCCCCACTTGGAGTCCGCGGGACCGTTGGCCCACTCGATCAGGTCGAGCACGTCCTGTATGTAGCGCGGCATCTCTTCCATCGGCAGACCTTCCTGACCGCGGCCGGGCGAGTCGCCCGCGTGCTGGCAACAAACGCCGGCAGTCACGACAGGCACTGCAAACGCGCCGACGTCCTCGCAGAACTGGAAGTACTCGAAATACCCGAGCCCCATCGTCTGGTGGTAGCCCCACGAGTTGCGCGCGGCGACGCGCTGCTCGACCGGGCCGACCGTGTGCTTCCAATCATAGTAGTGCCGGACGCCGGAGCCGTGCACGAGGCAACCGCCTGGGAAGCGCACGAAGCGCGGCTTCAAGTCGGCGATCGTCTGAGCGAGATCGCGGCGAAGTCCATTGGCGCGGCCTTTGAACGTGTCGCTCGGAAACAGCGAGACCATGTCGAGCGCGATGCCGCCGGCCTCGTGCGCGAGAAGGACAAAGCGTGCCTCGGGATCGGAGCGTGAAGGTGTGAGCGTGACCGCATGACGCGTCCACTTGCGGCCGGATATTTCCAAACTCGCTTCCGCGAGCACGCTGCCGTCCTTGGCCTCGAGGCGAACAGTCACGGGCATCGGCTTCAGTTGCTCCTCCGCAGAGCTTCCCCACTTGCGACCCATGTATGCCTGATACGTCCAGAACGATGCCTCGTAGGCTTTTCCCTCCTCGAGCGGAATCTGGTCGAAGCCGTTGTTGGCAATGCCGACGCCGTCGCCCGCCGTGAGGACGTTGAGAATCAGGTAGTGCGGATTGTTGACGTGGACCGGGCGAGCGTCGCCGAGGCCGAGATGGCCTTCGCCGTCGCCGGTCTTCACGAGTTCCCAAAACGAAAACGGTCCCCACGCGGCCTGTTCGGTGGCGCTGTATTCGAACGAGCGGTTTTGGATCAGCTCCGCGTAGAGGCCGCCGTCGGCAGCGTAGTTGAGATCCTCGAAGAAGATGCCGAACAGATCGGCGCTGATGGGTTTGCCCGGCGCACCGAGATCGATCGTCAGCGTGCGCGGCACGGCGGCGAAAACGGACGCGGTGAAGGCGGCGGCGAGCAGGCAGGCGGGGGTGAGGCGGTTCATGAGGCAAAGGTTGGCGGCGGGACCGGGGTTTCAAGCGGGGCTGAGGTGGACCGTAACGTCGGGGACTTAAATTTGTAGGGTCGTCCCTTGGGACGACCTCGTTCGCCAGGTCGGCGCAAGCGCCGACCCTACATGTCGATTGGCGCGGTCGTGGTATTTCATTTGCGATTCAGCTCTCCCTTCAGGCGCAGCGTGTCGCCGAGGTCCTCGATTTCGAAGAAGCGCGCGCGTTCGACGCGGCGGTTGGGCTGGTGGATCACCATGACGAGCCGGCCATCGAAGGTCTCGAACAACATCGGGTGTCCACCGTCGTCGGTCCAGAGCGGCTCGGGTAATTGCTCCCATGGGCCGAACACGCTGCCGCTCTTCGAGCGCGCGATGCCGACCGCGTATTTGCTCGGGCCGTAGCTCGACCAGAGCATCAGAAGCACGCCGTCTTTTGTCCGGTGCAGCCAGTTGCCGTCGCTCACGTAGGCGTGGTAGCGCTTGCCTTGGTAGAGTTCGCCGATGTCGCCGCGGCAGCGCACCCAGGGTCCCTCCGAGGCAGAGAAGAGCAGCCGCGGCTCGCCGACTGCGCGCGCGAGATCCTCGCTGAGCTGCACGATGTCGAAGCTGCCGTCGGTGATCTGCGCCCACTCGTGGCAGAACACCATGTAGGGCACGCCGTCCTCGATCCACAGGCTGCCGTCGAGCGCCATCCAGTCATGTGGCGTCTGCGGTCCGCTCGCGAGCGGCTCGAATGGACCGAGCGGAGAATCGGCCACGAGGATCTCGGTGGCGCGGCGGACATTCTGCGGCCGGCCCGGCGGCGTCGGCAGAGTGTCCTTCGATGTGATCGTGACGAACAGATAATAGCGCCCGCGGTAGCGGTGCACCTCCGGCGCCCACACGGTCTCGCGTCCCCAATGATCGTCGGGCACTTCCCACACCGGCACGGGATCCTCCCACTGATCGAGGTCCTGGGTTTTGAAAACCATCACGGCTTTTCGCTCAACGCCGCCGTCGAAGATGCCCGAGGTTGTTGTGCCGTAGATGTAGTAAGTTTGAGTGGCCGGATCCGGCAGCACGAACGGGTCGCGGATGCGGATCTCCGAGCGGTGCGTCGTGGCCGCGCCGGCTGCCGTGGTCAGGGCGACGAAGAGTATGACTAGGCGAATTTTGGCTGGCATGGTTGGCGCGTCAGAACTGCTGCGTGATGATTGTTGCCTGAAGCAAATTGATTCTGGCGCGGAAGCGCCGGTAGCCCGGCCTCTCCGAGGACGGGTCACACACAGGCCCGCGCTCGGAGATCGCGGGCTACCTTGTTGGAGGGGAGTCGGGAAATTCCGTTTTCATTCGGACGTGGGTGTCACTCGGGCGCTACTTCCCAGCGGAATACGGTGCCGTTTTTGCGGTTGGGCGAAGAACCGGGCCAGTCCGCGCCGTAGGGTTCGCCGGTTGTTGGCTCGATTCCGACTAAGCGATTTGTCGTCAACGAGAGCAGCATGCACTGCCGGTCGCGCAACATGTCCTGCCACATGAAGAGGCTGTCCGCGGATTCCGTTTTCATGAGGCGAACGTCGGACGAGAGGCCCAGGCCGACGACACTGACGAAGCCGGTCCCGTTCAACGCCTCGAGCGCGACGCGGCCCTGGCCGCGGTCATGCACACGGATGCGAGCGCCTGCGCCGTTCGCCTGCTCGGAGCCGGGCTGAGCCGAGTGGAGCATGCCGTGCGGATTGGCCCACACGACGGAGCCGTTGCCGAGATTTGTGA
>DATKCJ010000027.1:0-8001 GCA_035513275.1 Opitutaceae bacterium
TTCACCCTCGCCCCGACCGCGTCGGGGCTTTTGGGCCGACTTCGTCGGGGCAAACCGCGACAAAGTCGCCTTCTCTCGCTCTCAGAGCGAGAGAAGCGGATGCGCCAAAAATCTCTAGATGCATCCGGGTCAGAACTTCAGCCGCGTGTTCTCGTGGCCGCAGACCGGGCAGCGACTCACCTCGCGCGACTCGGTGCTGGTGTAGACGCGCGTGCACTTGATGCAGTGGAACGTCGTGCGTCGCCGCGTCGCGTCGTAGAACTGGCGGTCCCTGCGGTCGCTCCAGACCCAAAGGACGGCGACCGTGAGGAAACCGAGGCCGGTGTAGACCACTGTCGCGATTGTGAGATCCACCGTGAACATCGATGACTGTATGGTGGAAGCTAGCGACCGCGGGCGCGAGCTTGGGATGGAGGCCGGCCGAAAGCGGCAGAGGACTGCCGCACCCCAAGGCCGGCGGCGCAGCCGGAAAACCTCCAAAACTGCGCGCAAGCGTCTTGGACTGCGGCAGTCCTCTGCCGCTTTTCCGGTTCGTTGACTTCGCCAAGCAAAACGCCCCGGGGATGCCGGGGCGTCGAAAGGTCTGGCGGGCGGACGATCCGCCGGTGCTATTCCTTGGTCTCGGGAGCGGGCGTTTCGGCAGCAGGCGCCTCGGCTGCGGGAGCTTCCGCGGCGGACCCGGCAGCGGCCTTCTTGCCCTTCTTCGGGCCGGCCTTCTTCCCGGGCTTCTTGGCCTTGGCCTTCTTGTAGCCCGGGTCCTCCGCAGAGACGAACTCGACGAGTGCCATCTCGGCAGCGTCGCCGAGCCGCTGGTTCGAGAGCTTGTAGATGCGCGTGAAGCCGCCGTTGCGCTTGGCGAACATCGTCACCTTTTCGTTGAAGAGGAGCGTTACGGCGTCCTCATCGCGCAGGCGGGACATCGCAAGGCGGCGGTGATGCAGCGTGCCCTTCTTCGCGAGCGAGATGATCGGCTCGATGAAGGGGCGCAGGGCCTTGGCCTTGGTGAGGGTCGTCTTCACGCGGCCATGCTTGACGAGTGACGAGCCGAGGTTGGCGAGAAGAGCGATGCGGTGCTCTTTCTTCAGCCCGAGGCCTTGATGGTGTTTCTTGTGACGCATTGGGTTTTTCTTTCAGTCGGCTCCCGATCGGCAATCCGGTCGCAGCGTTGGGCGGCAGCGGACGGCGCGAGGCCGAAATTAGTAGTGAGTAACGGGTAGTGAGTAGCGAGTAGAAGAACAGCCGGTTGAGCGTGATGCTCGCTACCCGCTACTCACTACTCGCTACTTCCTCGTCAGCCTTCCTTCTTGGTGTCGAGCAGGCGCTCGTCGAACTTCATGCCAAGCGAGAGACCGAGGGCCTCGAGCTTGTCCTTGATTTCGTTGAGGGATTTCTTGCCGAAGTTGCGATACTTGAGCATCTCGCCCTCGCTCTTCATCGCGAGTTCGCCGACGGTGGTGATGTTCGCGTTGTTGAGGCAGTTGGCGGCGCGCACGGAGAGCTCGATCTCGTTGACCGACATGTTGAGGAGCTTGCGGAGCTTGTTCTGCTCCTCGCTGACCTCGGGCTGCTGGCTCTCGAACTCGAATGTCTCGGCGCTCACGCGATCGAAGACATCGAGGTGGTGCTTGAGAATGGAAGCGGACTGCTTGAGCGCATCGTCCGGCGTGATGCGGCCGTCCGTCCAGATCTCGAGCACGAGCTTGTCGTAATCGGTGATCTGGCCGACGCGGGTGGCCTCGACGGCATACTTCACCAGGCGCACGGGCGAGAAGAGCGAGTCGATCGGGATGACACCGATGGGCTGCTCTTCCTTTTTGTTCTCGGCGCCGGAGCAGTAGCCGCGGCCGGTCTTGACCTCGATCTCGGCCTCGAAGGTCTTCGCGCGGTCGAGCGTGCAAAGCACGAGCTCAGGGTTGAGGATCTGGATGTTCGAGTCGGGCTGGATGTCGCCGGCAGTGACCGGGCCCTCCTTGTTCACCTTCAGGCGGAGCATGACCGGCTCGCGCTTGTGCGAGACGATGAGGATCTTCTTCAGGTTCAGAACGATGTCGGTGACGTCCTCAACGACGCCGTCGATGCTCTGGAACTCGTGGTTGACGTTCTCGATGCGGATCGAGCTGATGGCCGAACCCTCGATGGAGCTGAGGAGCACGCGGCGCAGGCTGTTGCCGACGGTGTGTCCGTAGCCGGCCTCGAAGGGCTCGGCGACAAACTTGGCGTAGGTGTCGCTGGCACCCTCCTCGATCTTGGTGAGCTTGTTGGGAAGTTCGAACTTTCCGAGACGCTTGGGCATGGCGGGAAACTAAGGTTGGAGGCGTTGCTGTGAGTGACGTGAGTGAGCGCGAACGCGCATCACATGCGGCTGTAAAACTCGACGATGAGTTGCTCGTTGATGCCGGGCTCCATCTCGCCGCGGACGGGGAGGCGGTTGACGGTGGCCTTGAGGGCCTCGGCGTTGAGCGTGAGCCACGGCGGGGGCGTGCGCATGCGGGTCTCGTCGAGATTGCGTGTGGCGATCTGGCGGGCACCGGGGCGCGCGCGGACTTCGATCTCGTCGCCGGGCTTCACGGTGAAGCTGGAGATGTCGACCTTGCGGCCGTTCACCATCACGTGGCCGTGGTTGACGAACTGGCGGGCCGAGCGGCGGGTCTTGGTGAAGCCGAGCAGATAGACGACGCTGTCGAGGCGCGTCTCGAGGAGTTGCAGGAAGCGCTCGCCGGTGACGCCGCGCTCGCGCTTGGCGATGTCGAACGTGCGGCGGAACTGCTTCTCGAGCAGTCCGTAGGTGTAGCGGAGCTTCTGCTTCTCGGTGAGGCCTACAGCGTATTCGCTGGTCTTGCGGCGGCCGGCCTTCGGGCCGTGCTGGCCCGGCGGGAATGCGCGCTTCTCGGATGCTTTCGACGGGCCCATGATGGCCGCGCCGAAGCGGCGGTTGATGCGGGCGATTGGTCCTGTGTAACGTGCCATTGCTGAAAGGGAGTAAGGGAGGAGGGAGTGAGGGATTTCGGAGTTCGGAGATCGAAGATCGGCTGTTGGAATTTTCGATGTTGGATTTTCGATTCTCGATTGGCTTGCCGCCCTGAAGCCCGGAGGGCGAAGGCGGGTCCGTGGTCCCGTGGTCCGTAGTCCTGTGGTCTTTTTGTTAGACGCGGCGGCGCTTGCGCGGGCGGCAGCCGTTGTGCGGGATGGGGGTGACGTCGATGATCGAGGTGACCTCGAGACCGACTGCCTGCAATGCGCGGACGGCGGAGTCGCGACCGAGGCCGGGACCGCTGACGTGGATGACAATGTCCTTCAGGCCGTGCGACATCGCGTTGCGCGCGGCTTCCTGGGCGACGACCTGTGCGGCGTAGGCGGTCGACTTGCGCGAGCCGCGGAAGTTGCACTTGCCGGCGCTGGCCCAGGAGATGACGTTGCCCTTGGAATCGGTGATCGAGACGATCGTGTTGTTGAACGAGGCGTTCACGTGCGCGACCCCCGAGGTGATATTCTTCGAACCCTTTGCCTTGCGGACCTTGATCGGTGTGATCTCGTCCTTGAGCAGATCGGCGCCGGTCGCGGCCTTTGGAGCCTCGGCGACGGCTTGAACGGGCGCACCGGCCTCGGCGGCAGGAGCTTTCGGCTCGGCGGCAGCGGCGGCCTTCGCGGGCTTGGCGTCCTTCTTATGTTCCTTCTTGGGAGCTGTGTTCTCTTCGGCCATGATGATGATTATTCGGCTTTCTTCGCGACGCCCACGGTCTTGCGGGGTCCCTTGCGAGTGCGGGCGTTGGTGCAGGTGCGCTGGCCGCGGACAGGAAGCCCGCGACGGTGGCGGATGCCACGGTAGCTGTTGATCGCCTGGAGGCGGCGGATGTTGGAAGTGATCTCGCGACGAAGATCGCCCTCCACAACCCACTTTTGCTCGGCGATGTAGGACATGATCTTGTTGAGCTGCTCCTCGCTGAGGTCGGAGGCGCGCATGTTCGGGTCGATGCCCGCGGCTGCGACGATCGCGTCTGCGCGCGCCGGGCCGACTCCGTTGATGTAGCGGAGTGCGTAGGGAACTTTTTTCTTGGCGGGGATTTCAACCCCTAGGAGACGTGGCATGGTGATCTGTCTTGGTTAGAACTTTGGAATGTGTTTCAGAGCGCGGGAATCGTGAGGATTTCCGGGCCGTTTTCTGTCGTGAGCACTGTGTGTTCGAAGTGGGCGGACGGCTTGCCGTCTGCGGTGACGATCGTCCATCCGTCGGACAAGGTCTGCACCCTGTAGGTGCCGAGGTTGACCATGGGCTCGATCGCAAGGGTCATCCCGGGCTTGAAGGGCTCGCCGGTGCCGCGCCTGCCGAAGTTCGGTATCTGCGGCTCCTCGTGCATCGCGCGCCCGACCCCGTGGCCGACCATTTCGCGGACAACTCCAAGGCCGTGGCCCTCGACAAACGTCTGGACGGCATTCGAGAGGTCGCCGATCCGGTTTCCCGGGACAGCCTTCGCGATCGCGATCGCAAGCGCCTGCTCGGTCACCTTCACCAGTTTCTCAACCTCGGGGGCGACTGGCGAAAGCATGACGGTTACGGCGTTGTCACCGATGTAGCCGTTGTATTCGACGGTCACGTCGAGCGAGACGATGTCGCCCGGCTTCAAGACCCGCCTTAGCGAGCCGATGCCGTGGACAACCTCCTCGTTCACCGAGATGCAGGTGTATGCTGGGAAACGCCTGGGGCCGACCTTGTAGTTGTAGCAGGCGCTTGTGGCGCCGAAACTTTCGATCAGCCGCCGCCCTTCCTGGTCGAGTTCGTAGGTCGTGATGCCAGGAGCTGTCATCGCTCGCATCTTCGCGAGGATAGTCGCCGCGATCTGGCAGCTCTCGCGCATCCGCGAGATCGCATCCTTGGATTTCACGGGGCTCACGATTCGAGGTCCATTTCGTCGACCACTAGGACACCGAGCGTCCGATAGTGTTGAGTAACCTCGCTGTCCGCGGTCTCTTTTGAAACCACGCACGCGTCGAGCGTTTCGTCCCGGGCTTCCATCCACTCGTCGAGGACGGCGGCTTGCAACCGGTTGGCGGGAAACCCGTGAAGGCAGAACCCGGAACCGGCCTTTCGCGACCAGAACCAACGTCGGAAGACGCTGATCAACAAGTCGTCAGGCGCAGATGCCCCGGTTTCAACAGTCTCGCGCGCGGCAGATCCGAGCGCATTTGGGCGCAGGCTCTCCCGGCGGACCAAATCCGCGGGAAAAACGTGCTCAATGTTCAAAGAACGAAGCGACCCCTGCGGCAACCCGTTTGGGAAGCCGGCAGGGATCACATGAAGGAGTTTCCGCTTGGGGTCTCCAAACGGGGAAAAACTAAGTGAAATGAATGCCATACCCGGCGAAGTAAAGCATGAATCTGGAAGGGCTTCACGGGTTGGTAAGGAACTTGACGAGCCATGCGGCGAGACCCACCGCCAGGATGGTGCCGCAAGCGATAAGGAGCGGCCGGATGTTGCCCACGGTGGCAGTTTCGGACGTCGCGGGCAGCCGGGTGGCGCTGCGGGCCCGGAGGCGGCCTTTCTTCAGAAATCCGTCGTAGTGGCGCTGGAGGAGGAAGGTCTCGATCTGGCGCATCGTGTCGAGGACGACGCCCACGACGATGAGCATTCCCGTGCCACCGAAGAAGTAAGCGATGCGCACCGGCACGTTCATCTCGAACAGCAGGACGTCCGGGAAAATCGCGATGATCGTAAGGGCAAGCGATCCGGCCAGCGTCAACCGGGTCATCACGAAGTCGAGGAAGCCAGCCGTCGGCTCGCCAGGGCGGACACCGGGCACATAGCCGCCGTATTTCTTGAGGTCGTCGGCGATCTGGATCGGCTTGAACATCACCGAAACCCAGAAATAGCTGAAGAACAGAATCAACGAACTCATCAACACGTAGTAGAGCCAGTGGCCGCGAAGCAGGTCGTTGGCGAATTCGTTCAGGAACGGCAAATTGAACGCGGCGCCGACCTGCGACAGGATCTGTTGGGGGAACAGGAGAATCGCGCTCGCGAAGATCACGGGCATGACGCCCGAGTAGTTCACCTTGAGCGGCAGGAATGAGCTCTGGCCGCCGTAGACTTTCTGGCCCACCACCCTCTTGGCGTATTGCACCGGAATTTTCCGCTGCGCCTGTGTGATCGCCACCATGAACATCGTCACGGCGAAGAAGAGCAGCACCATCACGATGCCCTGCGGCAGTCCGAGGCGGGCGACTCCGACCGGTGCGAAGAACATCTGGTACGTCGCCGCGGCCGCGCCGGGGATGTCCGCGAGGATGCCGATCGTGAGCAGGATGGAAATGCCGTTGCCGACGCCGCGCTGGGTGATTTGCTCGCCGAGCCACATGAGGAGCAGCGCACCGCCTGTGAGGAAAATCGTCGAGGTGATCAGGAACCAGAAATTGCCGACGATTACGATCGGCCCGTAAGTCTGCATGTCGTAACCGGCAAAGAGTCGCGCGGGATTCTCAAGCGCCAGCACGAGCAATACACCTTGGATGATGCAGATCACCACCGTGGCATAGCGCGTGTATTGCTGCAGTTTTTGGCGGCCGACATCGCCCTCCTGCTGCAACCGCGAGAGAGCGGGCACCACGGCGTTCATCAACTGGAAGATGATGGACGCGCTGATGTAAGGCATGATTCCGAGCGCGCACACAGCGCCTTTCAAGAGCGCTCCGCCCGTGAACATGTTGTAGAGGCCCATCAAGGCTCCTGCCCCCGCCGCCGTCTGGTCGGCGAAGAAGCTTTGCAACGGCGCCGAGTCGATGCCGGGCAGCGGAATGTGCGCGCCGACACGAGCGACGAAGACCAGGGCGAGCGTGAAAAAGATCCGGTCGCGGAGATCCGGGATTTTCAGGCAGTTCGCAAAGGCGGTAAACATCAGGGGGAGCTTGGTGCGGGTCTAGGGCCTCGGATCAGGCGGTGATCGCCTGTCCCCCGGCCTTTTCGATCTTTTCCTTGGCGGAGGCCGAGAATTTCTCGGCGGTAACGTTCAGTGCCCGGCTGATCTCGCCGTTGCCGAGGATCTTCACGCGGATGCTGTTGCCGCGCACGAGGCCGTGCTTGACGAGCACGTCGAACGTGACGTCGGAAACCGCCTCGTCGATGCGGGCGAGGTCGCCCACGTTGACGACGGAGTAGTCGATCGTGAAGTTCTTGTTGTTGAAACCGCGGTGCGGGAGCTTTCGGTAAAGGGGCATCTGGCCGCCTTCGAAACCGGGGCGGATCGAGCCGCCGGAGCGGGCCGTCTGGCCCTTGCCGCCGCGACCCGAGGTCTTGCCATGCCCGCCGCCCTCGCCACAGCCGACGCGCTTTTTGCGGTGGATGGCGCCGGGGACGTTCTTGAGTTCGTGAAGCTTCATTGTGAGTTCTCTGTTTGGCTCCGGTGAAAACCGGCGCCGCGGGTTCAGGCGACTGCGCGGATCTTTGTGAAGTGCTCCGCGAGGCGAAGCTGGCGCAACCCGTTGAGGGTGGCGTTGACCACGGCGATGTGGTTCTTCGAGCCCATTGATTTTGAAAGGACGTTCTTGATGCCGGCGGCCTCGAGGACCGCGCGGACGCCGCCGCCGGCGATGATGCCGGTGCCGGCGCTGGCCGGGCGAAGGAGGACCCTGCCGCCGTCGTGCTTGCCGAGCACCTCGTGCGGGATGCTGTCTCCCTTGAGGATCACGGGCAGGAGGTTCTTGCGGGCGTTCTCGGTGCCCTTGCGGATCGCCTCGGGCACTTCATTGGCCTTGCCGTAGCCGATGCCGACGCGGCCCTTGCCGTCGCCGACGACCACGAGGGCCGAGAAGCTGAAGCGACGGCCGCCCTTCACGACCTTGGCGCAGCGGTTGATGAAGACGACCTTCTCGATGAATTCGGACGCGACCGGTTCGGCTGCGGGCGCCCTTCTCGGGCGGGATGACTTGTTGTTGAACATGGGCGGATTTTAGAACTGCAGGCCACCCTCGCGCGCGGCCTCTGCGAATACCTTGACCTTCCCGTGGTAGGGA
>DATKCJ010000028.1:0-2978 GCA_035513275.1 Opitutaceae bacterium
CAGGGTCTCCGCAACAAACCTCGTATTCACGGTGATGTCAGTGATCTCACGCACGAGCGCAGCCTGGAGTTGCCTGCGACGCGCCTCGGCTTCGCGTCGTGTCTGGAACTCAGCCAACGAAAAGGCGGCGTAAACCCCGACGAAAACAACGGCTAGCTCCCATACCAAGCGGATGAGGAATGCACGTCGGCGAGAACGTGCCAAATGCACCTCCGTGCGGGCAGAAACGGATCAACGGCTCGCCACGAGGCGGCCTAACGCGCCGGAGTTAACCCGCCGGCGCATCCAATAAAATGCGGCTCGCGAGCCGCGCGAGCGAGCCGTTGCCGAAGAGCGCCGGCCGGGTTCAACTCCACATTAGCTCGCGCGAAGTGGGTCAGCGCGGTCGGAGCGCGATCGCGGGATCGACATGCGTTGCCCTGCGCGCTGGCACATATCCGGCCAGCGCCGCGACACCAACGAGTATCACCAGGACCGCGATATAGGTGGGAGGATCTGACGCCCGCACGTCGAAGAGAAGACTGCGGATCGCGCGTGCCGCGAGCCACGACGCGGGCAGGCCCACGGCAACGCCAAGCAGAGCCAGCCTCGCCGTCTGACCGAGAATGTGCGCACGCAGCTTGCCCGGAGTCGCGCCCAGAGCCATACGAATGCCGATCTCCTGCGTCCGCTGAGTCACCGAATACGAGATGACGGCGTAAATGCCCAGGCTCGCCAGCAAGAGACCGAACGCCGCGAATCCGCCGACGAGGAGCACCACGAACCGCCTGGCAAACACCGAGCGGTCGACGAGCTGCTCCATGGATCTGAACTCGGCGACAGGGAGAGTCGGATCCACTCGGCGAAGCGCGGCTCGAATGCCACCCGTGAGCGCGGCTGGAGGTAACGATGCGCGTACGACGAGGTCCACCGACTGATAATCACCTGTGCGGATGGGCATGTACATCTCCATGTCGGCTTCGCGGTCCAGCCCGAAGTAGCGCACGTCGCCAACGACACCGATTACCCGCCGATCCTTTCCCGACGTGCGAATCACGCGGCCGATCGCATCGACTCCCGGCCACAGCACTCGCGCGAGTCGCTCGTTGACGATGATCACGGGCTCGCTGTTGGCGTCCGACGTACGGAAGGCACGGCCGCGCCGCAACGGAATCTGCATCGCTGCCAGGTAGCCCTCGTCGACCATGCGGACCAGCGGGTTGATTCGCTCCTCCGGTTGTTGAGCGCCAGCCTTCTCGGCTGGCACGGCATCCCAACGGCGCCAACCGAAATTGTCACCGAGCGGAAGCGCGTCGGTGAGGCCGAGGGACTGAACGCCGGGAACCGATCGCACCTCGCGCACGACCGCGTCGAAGTATGCGTTGGTCTGCGCAGAACTTCTGCGCGGCCCACCTGGATCCACTCGAATCGCAACGACATTGTCGGTGGAGAATCCTGGCCGCACGTCCAACACGCGGCCCAAGCTGCGGCCCAGCAGACCGGCGCCTGTGAGCAATACGCACACGAGGGCGACTTCGGCGGCGACGATGACATTGCGAACGCGGCCGCTGCGCGCCGATCCGCGACTGCCCTCCGTGAGGAAGGTCGGAAGCGTAAACGACGACGCATGCAGCGCGGGAAGAAGGCCGAACGCAATCCCTGTGACAACGGCGATCAGTACGGTGAATCCGAGCACCGCCGTGTCGACGCGGACCGCGTTGAGCAAGGGGATGGTCGTTCCCTGCAAGCGTGAAACGGCAATGGTCCCGGTTGCCGCGAGTGCGATGCCAAGCAGCGCTCCACCGGCATTGAGAACGAGACTCTCCACGAGCATCTGGCGAACGAGGTCCCGGCGCGGCGCACCGAGTGCGGTCCGGATGGCCATCTCGCGCCGGCGGTTCGAGGCGCGTACGAGCAGAAGGTTCGACAAGTTCGCGCAGACGAGCAGCATGAGAAACGAAACGGCGCCCGCGAGGACGAAGAGCGCGGACTGAAAGCGGCCGCTCACGCGCTCGCGCAACGACATGAGCCTCGGCGCAAACCCATTACGGGATGCGTTGCCCTCGCGACCTGTCACGATGCGCGATCCGATCGCCGCGGCCTCGACCTGCGCGGCTTCGAGCGCGACGCCGTCGCGGAGTCGCCCGATCAGCGCGAGCGTGTTTCCCCGCCGATTCGTCTCGGAGCTCAGCGGAAATGGGAGGAAGACGTCGGCGCGCCGCCCGGGCGTGAAAGTCGCCGCGAAATCGAAGGAGGGCGGCAGCACGCCGATGACGGTGACAGGGCCGCCGTTGAGCACGATGGCTCTTCCGACGATGTCGCCGTCGCCAGCGAAGCGGCGCTGCCAGAAATCGTGGCTGAGCACTACGGTCTTCGGACCGTTGTCGCGACTTTCCGCATCGTCGAAGAACCGGCCGACGAGAGGCTTGACGCCGAGGAGGGGAAAGAAAGTCTGTGTGACAGGGACGCCGGTGAGCCGTTCTGGCTCTGCCGCGCCGGTGAGGCGAATGTCACCCGGAGCATAGAAGGGGAAGAACCCGGCGATGTCGGTCCACGAGCCGCTGCCCGCGCGCAGATCTAGCAGGTTATTCACCTGCACGGTCTGCGCAGAGAGGTTCTCCGAGACCCCGTTGGCGATCCAGACCAGACGCTCGGGGTGTTCGAACGGGAGCGGGCGGAGGATGAGCGCGCGGCAGATGCTGAAGACGGTGGTGCTCGCGCCGATGCCGATCCCCGCGATAGCTACGATGAAGACCGTGGCGCCAAGATCGCGCCGGAGAGATCGGAAGGCATAACGGACGTCCCGCACTAGCGTGTCGAACCCGATCATAGGCGTTGTCCCGGAATTGGTTTCTGCTACTAGTCTATTGAGTCAGAAATTCCTTGCATTTATCTGATGCGAATTGTACCTTGGAGTTCACCCACTCCAGGAGACCGCATGGGCCGCCCGCTCGCTGCGCTTCAGCTTCCGGACGCAGACTGTGAAGTGCTGGAACGTT
>DATKCJ010000029.1:0-47860 GCA_035513275.1 Opitutaceae bacterium
GTAGCGGTTTTCGACGGAGTCGGTGACCGTCGCCACATCCCCAAGCCTCACTGGCGAACCATCGATGTAGCGGATGACGAGCGGCAGGTATTGCTCGGCGCGCCGGAGCTGGGCGCTGCCGCGCACTTCCCACTTGCGATCACCGGCCTCGATCGCGCCGCCGGGCCGAAGCGAGTTCGCATCGCCGATGGCGCTGCGCACCTCGTCGAGCGCGATGCCGTGGTGCGCGAGCGCATTCGGGTTGAGCTGCACGCGGATCGCTGGGAGCGAGCTGCCGCCGACGGTCACCTCGCCCACCCCGTTCATCTGGGAGATTTTCTGCGCGAGGATCGTCGACGCGAAGTCGTAGAGCTCGGCGGGCGCGAGATTCGGCGAACTGAGCGCGAGCGCCATGATAGGCGCGGCGGAAGGATTGACCTTCCGGTAGGACGGGTTGCCCGGCATGCCCGAGGGAAGCTGGCCGCGCGCGGCGTTGATGGCGGCCTGCACGTCCCGCGCCGCGTCGTTGATGTCGCGGCCGAGCTCGAACTCGAGCATGATACCCACGTTGCCCTGCCGGCTGTCCGACGAAATCGACGTGACGCCCGCGATGCTTCCCAGCGCACGCTCGAGCGGCGTGGCCACGCTTGAGGCGATCGTCTCCGGGCTCGCTCCCGGAAGCGAGGCACTCACGCGGATTGTCGGAAAATCAACCTCCGGCAGCGGCGAAACCGGAAGTAGGTTGTAAGTCAGCGCACCCGCGAGCACCAGCGCCACGCCGATCATACCGCTGGCGATGGGCCGGTGAATGAATGGGCGCGAGAGGTTCATCGTGACGCCTCGGCGTTCAAGGTCGGCCCAAGGGCCGACCCTACACAATTCGAAGGAAGCGACCTGGCCGCTATCGTCTGTAGGGTCGTCGCTTGCGACGACCTTGGGCACGAGGTCGGGCCACGTGTCAGCCATAGGCTTGGCGACGGCTGAAGGCCCGACCCTACAAGGAGAGCTGCATTCCCGGTCCTCATGACGACAACTGCTCCGGCTCGGCGCTTGCGGGGATTGTCTCCCGCGTTTCGTTGCGCTTCTCGCGGCGGGCGAGACGGTCGAAGAAGAGATATACGACGGGCGTCGTGAACAACGTGAGCACCTGACTCACGAGCAGGCCGCCTACCATCACAAGGCCGAGCGGCTGGCGAAGCTCGGCGCCCGAGCCTGTCGACAGCATCAGCGGCAAAGCGCCGAAGAGCGCGGCGAGCGTCGTCATCAGGATCGGACGGAATCGCAGCAACGCCGCCTGCCGGATCGCTGCGCGCGGCGGCAGCCCTTGGTTGCGCTCCGCCTCGAGTGCGAAGTCCACCATCATGATTCCGTTCTTCTTCACGAGGCCGATGAGGAGAATCACGCCGATGATCGCGATCATGTCGAGCGGCCGGCCGGTGAGCCAAAGCGCCAGCAGCGCGCCGACGGTCGCCGACGGCAGCGTCGAGAGAATCGTGATCGGGTGGATGCTGCTCTCGTAGAGAACTCCAAGGACGATATACATCGTCACCACCGCCGCGAGAACGAGGAAGAGCGTGCTCGAGAGCGAATCGCGAAATGCATTCGCCGCGCCTTGGAAGCGCAGCTCGATCGCCACGGGCAACTCGATGCCGCGCACCGCCGCCTCGATCGCGGAAACTGCGTCGCCCAGCGAGGCGCCGTCGGCGAGGTTGAATGAGACGGTCGACGCAGAGAACTGGCCGATGTGATTAATCAGAAGCGTGGTCTTGCGCTCGATTACACGGGCGACGCTTGCCAGCGGCACGGGCCGGCCGCCGCGGCCGTTGACGTGGAGACCCTCGAGCGCCTCCGGGCCCGTGACAAGCCGCGGGTCCATCTCGATCACGACGCGATACTGGCTCGATTGAGTGAAGAGCGTCGACACCTGCCTCTGGCCAAACGCGCTGTAGAGCGTGTCGTCGATGTCGGCCACGCTGATCCCGAGCCGGCTCGCCGCGTCGCGATCGATGTCGAGGTAGGCCTGGAGTCCGTTGGGCTGCTGGTCGCTGACGACGTCCGCGAGTTCCGGCAGCGTGCGCAACGTCTCGACGAGGCGCGGCACCCACTCGCCCAAGAGTTCGTCGTCCGGGCACGTGAGGCTGAACTGATACTGAGTGCGGCTCACGCGATCCTCGATCGTGAGTTCCTGAACGGGTTGCAGATAGAGGTTGATACCGGGCACTTCGCGCGCCTGCTCGCGCAGCCGCGCCATAACCTCGAGCGCTGTCGCGTCCCGCTCGCCGTGCCCCTTCAGGTTGATGAGCATGCGGCCGCTGTTGAGGGTCGAGTTCGATCCGTCGACTCCAATGAAGGACGACAGGCTCGCGACGTCCGGATCGTCTAGAATCATCGAGGCGAGTGCCTGCTGTCGCTCGGACATCGCCGTGAACGACACCGACTCCGGCGCTTCGGTGACGGCTTGCAGCGCGCCTGTGTCCTGCGAAGGGAAAAATCCCTTTGGCACCGCGAGGTAGAGCACGACCGTGAGCGCGAGCGTGGCGACCATCACCCAGAGCATGGGCCCCTGGCGTTCAAGCACCCAGTCCAGCCATTCACCGTAGCGCTCGATCACCTTGTCGAGAAAGCCGCGCTTCGCGTGCTCCTCCGGCTTCGGCGCGGGC
Organism: Opitutaceae bacterium; assembly: GCA_035513275.1. Lineage (GTDB taxonomy): Bacteria > Verrucomicrobiota > Verrucomicrobiia > Opitutales > Opitutaceae > DATKCJ01. Next base: position 2,640 of record DATKCJ010000029.1, read on the forward strand.
AGCATGCGCGCGCACATCATCGGCGTGAGTGTAAGCGACACTACAAGCGAGATGAGGATCGATACCGCGAGCGTGACGGCGAACTCGTGAAACAACCTCCCGACCACACCGCTCATGAACAGCAGCGGGATCAAGACTGCGACAAGCGACAAGGTGAGCGACACGAGCGTGAAGCCGATCTGCGAGGCTCCCTTGAGCGCGGCCTCCATCGGCGTCGCGCCCTTCTCGCGGTAGCGCGCAATGTTCTCGAGCATCACAATCGCGTCGTCGACGACGAAGCCCGTCGCGATTGTCAGCGCCATCAGCGTGAGGATGTTCACCGAGTAGCCGGCAAGATACATCACGCCAAACGTGCCGATGAGCGAGAGCGGCACCGCGATGCCGGGGATGATCGTGACCGCCGCGCTGCGCAGGAAAAGAAACGTGACCAGCACGACGAGCCCGATCGCGAACAACAGCTCGTGCTGCACGGCCTTCACCGACGCGCGGATGCTCTGAGTACGGTCTGTGAGCACCTCGATCTCGACCGCCGCGGGCATGCTCGCGGCGAGCTGCGGCAACAACTCCCTCACGCGGTCGACGACCTGGATGACGTTGGCACCCGGCTGTCGCTGCACATTGACGAGCACGGCGGGCGAGCGGCCGGACCACGCGGCGAGCCGGCGGTCCTCGGTGGCGTTCTCGATGCGCGCGACATCGCCGAGGCGAAGCGGAGCGCCGTCCTGCCAGGTGATGATGAGATCGCGGAATTCCTCGACGGAGCGGAGCTGGTCGTTGGCATCCATCAAGACGGTGCGCACGGGACCGTCGAAGCTACCCTTGGGCTGGTTCACGCTCGCGGCGTTGATCGCGTTGCGGATGCTCGCAAAGTTGAGCCCGCGCGCGGCGAGTTCGCCTGGATTGATCTGCACCCTCACGGCAGGTCGCTGGCCGCCGGCGAGGCTCACGAGTCCGACGCCGGGGAGTTGCGCGAGCTTCTGTGCGATGCGCGTGTCGACGAGGTCGTGCACGTCGGGCAGCGGCATTGTGGCGGAGGTGACTGCGAGTGTGATGATCGGCGTGTCGGCCGGGTTGACCTTTCGGTAAACGGGAGGCGCGGGCAGGTCGTTTGGCAGGAGGTTGCCGGCGGCATTGATTGCGGCCTGCACTTCCTGCTCGGCGACCGCCATCGACAGCTCGAGCGAGAACTGGAGCGTGATCACCGATGCACCGCCGGAACTCGACGACGACATCTGGCTGAGCCCGGGTATCTGGCCGAAACGGCGCTCGAGCGGCGCGGTGATCGCGCTCGTCGTGATCGCGGGACTGGCGCCGGGGTAGAACGTGAAGACCTGGATCGTCGGGAAATCCACCTGCGGCAGCGCAGCCACCGGCAGCAGCCGGTAGGCCATGATTCCCGTCTGCAGCAGCGCCACCATCAGCAAGCTGGTGGCAACCGGCCGCAGAATGAACGGCCGGGAAAGGTTCATGGGCCCGGCCCCGCGGAAGGTTGATCCTCGACCACGACGACATCCCGCCCTTCGCGCAGCCGGTCGATTCCCTCGAGGACGACCGGATCGCCTTGCTCGAGGCCTTTCTCGATCGCCTGCATCACGCCGTCGGATGCGCCGAGCGTGACTTCGCGCAGTGTGGATTTGTTTTCGGGCGTGATAACGAAGACGTAGGTGCCGCGCGCGCCGAATTGCACCGCAGCCGACGGGATGACGATCGCATTCTCGATCACACGCACGCGCAGGCGGACGTTCACAAACTGGTTCGGAAAGAGGCTCTCGTCGTCGTTGGCGAACGTGGCCTTCAATCGGAGTGTGCCCGTCGCAAGGTCGATCTGGTTGTCGACGGTCGTGAGCACGCCGGTGGCGAGGATGTTGCGCTCGCCGCGATCCCAAGCCTCGACGGGCAACTGCGTGCCGGCACGCAATGGCTCGATCACCTTGGGCAGGTCGACCTCGGGCACCGTGAACATGACTGCGATCGGCTGGGTCTGCGTGATCGTGACGAGCCCGTTGGCGTCGTTTGCCCGTATCAGGTTGCCGGGGTCGACACTCCGCAAGCCGAGGCGGCCCGAAATCGGCGCTTCGACGCGGGTGTAGCCAAGCTGGAGGCGGGCATTCGCGACCGCGGCTGCATCGGATGCCACGGCACCCTCGCGCTCGCGCACGAGCGCCTGTTGCGCGTCCATCTCCTGGTTGGTCACGAGCTGTTTTTCAAAGAGCTGCTTGAGCCGCTCCAGGTCGGCGCGCGCCGTTTCGAGCTGGGCTTGGTTTTGCCGCTGCCGGCCCTCCACCTCGGCAAGCCGGATCCGGTAGGGCTCGGGGTCGATCTCCGCGAGAAGGTCGCCGGCCTTGACGCGAGCCCCTTCCTCGAAAGCGATCCGGTGCAACTGCCCGTCAACCCGGCTTCGGACCGTGACCATGTTGAGCGGCGTGACGGTGCCGATGGCCTTGAGCTGGACAGGCAGGTTACGGCGTTCGGCCCGAAAGACGCGGACGGGCATGGCCGGTGCATTCGCGGTGCCGGCCCAGGCGGGGTTTGGGCCGCGCCAACGGCCGGTTTCGCGTTTCTCCTGCCGGCTGAAGCGCCACACGCCCACGACCACGACAACAATTACAATACTGTAGAGGATCCAGCGGGTGCGTGATGAGGAGACTTTCTCGGGCATGATCAGGAGTGTGTTCGACGCTCACTCTGCGGGGGCGGTTTCAGCCAGCGCTGCGATTGGACAAGATTTCTAGGGTCGATTTCGCATATTGCAGTGTCAAGGGCCGCGGGCCCTGCCGGGCGTCCGCCCAGCCCGGTCAGTCAGATCGTTCAGAAATCAGAATTCTGCAACCCGTGAGACCTTGCGGCGATTTTTCCAGGGCCAGCCACGTCCCGTGAAGAACGAAGACGCGAGAATGAGAACGATGTAGACTACCGAGACGTCTCTCGCCATGGGTGTGCGCATGATCGATGCAGCAGCCCTTTCCGGCGTCGAGTTGTTCTCGAAGCTCGAGCCCGCTCAACGCGAGCTCCTCGCAGGCTCGATGACGGAGCGCGATCTCGAAGCAAACCAGCCGGTCGTCTGGATCGGAGATCAAGCAAGCGAGTTTTTCATCATCAAGAGCGGTCGCGTCGAGGTGTGCATTCCGGATGAGGCCGGGCGCGAGCTTCGCGTCAGTGTGCTCGGGCCGGGCGAATTCTTCGGGGAGCTGGCGCTCTTCGATGGTGGCACGCGCACCTCGACCGTGCGGACCATCGAGTCGTCGCACATGCTCGTGCTTTCGAACACAGCCTTTCGCGCCTGCGTGCAAGTCCATGGCTCGATCGCGCTCCACGTGCTGGAGGTGTTGGGACGGCGCCAGCGGCACTTGCTCGAGCGCTTGCGCGGCATTCGCAACGTCAACGAAATCATCCAGCAACGGCTTACCGCTTGGCAGCGGATTTCGGGCCTCATCACAGAAGTTGCGGCCACCCGTGGATTCCTCATCGTCCATGCCTGTCTCTTCGGCGGCTGGATCCTGGCCAATATCTTGCTCGGCCCCCGCGCCTGGGATCCGTATCCGTTCGAATTCCTCTCGTCCTGGACTTCGCTGGAGGCGATTTTCCTCTCGCTGTTCATTCTCGTCACCCAGTCGACCGAGGGCCGGCGGGACCGGTTGCGCAACGAGCAGGATTACCAGGTCGCGGTGAAGCTTCAGTTTGAGATCATGCAGCTTCATCAAAAACTCGATGCCGTCGTGGCGCGTTCCGCCGAGGCAGGCGCTTCCTCGCTCAAGTCACCCTGATTTTCGCGAACGTCTGATCCAGGCAGCGGCAAGTGGTCACTTCCCTGCCCGCAAGGGAGGCATCGTTCGCCATCCGGATCGGGCAAAACAGCTTGTTCCGAGCGGAAGTTCATCTCACCGTCGCCCGCGTCCCCTGCCTCCATGCGCCTACTTTTCGTCGCCGACATCCACTACGCCCTCAAGCAATTCGACTGGCTCGTGGCGCGGGCGGGCGACTACGACGCAGTGGCCATCGGAGGGGATCTTCTCGATCTCAGCTCGCCGCTCGAATGCGACGTGCAGATTATCATCGTGGAAAAATATCTGGCGAGGCTCCGCGAAAAGACCCGCGTCCTTGTCTGCTCGGGCAACCATGACGGCGACAGCCGCAACGAGGCTGACGAGTCCGTCGCCGCATGGTTGCGATACGCGAAGGCCGATGGCTTGTTCGTCGATTTCGATCACGTCGATCTCGGCGGAAACCTGGTGACGATCTGCCCGTGGTGGGATGGCCCGCTGAGCCGCTCGGCACTCGAGCGCATGCTTGTCGAGGGGTCGCTGCAGCCGCGTCAGAAATGGATCTGGCTTCATCACGCGCCGCCAGACCAGTTTCGCGTGAGCTGGACGGGCCGGAAATTTGCCGGGGACACATTCCTCGTCGAGTGGATCCATCGCTTTCAGCCCGACCTCGTCCTGTCCGGTCACGTGCACAACGCGCCATTTTATCCTGACGGTTCGTGGATCGACCGGGTCGGACGCACGTGGGTGTTCAACCCCGGACGCCAGATCGGGGCGACGCCGGCGTTCGTCGATTTCGATCTCGACGCGATGACTGCGGATTGGGTGTCGCTGGGGGAACGCGACTCGCAGGCGCTCGCGGCGAGCGACACGCTGTAGCTTGCCGATCCGTCGAGCCGCCGAGCGCGGGAACCGTGGCTGCGGCACGGTTGGAACCGGAAGAAACTCCGTCGTGGCCCTGCGCGTGAGCGCAGGGATCCGGATCCCGCCGCTCACGCGGCGGGCTACAACCGGAGATGTTTCTTGGGAGGTAACGAGGCGGATCGCGACTATCCCCTGCTCACCGCCTCCTCACGTCGGCAACTACCCGGCAACGGAGTGATTTCCACTCAGACGCCCCGCTTGCGCGGCTGGCGATGAACCAGAGTTTCCAGCACCTCGTCGACCATGCCGAGGTGATCGTGGCCCTCGTATTGCTGCTTCACGTCCGTCAGGTATTTGACGAGAGCACTGAGCCGGCGCGCCAGCAACTCCGACACGTGCAGATGAAACTCCGGATGCTCGCGCAAATACTTGTGCGGCTCTTCGATCACGTAGAGCGCCGACGCCTCCGCCGCGCGTACGTCGGCGGTGTGGCCCGAGTTGAGCAGGGCGGAGATTTCACCGAACACCGCACCCGGCTCCCGCACGAAATCCACCACCACGCTTCCCTTGCGGACCTCGATGGCTCCTTCGAGGAGCACAAACAGAATGCCCGCCTTCTTGCCGCCCTCCAGTATCAGCTCACCGGGAGCAAAACGGCGGACCGCATGGTCTTGGAACAAGTCGAGGATGGAGGACACAGGTGGTGAAATGGAAGCTCCCGCTGGGGAGTGCAATTCCGATTTGAATCGAAATCGAACGTCCCCAACTCACAGGAGGCGTTGATCGCGACGTGACACGTTGGACCGTCGTCGAAAACCATCCGGCCCGCGCGAGAACGGGCACCAGCCTACGCAAACGCGGTCGCAGCGCGATCGAGGACCTCGCCGAGTGGCAGGGCGCGACCTTCCGCCTCGGTGCGCTCGGAAATAGCCGTGTCGACCTGCGCGCGCGTCTGCGACAGCACCGTCGCGAGCTTGGCGGCGTCAGCCGGCTCCAGTGGTGCGCCGATGGCCTCGCGCACAGCGCGCGCCGCCGCAAAAAACAGCAACGCCGCGGGAAAGTCGTTCTTCAACCGGCCGAGGTGTCCGAATCCCTCGAGCAGAAACGCGAGTGCGCGCCGGTCGCCAAGTTCACGGTTGATCGTGATGCTTTCCTTCAGGCAACGGCTCGCGAGCGCCGCGTCACCCGTGTCGAGTGCGAGCTCCGCGAGACTGGTGAGGGCGTTGGCGGTCGACCAGCGGTCGCCCACCGCGCGATTCAGTTGCACACTCTCCTCGAGCATTTCGCCGGCCCGCTTGAATTCCTTGAGATAGCGGTGCGCGAAGCCGAGGTTGTTGAGCGAATTCGCGATCTCGCGCCGGTCGTTGACGCGCCGGCGGATCGCCAGACTGCGTTCATAGTACCGCAAAGCCATGTTCACGTCGCCCTGGGCGCGCGCGACGATGCCGAGGTTGTTGAGCGTCTTCGCGGCGTTGGCCTCCTCGCCGAGGCGCTCACGCATTGCGAGCGCGCGCTGGAACAGCTGGGCCGCTCGGGCAAAACTGCCCGTCTGTGCGCAAAGCGTCGCCTCGAGGTGAAGCATCAGGGCAACGCCGGGCTCGTTGCCGAGATCCTCGTTTTCGAGGCGCGCGCGCTTCAGCCAGGTTTCCGCGTCGGGGAACTCCCCGCGCTTGCGATGCAGATCGCCGATCGCACCTGCGATTGCCGCGCGCTGGATGGCGGTGCCGGATTGCTCGGCCAGCGTGCGCGCCTCCCGGTAGCGGGCAAAGGCGTCGTTCCAGCGGCCGGCAAGTTCGAGCACTTCGCCGAATCGCACCAGCACGTCGATCCGCTCTCCACCCGCCAGCAGTGCCAGCGCGCGCTCGTAATAGCTGATCGAGGAAGAAAGCGCGTAGGCCGCGCGGGCCGCGTCGCCCGCTGCAACGAGATAGTGACGCTTCTTGTCGTCGCGCTGGCTGTGGTCGAAGTGAAACGCGAGCAGGTCGAGCCAGGGCTGGGGATTGTCGCCCGCCATGCTCTCGAGGAAGCCGCCGATCGCCTCGTGAATCCGGGAGCGCATCGCGAACGGCAGACTCTCGTAGGCGACCTCCTGGATGACCACGTGTTTGAAAAGGTATGCCTCGTCACCCTCGGCCGGTTCCGGCAGGGCGACATCTCGGACGCGCATTTCGTCCAAGTGAGTGGGAATGTTCAGCCGGCCGTGCTCGAGCGGATGAACACCAAACAACATCGCGGCTCGAAACAGCCGCCCGATGACGCTCGCGACCTTCAGCGTGATTTGCGCGTCCTCGCTCATCTGGTCGATGCGACCGAGCACGAGGCTGTGCAAGCTGTCCGGGAGCTCGAGCGTCTCCAGCGCCCCCGGGTCGGCAAGCTCCGCCCGGCGGGTTTTCAAGAGATTGGCGACTTCCTCGATGAAGAAGGGATTGCCGCTGGCGCGCGATGCGATCAGGTCGATCAACCGCTCCGGCGGCGCGCCGTCGGCTCCGAACACATCCTTGAGCTTCTGCTCGACGAGCTGCCGCGCTTCGTCCGCGGGTAGATCGCCAAGCGTGATGGTGGTGACGTACTCCAGCGCAGCCTCTTCGGCCCCGAGGACTTCGCCCACCTTCACGGGGCGGTGAGCCAACAGCACGGCGACGGGGAAGCGCGACAACGCCTGGACCAAAACGCCGAGCATATGCCGCGACGCGTCGTCGATCCAGTGACACTCCTCGAGGACGAACAACAGCGGCCCGGAGCGCGCGCGATGCCGGATGCATTCGATCACGAGACCCTCGAGCGAGGAACGGCGCACCTTCGCATCGAGCGTCCGCGTGAGCTCGTTGTCGGGCAGCGCAACATTGACCAGCGGTCCGAGCAGCGGCGCGCGCGCGCGCATCGCCGGATCGACCGCCGCGAGCTGCCTTTCCAAACTCGCAAGCGTCGAGGCCGGGTCCGATTCGGCCGGCAGTTGGAAAAACGAGCGCCAGATCGGAACCCAAACGGAGTAACTCGCCTCCCGCGCGAGCACCGGACAATCCCCGGCGAATGCGGTGAATCCCATCGTGACCGCTTCCCGGATCACCTCCGTAAGAAGTCGCGTCTTGCCCATGCCCGCCTCCGCGGCGATTGCGATTACCTGGCCGAGCTTTTTCTTGGCCAGGCCGAGGCGTTCGAGAGCCAGCGTGCGCTCGTGGCGCCGGCCAATCATCGGAGTGGCGTATCGAGCCGCCCGCGCCGCACCGAGAATTCCAATTTGCCGGCGGCCGACCAGACGGAACACCGGGATAGGATCCTTCTTCCCCTTCACGGTGACCGGCGGGAGCGGGGTCAGCTCGAACATGTCCGTCTGCCGGCGCGCGGCCCGTTCGCTGACAAGAATCTCGTTGGGGCCCGCCTTCGCCATCAGGCGCGCGGAAAGATTCGTGTCGTCCCCGAGCACGCCGTAGGTGCGCCGCTGATGATTGCCGTAGGCGCCCGTGCGCATCGTGCCGCGTGTGATGCCGATCTGGGTGTTGTGGATGAACGCGGCGATCTCCGGCGGAGGGCGGATGATCTCGAGCGCCGCGGTGCACGCCCGCATCGAGTCGTCATCATGCGCGATCGGCGCGCCCCAAGCCGCGTAGAAATAACTGCCTTTCTCGCCAACCGTGAGCTGCACCAGTACACCCTCGAGCGGTGAGAGGATTTGCTGCAACCAGCGCACGTAGAGATCGAGTTTCTCCGGAGCCGTGGGATCGCGTTCGAAATCGATTCCCGTGAAACGTGTGAAGAGCGCCGCCGCCGGGCGGAGCTCGGTCAGAAACACGTTTTGTCCCGAGAGAATCCGACGCGCGACTTCGGGGATCAGCCATGTTCGCAGGCGCTCGGCCGCATCCGCTGGAACGGCAATCGCGGGGCGCGCTTGCGGCGGTTGTTCGGTGCGCAATCCACCGACCACCGCGACCGCGTCCGCCTTCGAGCCCGCGGGCAACTCGCGCCATTCGCGCACGAGCAACTCGTCCTGCAGCCGGCGGGCGGTGTCCCCGTCGACCGCGATCTCTCCGCCCGATGCCGCGCCCTCGCACGCGGAGACGCGCTCCATGACGTCCCCGGCGATCACATCGAAGGACTGGATGGAGCCATCGCCGGCGGCGAATCGCCGCAACGTGCCGGATGAGACGGCGACCTTCATGCTGAGGGAGACGGTTTCGCCATCGGGCAACACCACGCTGGCGAACTGGCCCATCGCGCGCTGCATCGCCAGCGCGGTCGTCACTGCGCGCGTGCCATGATCGTCGGCGAACCACACGACCATCGCATCGCCGGCGAAACCGACGATGCTCCCACCATACCGATTCACCTCGGCAATCAATGTATCATAGACAGCGTTCAGCCGGTCCGTGAACTCCTCACCACCGCGGCGCGGCCCAAAGCGCGCGATCACGGCCTCGGTCAGGGGCGTGAATCCCGAAATATCCGAAAAGAGCACCGAACCCGAAGCGACCGCCGGGAGCTTGGAGCCGTCGAGAATCGACTCGGCGCGATCCGGCGGCAGATAGGCAAGCAACTGTTCAATGATGGAATCTTCGGCCATGAATGGCTTCGCGGGCGGACCGTGGGGAACGATCCCGGCTTCGTCAACTGCCGCGCGGTCGGCGGTGCCCTGTCCTCGTTACCTCGGCCGCTACGAGAACTCGCGACTTTGATTGAATCGCTACGGTTCGAGGGCCGCACTTCGGTGCGGAATACCCGGGATCCATCGGGCGAATGCGCACCACGGTGTCGGGGTTTCCCTTATCTTGCGGCCAGCACTCGAAAGGATGTCGACTCCCGATTGCGAAACGGATTTCTAGGTCGGTCTCGTTCCCTATGCAGCGGGCCGTTACGGCCTTCGATCTTCACATGAACCTGAACGCTTCCTGCGTGCGATTTTGCCGCGCACGTTTATCCGGTCGTGGCATCAGCCGCGGCGCACCTTTAGTTATTGCCGCCCTCTTCGTGAGTGCGCTTGCAGCGCTTCCGTCGATCGCCGCCGCGGCGACGTTCGTTGTGACCAACGCCAACGACGCCGCGTCCGGCGCCAGTCCCGATTACGCGGGAAGTCTGCGCGGCGTCATCGCCGCCGCGGGCAATGGCGACACGATCGAGTTCGATCCCGTAGTTTTTGGCGGCCCGCTACCGACGACGATTTCATTGAGCTTTGGTGCGATCCAAATCGATAGGAACGTGACCATCCTCGGGCCGGGAAATGCGAGCGGCAGCCCTACCCCGCTGGTCACGGTCGACGGCGCTGGAGCGGACCGCATTTTCCTGATCGCGTCGCACACGGCAGTGACCGTCACGGACCTGACGTTGCAGAACGGTCGCGCGGTGAGGGGTGGCGCGGTCTCCATCGCCACGGGCGCAACGGCCACCTTCCTCGGTTGCGACTTCCTCGCAAACACGGCGACGGGCACCGACGGAGGCGGCGCTATTTTCAATCAAGGCACCTTGCGGCTCGACGACTGCCTTGTCGCATCCAACAACGCCCCCGCGGGAGGCGGCATCGCAAGCACCGCGCCGCTTGTGATCACGCGCAGCCTGATCGAGAACAACGTCGCCACCGGATTCGGCGGCGGCGTCTTCTCCAGCGGCGCCAACCTGTCCGTCGAGAGCTCGACCTTCTCCGGCAACACCGGCGGCACGAGCGGCGGCCTGGCGTTTGTCGCAGGCAGTGGCCCCAAGCGCACCGCCTCCCTGATCGCGACCACGTTCGCGCACAACCGCTCCGGCGCGCAATCAGGCGGAGTTTACGTCGCGGGTTCGGGAGCCACGGCACTCGTCGGTGGTTCAATCTTTGCGAAAAATGTCATCGTGAACAGCGCCGGCTCGGAAATACAACGCGACCTGGGCACCCAGCAAAGCGGCAAGATCAGCTCCGCCGATTACAACATCGTGCTCAAGACCGGCACGACGCTGTCGCCGTCCGGCGCGAACGATCAAGTCAACATCGATCCTCTCCTCGGACCGCTCGCCTACAACGGCGGCCGCACACGGACGTATGCGATCTCTCCTGGAAGCCCGGCGATCGACCGCGGCAATCCCGTCTTCGCCGGCACCCTCGTTGCCACCGACCAGCGCGGCTATCCGCGCGCCTCCAACGGACGCGCGGACGTCGGCGCGTTCGAGTTCCTCGGGCCGACGCTGACACTCCCGGCAGAATTCCGTTTCGAGTGCCAGGGTGCGACGACGATCGGCGAACTCACCGCGAGCCTCGTCGTGCCCATCGGCGGTCCGGTGACCGTGACGTGGTCAGTCAACGGCGTCGCAGCGACACCCACTGTGCTCAACTTTCCCGGCAACGACGAACCGGTGGTGCTGAGCTACACCGGCACATTCGACGACGGCGCCAACGACGCCTCCGTGACGATTTCCACCGGCGGCCTCGAACTCACCCGCGACACAGTCGTTTGGGTCGTCGACACCACCCCACCCGTCATCACGCTCATCGGCTCCTCGACCATGACCGTCGAGTGCGGAACGCCCTTCTCCGATCCCGGCGCCACGGCCACCGACATCTGCGACGGCACGATCGCCGTCCAAGTCGACGCCAGCGGACTGAACACCGGCGCGTTGGGCGTCTACTCGGTCAAATACACCGCCACGGACGCGGCCGGAAACTCGGCTTCCGCGACGCGGCTCGTCTCGGTCGTCGACACGACCCCGCCGACACTCGCGCCCATTTCGCCGAACGTAGTTTACTTCGATGCGACCAACCCGGCTACCTGCTCCTCTGATTCGCTGGCCTCGCTGGGCCTGACACTGAGCGTAACCGACGCGTGCGATCCCGCTCCGACCATCGTCTACGAACTGGCCGACGGAGTTGGTGGCTATTCGGTCATCACCTTCCCTCGCACGTTTCCGATCGGAACGACGACGGTTTACGTCAGCGCGAAGGACGCCTCGGGCAACCGTTCCGCGCGGCAGGCGGTCTCCGTCGTCGTGAGGGATCTCGCTCCGCCGACCATTTCGCTCAACGGCAGCGCGACAATCACGCTGCAACTCGGCGAGGCGTTCAGCGATCCCGGTGTGAGCACGTCGGATTGTTCGGGGGCGGTCACCGTGTTGCGAAGCGTCAATGGCGTCCCCGGCGCCGAGGTCGATTCCTGCTCCCCGGGGAGCTACACTGTCGTCTACACCGCTTACGACACCGCCGGAAACTCCGCGGCTGTTTCCCGGACGGTGAGTGTCGTGGCAAACGTCACGCTCAGCGCACCCGCGACAGTCGCCCGCAATGTCGATCCGTCCCAGTGCGCCGCGCCGATCGATCTCTCCGAAATTGTCACGGTGACTGGCATGTCGCCCTCGTGCGGCACCACGGTCTTCCCGGTCGTGACGATCACGCCGCCTGTCGGCGCGCAGTTCACGCTGCAGGGATTGTCGCTGGTCAACTTCGCACTCGGCACGTCGCATGTCCGCGTCGAGGCCGTCTTCCAGCCTGCTGTCGGCGACCCCACGATTCTCGCCGCGACTGAGTTCGATGTCGTGGTCTCGGATCCTTGGGACTCCTGCCTGCCCAATGTGGCGTGGCCGCTCGCGATCCCGCTCGAGCTGACTCCCGTTTCGCCCGACGGCAAACAGTCCGTGGGTTACTTCCGCCAGGTCCTGGCCAAGGCCGGCGAGTCGCGTTGGTATAAATTCCAGGGAGCTCCCGGTTCGCGGATCAGCGTCGAGCTCACGAACCTCCCGGCGAATTTCGACGTCGTCGTCTACAGCGACATCGGCGAGGCGTATGCGAAGCTCCAAGGGCAGGTCGCTGCGGAGAGCACCGAAGCGGAGAAACTGCTCGCGCTTCTCGGAGCGCAATTCGCACCGGAGGCCTACGCGCCTGAAGCCTACTCGCCCGAGGCCTACGCACCGGAAGCCTACGCGCCGGAGGCCTACTCGCCCGAAGCCTACTCACCCGAGGCTTACTCCCCCGAAGCCTATGCGCCGGAGGCTTACGCTCCCGAGGCTTATGCGCCTGAAGCCTACTCTCCCGAAGCTTACTCTCCCGAAGCTTACGCGCCGGAGGCTTACGCTCCCGAGGCTTACTCGCCCGAAGCCTACGCCTCCGCGCAGCAGCGCAGCGTCGTCGCGTTCTCGGCCTCGCCGGGCACGGTGAGCGAGGGCATCCGCTTTAACACCTACACGCAGAGCGGCGAATTCTACATCCGCATCCGCGGCCAGAACGGCGTGTATTCGACCACCGCGCCCTATGATCTCAACATCGCCATCCAGCAGAATCTTTGCGTCGGTGTGAACGATCTCGCGACCACGCCGGCATCGACGCCGGCGGCGTCTGGTTCCCCGACTAGCCTGATCGTGTGGGACTCGGCGCGGATCGCCGGCACTTCTGCGGAGAAGACGGCGCTCGCCGGCTCGATCGCGGCGTTTGCCACAGCCGCGAACGCCACTGTGGTCGATGTGTCCGCGGATTCACGCATCGTCGCGCTCAATGCGCAGGCCGATGCAAACCCGTATTGCCCCTTCGCGAAGAACCTCGTGGCCGAGGCGATCGCGAATCTCATCCGCGCGTATCGCACGGCGCACCCGTCGATCGCCGACATCACGTTGATCGGGCCGGACAAGGCCATCCCGTTCTTCCGCACGGACGACCAGGCGATGCTCGCAAGCGAGGCGAACTACTTCCCGCCCGTGCTCGATCCCACGCACTCGCAATCGGCGCTTCGCTACGCGCAGGTGCTCACGCAGGATCGCTACGGTTCGCACTGCGAAGTGTTCCTCGGCACGGGCTCCTATTTCCTGCCGGACGCACCAGTGGGCCGCTTGGTCGAATCCGCGACGGAGGTGAAGGCCTACCTCGACATCTACCGGCCGCTGTTCGACAGCGCGGGCGGAGTCCTTCCCGTACCCAGCTCGATATTCTCCGCAGGCTACGACTTCCTCGCCGACGCAGCGGAGGAAGTGCGCGACGAGTTCGCGGCGGGACTGGGCGCAGGCGCGACCGTGCACGACTTGATCACGCCCATCGACGTGCCGCCGGTCTTCGGATGGACCGCGAGCCAGATGCGCAGCGCACTCTTCGGTTCACGGCACGACATCGTTTACCTTGCGGGGCATTTCAGCGCCAGCGGCGCGCTCGCAGCCGATTACACGACGCGGTTCACCGCCGCGGAGCTCAATGCTTCGCCGGCCGACTTCACCTACGCCTTCGTGATGAGCCCCGGCTGCCACTCCGGTTTCAGCACCGTCGACGGCGATGCCATTCCGATCGTGACGGAGCAGCCCGACTGGCCACAGGCATTTGGCCGGAAGGGAGCGGTCCTCATCTCCGGCACCGGCTACCAATATGGTGACACCGACTTCATAGAATACACCGAGCGTCTGCACGTTGAGATCGTCCGCTCGCTGCGCCGCGGAACCGGACCGGTCTCCATCGGCCGCGCGATGGTCGAGGCCAAGAACCACTACCTCGCGGAGACGCCGCTGATGCGCGGGATCCACGAGAAGTCCCTCTTGCAGGTCGTGCTCTACGGCTTGCCGATGCTGAAGATGAACCTTCCCGGCGCGCGGCTCCCCGCTGTGATCGACTCGGGCGACATCTCTTCGGTCGCGCCAGTCACCGGGCCGGGCGCGGCGCACTCGCTGGCCGTCGGCGAACTAGCTTTCGCCCCGAACCTGACACAGGTGGATCGCACGCTGGATATCGTCGGGACGAACGACACGCTGGTAGCTTCCTACTTCGTTGGAAAGGACGGCTCAGTGTCGAACACAGGCGAGCCGGTGCGTCCCCTTGAGGTCTTCAACGTGAGCCGGCCGTCCGCGGGACTCGTGCGCGGTGTTGGATTCCGTGGCGGTCAGTATCTGGACACCTCCGGTTTCGTTCCCTTCACCGGCGCCGCCACGACGGAGACGCGCGGCGTGCATGGCCAGTTCGCGACCGAAGTCTGGTATCCGGTCCTTCCGTGGGCGCTGAACCAGATCGGCGAGTTGTGCGGGGCCGGCGGCGTCTCGTCGCTCAACACCTTCGCCACGCAGTTCCTGTCCGACGGCCCGGAGGAAATCACCGGCACGCTGCGGCGCTACACGCAGATGAGTTACTCGGTGTTCTATTGCCCGGAAGTCACGGCAGGCGCGCTCGCGAATCCGCCGGCCATCAACATCGTCTCGAGCTTCGTCGACGCGTCCGGCGCGCATTTCTCCGCCGAGGTCGCCGCGACTGAGGCGGCTGGCGTGCAGGAAGTCTGGGTGACATACACGGGCCTGCCGGGCTCGCCGTTCCACGGAATCTGGCAGTCTCTCACGCTCACGGCGCCTGCGGCTGCGACCGGGATCGGCACATGGACGGGCACGTTGCCGCTGCCGGCCGGATCGAATCCCGCGCAAGTGCGCTACCTCGTCCAGGCCGTGAACGGAATCGGTGCGGTCTCGGCCAGCACGAACTTCGGGCAATATTTCAGGCTCGGCGAATCCACCCTCGATGGCATCGGCATCCTCGGAACGCCGACCTCGGTGTCGTTCCTCGGAACGATCCCCGCCGGCGGCGCGTACCGCGCGAGCCTGCCGTTGCAGGCCAGATTGACGGGAGACGACGGTGAGCCGCTCGCCGGGAGGCGCATGCTGTTCCGGTTGGGCCCGGCGGTGAAGGCCGCGATCACCGATGCCAACGGTGTCGCGTCGGTCGAGCTCTTCCTCAACGCGCGTCCTGACTCGTATCAACTCGAGGCCGCCTTCGGGGGCGAGATCACCCGCCAAAGCTCGAACGACCGTGTACCGTTCACCGTCACGAAGCGACCGACGCAGATGACGTTCACGTCAGGAGCCGTGGTCGCCAACCCCTACGACGTAGAGGTCCTGCTCCGCGCGGACGACGGCACTCCGCTCAGGGAGCGCACGGTGATCTTCCTCCTCACGAGCGGCGGCACCACGACCCCGCTCGCGGAGATCACCGACGGCGCAGGCCGTGCGCGACTGTCCCAATTGGCGTCCTACGGAACCACCTATGACATCAGCGCCTACTTCGGCCAGCCGGTCACGTTGCCCGGCGGGACCGTCGTGACGCTTGACGATCCACTTTATGGCCCGTCGGCCATATCGAAGACCGTCAGCGTCGCCAAGGGGTTGATTTATTCCGACGAAAGCGCGTGGCTCGGCTACTCCGACCAGTCGGCGCCCGGCGCGACCTCCGCCAACCGCGGCATCAGCAGCATCGAGGTGTTCGGGGATGTCGAGGGCGACACCACGCAGTTCACTTCCTCATCGATCCTCGCCACGCCGAAAGCCAGGAACGTGACCGCGCAGTTCCGCGCCGAGCTCTCCGGAAGGCTCGTCTCCGAGGGCACGATCACGCTGACCACCAAGTCGAGCGGCCTGCTCCACTGGCGCGGCGAAGCAGTGATCGATGGCGTCGACGTGAAGCTCAACGTCGATTGGGACAACGGGGGCCAGACAGGGACGTATCACGTGTGGCTGACGCTCCCCGACGGCGGCGGACCGTTGTATAACGACCTTCCTGCGCTCCTCGGCTTCGAGCTTATCCTCGGTGTCGGCAAAGGCGAGAATCCGGCCGGCTGGGCAACCATCATCGGCGGACCCGACAAACCGTGGACCTCTGAGAACGCAAACTCGCGCACCCGGATCGACTAGCAGCGGCGGCTTCGCTTTCCCCAAAATTACCCGGCGCAGCTTCACACGCCCTCGACGAATCGGCAAGGGAGGCCAAGATGGACGCCATGACCCCATTCGAAAACGCCTTGGTGATGCACCTCGTCGGCGACTGGTTGCTGCAGAACCACTGGATGGCGATCAACAAGGTCGACCTCCGTCACCCGGCCGCGTGGATCCACTCGGGGATCCACGGAGTGCTACTGGGCTGGGTGCTTGGCTGGCAGGCGGGAGTCGTCCTCGCGGTGACGCACATGATCGTGGACACGCGCGTGCCGCTGCGTTGGTGGGCGCGCGTCTTCGGCCAGACGACCGAGGGTCCGATCGGCGCTCATGTGACCATCTGGGTGGATCAGGTCCTGCACATTTCGATGATCGCGCTCTGGCTGCACTTCGGCGCGCCGCTCGTCGCGTGAGCGCCGGCTCCGCGCGCGTCCCCTTCTGAATCGTTCTCGTTCTCCTAATCCTAATCGTTCTCTCGCCCGGACGAGCGGCGGGCGGAGTGATGATCGGGTCTTGGGTCTAGGGTCTCGGGTCTGGGGGTTACAGCAATTTTCAGATTCTACATTTCCCAGGCATCGTTTGAAATAATCCGCAACCTCGCCCGCCTTCCGCCGGTTTATCCGGAAACACCCCGCCGACGCCATGATCAACGAATTCCGCTACGCACTTCGCCGCCTGCTTAAAGCGCCCGGCTTCACGGCCGCCTCGACTCTCACACTCGCGCTCGGCCTTGGTGCCACGACCGCGATCTTTTCCGTCCTCTACGCCGTGATGCTGCGGCCGTTCCCGTATCCCGACGCGCAACAGATCGTCGTCATGTGGCAGAAGGGTCCACAGATGGAAATGTCGATCGCGTGGCCGACGACGCAGGACTGGCAGCGTGAGCAACAAGCGTTCGAGGCGCTCGCCGTGAGTCGGCGCGATCGCTTCAACCTCTCCGACCCCGGCCAGCTCGCGGAAAACGTCACCGGCGCCTACGCGTCGCACGAGATTTTTGCCGTCGCGAAGCTGCCCCCGGTCGCGGGCCGCTATTTCAACGCCGAGGAAAACTCTCCCGGTGCCGCACCTGTCGTCGTGATCGGCGAGCGGCTCTGGGAGCGCCGGTTCGGCCGGCGCGCAGACCTCGTCGGCTCGGAAATTCCGGTCGACGGCGTGAAGCGCACCGTCGTCGGCATCGCGCCCGCATCGATGGGCCTTCCGCGGCTCGCAGAGACGTGGGTGCCGATCGCGCCCTACGCCGCCACGCAGCCCGGATGGCAGTCGCGCGGAAACAACCCCGGTCTCTACAGCTTCGCACGCATCAAACCCGGCCTCACCGTCGCACAGGTCGAGGCCGACATGGAGCGAATCTACGTGGGGCTGCGCGAGGCGCACAAAGACGCTCTCGAGGGCATCTCCGCACGCATCCAGCCCTTCAGCGAAAACCAGCTCGATTCCTACCGCGTCGGCCTCTGGTCGCTCCTTGCTGCGACCGGCCTCGTGCTCGCGATCGCGTGCGCCAATGTTGCCAGTCTCTTCATCACGCGCGGCATGACGCAGCAGCGCGACTACGCGGTCCGATCCGCACTCGGCGCGTCGCGCCTGCAACTCGTGCGACAGATGCTCCTCCAATCGATCATCGTCGCCTTGGCCGGCGGCGGACTCGCGATCATCATCGCGGCGTTCTCGCTCGATGGCATCCGCGCGCTCGTGCCGCAGAGCCAGACGCGCTTCGAGGGCATCGGTATCAACGGCTGGGTGCTCGCCTTCTCGTTTGCCGCCGCACTCGTCTCAGGCCTGCTCGCCGGGCTCTGGCCTGCGATGAAACTCGCGCGCACTAATCTGCTGCAGACTCTCCACGAGGGCAGCCGCGGCTCGACCGGCGGCACCGTCGCTCGCCGCGTGCTCGTCGGCGCGCAGGTCGCGCTCACGCTCGTGTTGCTCAGCTCCACTGGACTCATGTTGCGCAGCCTCGAACGGATGCAGGGTGCCGCGCTCGGATTCGACACGTCGAACACGCTCATGTTTTCGATCGCGCTTCCCGAGAGCCGCTACGGAGAGCGCACAAACGCCGCGACCGGCGTCGGCTCGAGTTCCGCGTCGCAAAGGTTTTTCCAAACGCTCGTCGACGAGTTGCAAGTCCTGCCCGGTGTCGTCAGCGCCGCGGCGAACACCACGCCGCCACTGAACACTGGATGGCAGTCGTCGTTCGCCGCCGAGGGCACGAATGTGCCGGGCGACAACAACAAGCCGCTCGCGGAGATGGGCATCGTGAGCGACGACTACTTCGCGACGCTGCGCGTGCCGCTCATTAAGGGTCGCACGTTCAACGCGGGCGACGCCACCGGACCGCGTGTCGTGATCGTCGACCAGGTGTTCGCCAACCGCTTTTGGCCCGGGCAGGACGCGCTCGGCCAGCGCGTGAACTGGGGCGTGAGCGAGGATGAAGAGGCGAACTGGTTCACGATAGTCGGTATCGTGCCGACGCTTCGAGTGCACGGCTACGGCGAGGAACCGCAGCGTCCGCAGGCCTACTGGTCGCTTCGGCAGTTTGCATGGCTCCAGAAGATCGCGCTCGTGCGCACCGAGGGAAGTCCGCGTTTAATCGAGCGGCAGGTGCGCGAGCTCGTCTCGCGGCTGGATCCTGAGATCGCCGTCTATGACATCGTGACGATGCAGGAGGAGGTCGAGGCAACCTACACCAACGCGACACTCCAGTCCACGCTGCTCAGTCTCTTCGCCGCACTCGCGCTCGTGCTCGCGCTCACCGGACTCTACAGCGTCGTCGCCTATGGCGTCACGCTCCGGCGCCGGGAGATCGGCGTGCGCATGGCGCTGGGTGCGATGGCGGGCGATGTCGTAGCGCTCATGCTCCGCCAGGGACTCGTGCCGCTCGCGATCGGCATCGCTGTCGGTGTCGCAGGCGCGCTCGCCGCCGGACGCGCGATCGCCAGCCAGTTGTTCGAGGTGAAGTCCTACGATCCGCTCGTCCTCGCCGGCACCGCGCTCATCCTCGCCATCGCCGCCGCGATCGCCTGCTGGCTGCCCGCCCGAAAGGCCACGCGCGTGAATCCCGTCGAGGCGCTGCGGACGGAGTAAAGACGGTCGCGGCGGGTGCCAGTTTAATTCCCGATCTTCTCGATCTCGAGAATCCGTAACTCTCGACACGAGTGATCCGGCCAAAAGAGAACTTCGAACCCAGAGGCTCTCCAAACTTGCAGGGCCCTTCCCTCCTTGTCGTGCAGGACGACCGGCGCATCGAAAGGAGGGTTTCTCGCGAATCGATCGAGCGCTGCAAGCAACTTGCGTCGCTCAGCCGGCGGCAGCCTGCCAAAAAACGCAAAGGAGGCCGCGCTGCCACAATAGTCCCACACGGCCTAGAGGCCCTCGGCGCTCAGCTTGCCATCCATCTGCTCGAAATCGCGACGCGTGAATTTCCGGCCTGCGTCCATTTCCGCCATCATGTTCGCAACACGCAACTGCCGGGCAGCTACTTTGGGATCCGCGAGTTGCCGCAGATACTCGGCAAGCTCGGCCTTTTCGGCCGGCGACAACTGCGCCGCCTGAGCTTTGAGTTCCGTTATCGACATGCCACAAAGATGCCCCGGCCAATGTTTGCGTCAAGGCACCAACCGGACCCACTTCACCGCCGCCACAGCCGGATTGCCACAGGCGGCGGCAGGTGATTCCATCCGTTTTGCAATCCCCGTCCCCTTCTCGGCCATGAAATACAAAGTTGGTGCGCTCGCGATCGTCGCGATGATCCCTTGCATGGAACTACACGCCGCCGCCACGCTCGTAAGCGACCTCGGCTGGCTCGCTGGCAACTGGATCGGCGGTTCGTCCGAGGGCACGCTCTACGAGTCGCACTACTCGACGCCCAACGGCGGCGTAATCGTGAGCGCGAGCAAGGAGACGCGCAACGGACGCACCGTCAGCACGGACTTCGAGATATTCTACCAGAAGGAAGGCCGGATCATTTTCCAGCCATGCCCGAACGGAACGAAGAGCCCGAGCAGTTTCCCGCTCGTGACATTTGAGGCGCTCGCGCGCCGCGCGGTGTTCGAGAATCGCGAGCACGATTTTCCGCAGGTCTTCATCTTCGAACAACCAGCGCTCGACACACTGCGCATCACACTCGAAGGCCCGGGCACGGACGGCGCGACGCGCAGCATCGTCTACGAGTTCCGCAGGGCGTTGTAGGGAGATACCAGCGCTCTGCTTTTCAGCAGAGTGCGTTACTTCACCGGCGTGGGACGATCGAACTTCGCGGCAGCGGCTTGGAGTGCGGCTGTCCTCTGCCGCTATTGGTCATAGCAACAGCACGCAGCCGACCGAAGGCGCCACGGGAGCGGCGCACTCCGAGGCGCCTGCGGCGCTATAAAAATCCTGCGCGTGTCCTCTCGCAACCGATCGAGCCTATTGGAGCGCTCTCTCCCATTTTCGTGTGTTTCGAGTATTTCGTGGTGACTCTCCTCCTGATTGTCTGATCGAACACCGGCCGACACGCCCGCACGCCGCTTGTCCAGAGGTTGTTTCCAAGCGCAAGGGATGCGCTTCAATCCGCGCGCCATGCAGGATCTGAAACTTGCACTCCGGACCCTGTCCAAATCGCCCGCGTTCACGCTTGTCGCGACTCTCACGATCGCCATCGGCATCGGCGCCAACACCACCCTCTACAGCATCTTCGACCGGTTGATGCTCAACCCTGTGTCGATCCCCGAGCCGGAACGCGTCGTCGCGCTCTGGGCGGTGAACAACGAGCGCGGCTTCGTCGCACCCGCGATCTCGTGGCCACGCTTCGACGAGATCCGCCGCGCCTCGACCTCGTTTGCCGAGCTCGCCGACAGTTGTTTCGACAGCCACACGCTCACCGGCAACGGCGAGCCCGAGCAGGTGACCGCGCTTCGCGTTACGCACAATTTTTTCAGGACGCTCGGCATCACGCCCGCGGCCGGCCGCGACTTCGCCGCCGAGGAAGACGTGCCGGGCGGCCCGTTCGTCGCGATCCTCAGCCACGAATACTGGCAGTCGCGCTTCGGCAGCCGCGCATCGATCGTCGGCGAGACGATTATGCTCAGCGGCCAGCCGCACGAGGTGGTCGCCGTCATGCCGCCGCGGCTCACGAACCCGATCTCCGGCGTGCAGGTGTTTGTGCCGCGCATGTTCGAGGTCGCGGGGCTCACGCAAATGCAAGTGCAGGTGGGCGCCGGCTACTCGCAACCCGTCGGCCGGCTCAAACCCGGCGTCACGCGCGAGCAGGCCAACGCCGAGCTGGTCGCTCTCACGAAGACTTACAAGGAGCAGTTTGCGACGAACCTCGACGCCGACAACGCCATCGAGGCGCGCCTTCTCGCCGACACGCTCGTGCAAGGCATCCGGCCGACGATGCGCATGCTGCTAGGCGCCGTCGCGTTTGTGCTGCTGATTGCGTGCGCCAACGTCGCGAGCCTTTTTCTCGGCCGCTTGAGCGCGCGCCACAAGGAGATCGCCGTCCGCCAGTCGCTCGGCGCCTCACGCCGCGCGATCATCCGTCAGTTCCTCGCCGAGAGCCTCGTGTTTTCTGTGGTCGCGGGCGCGGTCGGCATCCTGCTTGCCAACTGGGCGCTCGATGCGATCCAGGGCGTCGTCGCCAACCAGCTTCCTCCAAACACCGAACTTTCGTTGAGCTGGCCCGCGGTCACAGCGACGGTCGCGGTCACGTTCCTCGTGTCGATGCTCATCGGCCTGTTTCCATCGCTGCAGGCGTCAAAGCCGGACCTTGTCGATGCGCTCAAGGATTCCGCGCGCGGCAACGCCGGCGGCGCGCGTGGCCGCAGGTTCCGCGGCGCACTCATCGTGTCGGAGGTCGCACTCTCGGTTGTGCTTCTCGTCGGCTCGGGTTTGTTGCTGCAGAGCTTTCTAAAACTCCAGAACACACCGCCCGGTTTCAATCCGGACGGGATCGCCGTCGCGTTTGTCGGCGCGCCGGTGCAGCGCTACGCGACGCCCGAGTCGCAGCAGCAGTTCTTCGGCGATGTCGTCGAGAGCCTGAAACTCAATCCGCAAGTGAAGGCGGCGGCCGCCGCAGTCGGCGTGCCGCTCACCGGCTTCTCACCACAGGCGCCCTACACCGTCGGAAGCGACGCCGCGCTACCGCTGTCGCAGCGCCCGCTCGCCGGATTGCGCCTCGTGAGCGAGGGCTATTTCAAGACGATCGGCATTCCGCTGCGCGAGGGTCGCGAATTCACGGCACACGACCGCACGGGCGCGCCGCTCGTTTGCGTGATAAGCGATTCGTTCGCGAAGCGTCTGTTTCCAAACGAGTCGGCGCTCGGCAAGGTTCTGCGTCGCGGACGCGACGCCGAGCTTGCGCACGAGATCGTGGGTGTCGCCGCCGACGTGAAATCCCTCGGCCTCGCGGCGCCCGCGCCCGATGAGATCTACTATCCCATGCGTCAGCTCCCGCGAGCTGGCATGTCGATCGTCGCGCGTGTCGATGGCGACCCTGCGATGCTCCAGTCGATCATGACCACGGCCGTCGCCGCGGTGGACAAGGATCAGCCCATCTCGTTCTTCCAGACGATGGACACGATCATCGGGCAGAACCTCGGCTTCCAGCGGATCGTCGCCACGCTCACGGGGATATTCGCATTCGTGGCGCTGCTCCTCGCCGCGGTCGGGCTCTACAGTGTGCTCGCCTACAGCGTGGCCCAGCGCACCGCTGAGATCGGCATCCGGATGGCACTCGGCGCGCAACGCACGCAGGTGCTATCGCTGATCGTGCGGCAGGGAATGATCCTCGTGGGCGTTGGACTCGTAGTCGGGCTCGGGGCGGCGTTCGGCGCGGGCACGCTCATCGCGTCACTGCTGTTCGAGACGCAGCCGTTCGACTCGGCGATCTATGCAATCGTGACGGTGCTGTTCGCCGCTGTGGCGCTGCTCGCGTGCACGCTGCCAGCGCTGCGAGCTGCGAGGATCGATCCGATCGTCGCGTTGCGGGCGGAGTGAACAGACTCGCGAGACCCGGGACGGTTGTTTCTTCTTCACCGCGTGAACTCTCGTTGCGAATCAGCGACCTTGTCCCTGTCCTCACGGACAGGGCTACATTCAGATGTAGCCCGCCGCGTGAGCGGCGGGATGTCTTTGCTGTTGTTCGTGACGCTCTCTATGGCGCTGCTCCAATCCTCGGCGTCAGCCCAACAACCTTCTCCTGCACCCGACACCCTCTTCGCCGTGCGGTTCACGACCGGGCCGAAGTGGGACTCCGCAAAAGCGCCCAACGTGCAGGAGTTCTTCGCGGAGCACAGCGCCAACCTCTCGCGACTTCGGCGGGAGGGCGTGCTCGTCATTGGCGCACGCTACGGCGAGGTCGGTCTCGTTGTGTTGCGCCTCCCCGATGAAGACGCAGTGAAGGCGCAGCTCGCGCGCGATCCCTCGATCGAGGCCGGCACATTCGTTGCGCAGATCGACCGGTTCATGCCGTTCATGCACGGATCGACGCAGGCGCCGCTCGCGACGCGGGAGGCCATCGCGCTGCGCGCCTACTACGACGCGTTCAACCGGCATGAGGCCGATGCGACCGCGGCATTTCTCGCCAAGGACGTGAAGTGGTATTCCGTGTCGGGCGACACACAGTCGCTCGACGGCGACGGTCGCGAATCGATCCGCGACTGGCTCGCCGGTTATTTCAAAAAACTGCCCGACGTGAAGTCCGACGTGCTCGAGCTTCGCCAGACCGGTTCCCACCTCTTCGTTCACGAGCGCGTGAGTTGGACAGGCGCCGATGGCACGGCGAAGCGCGCCTCTGCCCTCGCAATCTACGAAGTGCGCGACGAGCTCATCCAGCGCGTTTGGTATTTCCCGGCGGGCGAATGAGCCGTCAGCAGTTCACGCGGTGCGCGGCCTCAGCAGCGCGCGCGTCAGCACGATGTGTCCGGCGATCGCACCGGCCACGCAGACAGGACCGATGAGTGCGTAGGGCAGGTGTAGCGCGAGCAGCAGCGGCGGTTGCTGGCCCCAGCCGATCGGAATCGGAGACGAAAGCGCCGCCACGCGAATCACATTCAAAAGCAGCGCAAAGCCCACGACGTTCGCCGCCCACGCGAGCGCACGGCTGCGGATCGCAAAAGGCGCCACGATGATCGCGAGCGCGCCGGAGATGATGTCCCAGTTCTGGCCGTCCCAAGTCATGGTCTGCGGAATCGTTCCCTGTTCCGCCCAACTGTGCAGCACGAGCTCGAGCGGCACGCGAAACGCGTGGAACCCCACGAGCGCGACCAGCGGCACATTCGCGGCGATCCGGCCGCCCAGTGACGAGAAGCCCGCCCAGACGCCCGCGATCAGAACCGTGCCAAAAAAGAACGGCAGTCCCCGCAACGGCAACCGATCCATCGCCCCGCTGCCGACGACAACACATACCAATAGTATCCACGCAATCAGGCCCGCCGCCGTGAACGCCGCCACGCGACGCCCGCCGCCCGGCTCGCTGCGGCAGGCGAAGAATGCTGCGACGGGAATCGCCGCGGACACGAACGCCACAACGACTAGAAATGCCGCGACCGAACCGGAACTTGCGGGAGTGAACTCCACGGGGAATCGTATTGGAACCAATTCGCGCATTTCGCAATGCCGCCTTCGCCCGCGCCGAAACACGCGTGACGGCGCCCGCGCCATCCACCTATCCTCCCCCCGCCATGGATGCGCCGCCGTTTTCACCCGACCTCGACGCCTACTTCGCACGCATCGGCTACGCCGGCGCGCGCGAGCCGACGCTCGATACGCTCGGCGCCATCCAGCTCGCCCACCTCAACACGATCCCATTCGAAAACGTCGACGTGCTCCTCGGCCACCGGATCCACATGGAACCCGCCGCGGTCGAGGCCAAGCTCGTGCACGCCCGGCGCGGCGGCTACTGCTTCGAACAGAACACGCTCCTGCGCGAAGTGTTGCGCGCGCTGGGCTTCAAGGTCACTGCGCTCCTCTCCCGCGTGCGGCGCAACGTCCCGCCCGACGTCCTCACGCCGCTCACGCACATGGTGCTCGTAGTCGCGATTGACGGACGCGAGTGGCTCGCCGACGTCGGTTTTGGTTCCGTGGGGATCACGGCCCCGCTCGCGCTCGACCGCACCGAGGAACAGGAGACTCCGCACGAGCCACACCGCCTCGTGCGCGTCGGCCGCACAATCCTCCACCAAGTGAAGCTCGGCGCGGACTGGATTGACGTCTACGAGTTCCTCCCTGAGGAGCCCGCGCCGATCGATTTCGAACTGGGCAACTGGTTCAGTTGCACGCACCCGAGGGCCCACTTCACAAGCAACCTCATCGCGTCGCGCGTCGACGGCCCGCAACGCCTGGCGATCTTCAACCGTGAGTTCACAGTGCGCGGGCGCGACGGACGCGCGGACACGCGCGCGATCGCGTCGCCAGAGGATCTCTTCGATCTGCTCACACAGCGGTTTGGCATCAACCTGCCCGCCGGCATGCGGATCGACATCCCCGCGGCGCCGTGGGAAGGGTGAGTTGGTTAGAAGGTAGGAGCCCGCTCGCGGGCGATGGCCTTCCTTCCTCCGAGGTGGGGCGCGTTGTCCCTAACGCGCCCTTGTCCCGCTCCTCACGGAGCGGGCTACACAAAGAATCGGCATCGCCCGCACGTGTCCGCCATAGCCTCGGCGACGGCGGAAGCGGGCTCCTACCCCCGGAAAGGCCCGCTACTCCGCCCGCCCTTCCTGAAGCTCGATCAAATCGAACGACGTGCACTCCGGCCGGTCGCCGAAGCCGCCCTCGACCTTCCACTTCTGGATGTATTTCGCGAGCGCGTCGTTCCAGCCAAACTTGCGCGAGCACTCGTTCCACACGCGCGCCTGCATCTTGTTCGGCCGCAGACCGCGCGAGAAAATCCACTCCACGATCTCGTCGTCGGTGCCGCCCTCGGCGACGCGCGTCTCGAGGTCCTTGAACGGCACGTTGAGGAAGCCGCACAAGTGGCCGTCGAGTCCGACGGAGAGGCCGTAGTTGGCGTGAAAATCCTGGGGCAGCCGGCCTGCCTGCATCAGGCGGATCTTGTCGATCATCCGACCGAGATGGTGCAGTCCGCCGGCCTTCTTGTCGTAAGGGCTGCGGAATCCGTCGACGAGGGGCATGGTGTGAATGAACTCCTGGGGCCGGAGGTTGGCGAACTGATTTACGCGTCAGGAAGTGACCGGGGTTTCCGGCGCCGATGCCAGCCCGGCGCGGACGGCGGAGACGATCGTGGGCGCGTTCTTCACCTTGCCGAAGACGGTCGTGAGCGAGGCATTCGCGGCGTCGCGTCCGCGTGCGATCACGGCGATTTCATCCGGAGAGATCCCGTCGGTCGGGTCGAACAAATACCACGCGCCTCCAAGGTAAGCCTCGAAACACGCGTGGAAATCCATCGGGTCGAGCCCGACTGCGAATCCGCCGACGTAGCGCGCCGGGATGCTGAGCGCGCGGCACAGCGCGATCGAAAGGTGCGTGTAGTCGCGGCAGACGCCCTGGCGGTTCTGCCACACGTCCCACGCTGAAGTCCGGCCGTCGGTGGCGCCTTTCTTGTATTCGAGGTTCGCGTCGACCCAGCGGCACACCTCGCGGACTTGCTCGGCGCGGTTTTCGATCGACCCGAACAGCTCCCACGCCGCCTGCGCGAACCGGTCGCTCTCGCAATAGCGGCTCGGCAGCATGTAGGTGAGCACGGTCAGCGGAAGGCGGCCGGGGTTGTCGGGCTTCAACTCGGCGGGAAGTTGCATGCGGCGCGTCTCGACGGTCGCACTGTATTGAAGTTCGAAACGTCCGGCGGCGGCCTCGACGCGCACCACGCGATTACCCTTCGAACTGGAGATCTTTTCCGACGCCGTCTCGGGACGAAAGACAAGCTCCTCGGCGACGAGATTCTGCTGCGCGTCGGTATTGACGAGCACATTGAACGTGAAGTGCGCGGTGGGCGTGAGCACCTCGTAGCCAAGCGTGCAACCGACGTTCAGGATCATCTCGGGCAGTGTGCGTGGGACGTCGCGCCCGGCAATTCCAAGCTCGGCCCGGGCCGGAGGGGGCTGCCGTTCAGGCGCTTGCAGATGAAGAAACCCGTGGGAGAAACCGCCGGTCGCCCGGACAGAGGGTTTCCCTTCGCGAGAGAATCGGTGCATAGTTCCCCACTCATGAAATACCGCCCGTTCGGAAAACATGGTTTCAACTGCTCGGAAATCGGCTTTGGCGCGTGGGCCATCGGCGGCGCGTGGGGCACGCAGGCCGATGCCGACTCGCTTGCCGCGCTCAATCGCGCACTCGACCTCGGCTGCAACTTCATCGACACCGCCGCCGGCTACGGCAACGGCCGCAGCGAGCGCCTCATCGCGCAGGTCCTTCGCGAGCGCACCAGCTCGGGAAAGAAGGATTCCGTCTTGATTGCCACCAAGACGCCGCCGACCGGCGGCATCTGGCCTCCCTCTCCCTACTGCGTGGCCGAGGAGCGCTACCCCGAGTCCTACCTTCGCGAAAACATCGCCGAGCGCCTCGCTTGTCTCGGCGCGCAGAAACTCGACCTGCTCCAGCTTCACACCTGGACGCGCGCGTGGAATCGAAACCCGACGCCGTTCAAGACACTGCGCAAACTCCAGGGCGAGGGACTCGTTGGCCTCATCGGCGTTTCCACGCCCGAACAGGATCAGAACAGCGTGATCGACCTCATGCGCGGCGGATGGATCGACAGCGTTCAAGTGATTTACAACCTCTTTGAGCAGGAGCCCGCTGCAGAGTTGCTCGACGTCGCGAAAGAGTGCGGCGTCGGCGTGATCGTGCGCGTGGCATTCGACGAGGGCGCGCTCACGGGCAAGTTCACCAAGGAGACGAAGTTCGCCGACGACGACTTTCGTGCGAAGTATTTCGAGGGCGACCGGCTCACGCGCGCAGTCGGCCACACCGAAGCGATCAAGGCCGACCTCGCGGGCTCCGGCTACACGATGCCGCAGGCCGCGCTCAAATGGGTACTCGCGCACACCGCGGTCTCCGTCGTCATTCCGGGCATTCGCAACATCGCGCAAGCCGAGGCAAACTGCGGCGTGAGCGATCTGCCCGAGATGCCCGACAAGCTCCTGAAGAGGCTTCACCGCCACAACTGGCGCCGCGGCGTTTGGTATGGCGGGAAATGAGGGACGCGCATCCCTGTGACGCAGGTCTCCGACCTGCGGACCCGCGTCAATAGACCCGCGCTGCGTACAGGGCGCATGGTCGTAGCCAAGCATTCGACCTCACAGGAACTTCGTAGCCGCCGAGGTAACGAGGCGGATCAAGCGCAGTCACCGCACTCAGCGACGATCCCACCCGCGTCCCGCAGCGAATCTCCGATCCACTTGTAAACTAATAGATGACAAGTTGTCCGGGCCGCTCACTCGCTGCGCAGGGCGTCGACGGGGTTCACTCGGAGGGCGCGCAGTGCGGGGATCAGGCATGCCGCGAGTCCTGCGACTCCGAGGGTGAGCAGCGTCCCCGCGTAGGTGGCTGGGTCGTTGGGTGTGATTCCGAAGAGGAAGTCCGCTTGCAGTTTGCCGGCGAGGAAGCCGAGCGTGAGCCCGATTGCCAGGCCAATCGCGAGTCGCTTGCTCCCTTCGCGCAGGATGAGGCCGAGCACGTCGCGCGGTGCGGCGCCGAGCGCCATGCGCACGCCGATTTCCTGGGTGCGCTGGCTCACGCTGTAGGCCATCACGCCGTAGAGCCCGACGCCCGACAGAAGGAGCGCGACCGCGCCGAAGACGCCAAAAATCCAGGCGAACATCCATTTGAAGAACTTCGCGTCGTCGACCATGGCGTCGAGGGATTGCGGCCAGTAGATAGGCAGGTCGTCGTTGAGATCCAGCACCACGCCCCGCACAACTGCCGCCAGCGCCGCGGAATCGCCCGTGCGCGACTTGGCGAACACAGTCATGAAGCGGCTCGATTCCGCCTGGGTATAAGGCACGTAGGCTTGCGGCATGTTTGCGCCGTCCTGATCGAAATCACCGTGCAGCGTCGGCGCCACGACGCCTATGACCGAAATCCAGCTCTCGGGTTTCACGTCGCGTCCGTTTCCATAAACGAAGCGCCTTCCGAGCGGACTCTCGCCCGGCCAGTAGCGCTCGGCGAACTTGCTGCTGACAACCGCGACCTTCGGCGCGGTCGTCGTGTCGCGGTCGTCAAACGTGCGCCCTTGCAGCAGCTCGATACCCAGCGTCTCGAAATACGAACCGGAGACCGCGACGCGCGAACCGAAAGTCCGCGGCGCGTTTTCGTCGTTCGACTGCTGGCCGTCGATGACGAGCTGGTCGCGGTTGTTCCACGTCGGCTGGCTCGAGCTGATCGCAACTCCCGCGACTTCGGGCCGTGCGGCGAGCCGCTCGGTCAACAGGCGGTAGAATTCGACCTGCTTGGGAAGCTCCTTGTATTCGACTTCGGGAAGGCCGATGCGGCTCGTGAAGATGCCGGCGGTCTCGAAGCCCAGGCTGGTGCTCTGCATCTTGATCACGGAGCGAACGTAGAGTCCCGAGAGCACAAGCAGCACGCAGGAGAGCACGACCTCGCCGACGACCATCACACGCGTGAAGCGGCTCAGCGAGAGCCCGGTCGATCCGCGACCGCCGTCGCGCAGAACCGAGGTGAGGTCGGTGCGCGAGGTGCGCCACGCGGGCCAGAGTCCGGCGAAGAACGTCGCGACAAAGGCGAGCCCAAGCACATAGAGGATCGAGGCGCCGTCGATCTTGAAGACCATCCAGTATGGCGGCGCCTTCATCTGGATGTAGTGGTCGAAGATCGCGAGCAGCCCATAGCCAAGCGCGAGACCCAGCACCGCGCCGGAGATCGAGAGCACGAGCGCCTCGCTGAGCAGCAGTCGCACGATCCGGGCCCGCCCCGATCCGAGCGCGGTGCGCACCGCGATCTCCTTCTGGCGCACCGCCGCGCGCACAAGGAGGAGATTCGCCACATTCGCACACGCGATAAGCATCACGAGCAGCACAGCTCCGAGCATCACGCTAAGCATCCGGAGAGTGCCGTCGCCCACGAACTCGTCGCGCAGGGGCTTCACCGTCACGCCGACGTTTTTGTTTGTCTCGGGGTGCGCTGTCTCAAGCTGTCGCGCGATTCCCTCGATCTCCGCGCGTGCGGCCTCGAGCGTCACCCCTTGCTTCAACCGGCCCATCACTTCCCAATAGCGTTCGTCGCGCGGTTCCTCGCGAGGCCCTCCGCGCATCGGCATCCACGCGTCGGCTTCATCAGGAAAACGGTAATCCCTCGGGCCCACGCCAACGACGGTCGCCCACTCGCCGTTGACCTTGAGCTGCGTGCCGAGGATCGCAGGGTCGCTGGCGAAACGGTTTTGCCAGAGCGTGAATCCGATCACCACGACGGGCACTGCGCCCGGTCCGTCCTCATCGGCGCGGAACCATCGGCCCATGTGCGGGGCGACTTTCAACATGTCCGGCCCGCTGTGCGTGATCGAGCAGCCGGTGATGCGCTCGGGATCGCCGCCGGGTCCGCTGATGTTGAACGTGCGCTCCTGGAAGATCGCCAGATCCTCGAACGAGGTCTGCGAGCCACGCATGTCGGCGTAGTCGAGCCACGACATGCCCATGCTGTCTACGCCGAGCTTGAGGTTGTGGTTCTCCACATGGAGCAACCGCTCCTGTTCGAAGAACGGCAGTCCGCGCAGTGCGGCGCCGTTGACGATGGAAAACATGGCCGTGTTCACGCCGATTCCGAGCATGAGGGTGACAACGGCAACAATGACGAAGACAGGACTCTTCGAGAGAGTCCGCAGGGACAGGCGCAAATCGTTGAACATGGCTCAGGGTGTTTGGGCTGCCCTCATAACACGCGGCACCCCGGTCGAGTTGCAGCGAATCCTGCCCGGCCCCGCCCCCACCCTCGATTCTGACGCGCACCAAGAAACTTTTGGGAATTCCTTAAGTTGCTATTGACAACCATCGCCTGTTGGTTGCTATTGGCAACCGTTTAAGGGACCCAAAAATGAACACCTCAGAATTCCTCGATGCATTGCGCGCCCGGCCCGAGCTGCCGCTGGCGTTTTCGACATCCGCGGGCACCGTGCCGGCGGGTTACCACCTCACTGAAGTAAAGCGCGTCTCCTACGAGACGATGGACTGCGGCGCAGTCTCCCACCGCTGGGCCGAGACGCAGTTCGAAATCTGGGCGCCGCCTGTCGTGGGCGCGCTGCCGGGCCGCGAGCCGATGTCCGCCGGCAAATTCCTAAAGATCGTGGACCGCGTGGAAAGGGAGCTGCCGCTCGACGGCGACTCCCAAGCGCGGATCCTCGCCGAAATCGGCGGCAAGCCGGCTGTGCTCAGTGCCATCGAGAGCGTGACCGTCTCGAAGGGCCGACTCGAGGTCGCCCTCACCGCTGACCGCACTCGCTGCAAGGCGGCCGAGCGTCGCGTGGGCGAACTCACCGGAGGTTGCTGCGGCACCGGCGAGGAGGAGAAAGAGCCAGCCGCGACGGCCACTCTGAAGTCGTCCGAGTCGCGCGGCCAGTGCTGCACGATGGCCGCCGATTCGAAGCTCGGCGCCCTGTGCGGCTGCGCGGCGCGCACGGAAAACCAGGTCGCCGACACCGACGCGCCCGGCACCAGTCGCCTCCAGTCGGCTTGGTTCACGCCTTTCGAATCGCAGAGCTTCCGGTTCATGTTCTAGCTTTCGGATCCAGAACCCACGATGCCTTCGACACAGGCAAAATCCGCACGCGACGCCGACGACCTCCTGCGCGAGGTCGTCGCGCTCTACCAGCGCACACAGCGCTCGGTGAAGGCGAGCTGCTGCGACGCCTCAAACAAGGAGAGCGAGGCCGTTACCCTGCTCGGTCGCAAGGGGCCGCTCACGATCCAGGAGTTCGCCGCCGGCATGGGGCTCGAGAAGACATGGGCAAGCCGGCTCGCCGACCGGCTCGAAGATCGCGGCCTGGCTCGACGCACGAAGCATCCGGATGACAAGCGCTGCTGCCTGCTCGAACTGACGGCGAAAGGAGAGAAGGCACGCGATGCTCTCGAGGAGACGATGAACAGCACCGCGTCCGACATCCTATCGCGCGTGCCTGCTTCGAAGCGCGCCTCGATCGAGGGTGCGCTCGCCACGCTGCGCGATGCGCTTGCCGGCGTCGCCGCCGATTGCTGCAGCGACGAATCGAAGCGCGGCTGAGGTGCACCGCACCGGACGACTGCGATGACGCTCCTGCTCTACGCCGCGCCGGTATTTCTGCTCTTCGAAGGGTGGCAACTCTTTGTGTGCGAGCGCTACACAGGCGTGAAAGTGCTTCGCGCCGGGGGCGACCCGCGCGAGAAGGGCCTGTCGGAGCGCACCGCGTTTTTCTGGATCGCGACGATCGTGGCTTACTGGCTTTGGATGGGCCTGCTTTTCGGCGGGGGTGTCGCGCGGCCACAAGTGGCGACGATCTTTGCCGTGAACATCATCGGCCACCTCGTGCGGCGAAACACGCCGCTGAAGTGGACGCTCGTCACGCTCACATTCGAGGGCGCCGTCCGGATCGGCATGCTCATCTCGATGATGATGGTGCTCTACCGAGCGCGGTGGTGAATTGAGACGCAAGCCGGCCTCCCGAACCGACCCGTCCTCGAAGAGGCCGGGCTACCCGCGAGCAGAATCCGAAAGGTAGCCCGCGATCTCCGAGCGCGGGTTCTACAATTCAGAACCGCGGGATCGGATCGCTCTTGCGACACGACTGCTCGAAGAACGCCAGCGCGGCATTCACGAGCCGGGCGTATTTCGTGTAGTCGCCCGTCCACGAGTTCGGCAGGCGCAGGCGCTTCAGCGTGCAGTTGCGCATGCGGCCGGACTTGTCGAAATCCGCCTCTACCTCCATCGAGAACGGCGGCTCGGCCTTGTGGATGATGAAATGCCTCTCGCCCTGTGCCGTCTCCTGATCCACGCGGAGAAAGCACCCGAGGTTCATGGCGTCGGGGTCGCCACGGGCAGCGAGGTGTCGGGCGCGACGGCGGGGGGCTGGATTCTCGGTGTCGGAACGGACGTGGCGCGTGAGGCTGGTCGGGATTGGGCACTCGCGCTTGGCATCGGCCCGTCAAATTCTAGCGCACCATACTCTAACGGCAGTTGTCGCTGAGGTGGTGTCAACGGCTTCGAATCGTCGATCTCGAGCACACGATGTTCCCACATCGGATCCGGTTGCGGTAACAAGAGCCGACTCGTCGCACGTCTTTGCAGCGAGCCTTCGATGAGAACTGGTAGCGTTGATTCGCCACTCACGGCCTCCAGCACCGCATCCGGCGACGGCGGCGGAACCGTCAGCTCCCAGAACTCCTTCTTCCGGTTCTGCTCAACGGACTCGGGCGTCGGGAAGACGTCGTCGACGTTCATCAACCGCACGATTTTCCCCCCGCGTGTCAGGCTGCTGGCCTTGTTCAGCGTGATCACGACGGTGAACATGAACAGCGTCGCGACGATCGTCGGCAGCAGCATCGAAATCGTGCCGGGGCCGCGCATCTGGCGATGCAATTGCTCGCGAGCGGGTGCGGGGCCGAATCTGGAAAAACCGTGGCTCATCTTGGGTATTCCCGCAGGATACTCCGTCCTCCGTGGCTCTCAAGTGACAATTGCCCTTGAGATTGCCCCGCCGATTGGGAAAAAGATGTCCCGGCGCCAACGCGCCGCCCCGGTCCCTCCCCCGCCCGCGATGAAATCCCATGGCTCCCCCCGTCCGCCGAAATGGCCCTTCCTGCTTGGCGACGCCGCATTGATAACGGTCGCCGTGGCGATCTGGCTCCTCGAGGAGGGCCCGCTCTCAGACACGGCGCTCGTGATCATCTTCTCGTGTTTCTTTCTCGGCACGGCGCTCGCGATCACGCCCTTCCTGCTCGATTTCTCCACGGCGCGCCAAGACGACCTCTTCGAGGCCCGCGAAGGACTTGAGAGCCTCGCGCAGAAACTCTCCGAGAGCGCCGACTTCATCGGCACCGTCGCCGGCCAGCTTCACGCGATTAACGAAGCGAACCAGAAGGCCATCCACCTCGCCGAGGCGCTCCCCTACAAGATGCAGGAGAAAATCGGCGAGGTCGCACAACTCGTTCAACAGGGCCAGGACGAGGAAAAGGAAGCGATGGCCGCGGAGCTTGAGGAACTTCGCGAGAACGAAAGCCGCCACCTTGAGACCGCGATCGACAAGGCCCGCGCATCGCTCGACGCCGCGGTCAAGCGCGTCGAAGCCGCCGAGAAGGCGCTCGGCGCAGCGATAGCAGCGTTCGAGAGCCGGACGGCAGCAGCCGCAGCACCTACACCCGTGGCAGCGCCCGTGAAGGAAGCGCACACGCCCAATCCAAAGAAGGAATCGCACGCGCCACCGCCAGCTCCGATCAACTCGCCTCCGCCTGCGCCCGCTTCAGACCACGCGACCAACGGCGGCGGCCACGAATCGCCGAAGCACACCAAGCCCGAGAAGCACACACCCGAGCACGCTCATTCACCTGCGCCCAAGTCTGTGGTGAAGCCAATTGCGAAACACGCTGCAGTCTCCGAGCCCGCCGCAGAGGTCGTCCACGCGCCGCCGCCTCCGCCCGTGCGTCGCAAACCCGCGAAGCCCGCCGCAGATCACGAGACGCTGCCCGGACTCGATCCGGTCGTCGTGCGCGACGACGACGCAGCGGCCGAGGACGGCTCCTCTGCGAAAACTTCTGACGGCAGCACGCGCCTTCTCGTCACCGCCTACATCGGCATCGGCAACAAGGTGTTCGTCCGCGGCGATGGCCCGGGCCTCAATCCCGAGAAAGGCCAGCCGATGGAGTTCGTCTCGATCGGCAAATGGCTCTGGCAGACTTCAGAAGCGACTGCACCCGTGACTCTGCAGGTTTACAAGAACGACGAGATCAAGGCGCTGGGCGACGAAATCACAATCGACCCCGGCCACCACGTCGAAGTCACACCGGTCTTCCGCGAGGCGAATCCGTTTTGAGCGTCGGCCGGCTCAGCCGAGCCCGAGCGCTGCTCGCAGTCGTGTCGCAATGGCTCCCCTCCTGGCGTGGGTGACCGACCCCACCAGCCGCAAGAGATTCGCTTTCCTCACCTGATACACGAGCGCGCAGTTCAGCAGCGTCATGAACTCGAGTCCATCCGCGCCATTCAGCACAACCTGATGAGAGCGGACTGTTTCAGCCGGTTGTTTCTTCGTTCCGACTAGTATGTTGATCCTGCCCTGCCGAGGATCCGCGAGAATGTCCGGCGGCGACAACACAACAGCAGGATGCCCGACTGAGTCCTGCTCGCTCGAGGGAACGAAAACAACGTCCCAACGGTTCAGCTTCACAGCGCCTCTCCCAGACTGTTGGCAAGATGGATCTCCTTGTCCGACATGTCGATCGTGCCAGCTCCAGCGGGTGGCACAAACTCAGGCACATCGAAGGGAACGATCTGCACATAACCCGCCGGCGTCTTCACAATCACGGACTCGCGGTTCTTGATGACTTTCCGTGCGATGCCAGAGAATTGCGCCTTCGCCTTCGAGACATTGAGGGTCTTCATGATCCGACGATATACCTGACCAATTGTTGGTCAAGCGTCTGACCATGACTTGAACAAGCCGGCGCTTGGATATCTCAGGCTACCTCGAATTTCGTGGTGGCAGGCTTTCCTGATGCCACCGGCTTTCGCGCCTCTCGGCGAGAGGCGCGCTACCTTGCAGGGGAGTCAAATTGCTGAGTCCCGCTGTTCACGCAGCGGGCTACAACGAGCAAGGCAATCGCGCGCAAGCGCGCTCCTACCTTTCGGATTCGGATCAAACCAAGCTTAGGTTCGCTGCTCGCAGCGAACCTCGAACCTCACGCTTCCGATTCCTGGGCACCGCCGGGGGTGCGCAGGGTGAAGCTGAAGACGGATCCGCCCTCGGTGGCGCCGTCGACGCGCACTTCGCCGCCGTGCGCGAGCACGAGGTTCTTCACGATCGAGAGGCCGAGCCCGGTGCCGCCTTTGTGGCGCGCCCGCGCCTTGTCGACGCGGAAGAATCGCTCGAATATGCGTTCGCGCACAGCCTCGGGCACGCCCGGGCCATCGTCGCGAACGGTCACGCGCAGCCAGCCCTCGGCGCCGGGCGCGGCGGTGACAGTCACTTCGCCGTTTTCGCGGCCATGGCGGATCGCGTTCTCAACGAGGTTCGAGAGGATCTGTTTCAACCGCAGTGTGTCGGCGCGGACGATGTAGTCACCGTGCACGTCGTTGGCCATCGTGACGCCGCGCTTCGCCGCGGCCGGCGTGAGATCGTCGATCGTCTCGGCGGCGATTTCGCGAAGCTGCACGTCCTGCAGCTTCAAGTCGACGCGGCCCGAATCGAGCTCGGAGAGAAGAAGCAGATCCTCGATGAGGAGCCCGAGCCGGCCGGCGTGCCTGTCAATCATCTCGAGAAACTTCACTGTTGTTACGGGATCGTTCACAGCGCCGTCCTGCAGATTCTCGACGGCTCCCTTGATCATCGACAGTGGCGTGCGCAGCTCGTGGCTCACGTTGGCGACGAAGTCGCGCCTGTTCGCCTCGAGGCGGCGCAGCTCTGTCTCATCGCGGAAGACGAGCAGCGCGCCTCCATTGCCGGGGAGGACAACCGCGTTGACGCGCACATAGCGCGGCGGCGTGCCCTCGATGAGGAACTCGTGGTTGCGCACGGCCTCGCCGCCGGCAAGCCGGCCTACGACCGCTGCGAGTTCGTGATGCCGCGCAACCTCGAGCAGGCTCTTGCCGCTGGCGGGAAGCGCGAAACCGAAGAGGCGGGCGGCGGCGCGGTTCGCGAGGCGGACGTTGCCCTTCGCGTCGATTGCGATTAGCGACTCGATCATCTGGTCGAGGAGGGACTCGAGCTCGGTCGAGCGATCGCGCCGCGCGTCGTCGAGCAGTTTCTCCAGCCGCCCGGTTTCAGCGGCGAGGTGCCCGGCGGCTTCAGAGCGCGCGCGGGACGCGCGGACGAGGGCCCAGGCAAGCACGGCCACGATGCCGAGAAGAAGGAGATGAACGGAATCCAGCGAGTTCACACGTTGGCGACGCAACGGTAGCCCACGCCCCGCACCGTTTCGAGCAAATGCGCCGCGGGCCCCAACCGCTCACGGAGGCGACGCATGTGCGTGTCGATCGTGCGGGTGTCGATGGGGTTCTCATAGCCCCAGACATCGGCGAGGAGCCGGTCGCGCGATTGCACTCGGCCGCGGCGCTTTACGAGCACCTCGAGAAGTTTGAACTCGGTGGCCGTGAGCGTGATCGCGTTGCCGCCGACCGCCACGGAGTGACGCGCGGCGTCGATCTCGAGATCGCCGAGGCGCACGTGAAGCGGCATGTCGGCCGTGCCGCGTGCACGGGAGAGGAGCTTCTTCACTCGCAGCACGAGCTCGCGGGGGCTGAAGGGCTTGGTGACGTAGTCGTCGGCACCGATCTCGAGGCCGACGATGCGGTCGGTCTCGGCCGCCTTTGCCGTGAGCATGATGATGGGGATCGACGCGGTCGCCGGGTCGCGGCGGAGCAGGCGGCACACGTCGAGCCCATCGATCTCGGGGAGCATAAGGTCGAGCACGATGAGCGCCGGCCGTTCGGAACGGGCCTTCGCGAGGGCCGCCTTTCCATCGGCGGCCTGGACTGGATCGAAGCCGGCCTCGCGCAGCTTGAACGCCAACACCTCGAACGTGTCGGCCTCGTCGTCGACGACCAGTATCCTCGGCTTCATTTTTTCAAGTTCTTCTCGTGCCGGATGTCCTGCCCCTCGTAGAGATAGACGACCTCCTCGGCGATGTTGGTGGCGTGATCGGCCACGCGCTCGAGGCATTTCGAAATGGCCATGAGTGCGAGGCAGCGGGTGATCTTGCCCGGGTCCTCGGCGATGAAGCTGGAAAGCGCGCGGTGCAACTCGCGGTTGATGGCATCGACCTCCTTGTCGCTCGGGATGATGCGGCGCGCGAGCGCCGGGTCGCGGCCGACGAATGCGGAGATCGACTCGTGGAGCATGTTGACCGCGAGCTTTGCCATCTGCGGGATGGCGGTGTCGGCTGCGATCTCGGGCTCGCCGGCGAGGTCGACAGTGCGCTTCGCCATTGAGCACGCCTCGTCGCCAACCCGCTCGAGGTTCTGCGAGATTTTCATGGCGACGGTGATAAGCCGCAGGTCGAACGCAACCGGGGCCATGGCGAGCAGGTGGATCGCCGTGTCGTCGATCTTGATCTCGAGCTGGTCGAGCACGGTGTCGTCCTCGCGCACGGTGCGAGCCAGATCGATGTCGCGCTCGACGACCGCGCGCAGCGAGCGGTTGACTGCAGTCTCGGCGTGGCTGGCCATCGCCAGGACCTCGTCCTTCAGGGCTCTGATCTCCTCCTCGAAGTTTGTCATGGTAGAAGGTGCTGTCTCAACCGAAGCGGCCCGAGACGTAGGCCTCGGTCTGCGGATTGGCGGGGTTGGTGAAGATGGCCTTTGTCACGGAATACTCGATGAGCTTGCCGAGGTAGAAAAAGGCGGTGCGGTCCGACACGCGTGCGGCCTGCTGCATGTTGTGCGTCACAATCACGATCGTGTATTCGCGCTTCAAGTCGTGGATGAGCTCCTCGATCTTGGCGGTGGCGATCGGGTCGAGTGCCGAGCACGGCTCGTCCATCAGCAGAATCTCAGGACGGTTCGCAATGGCGCGCGCGATGCAGAGGCGCTGCATCTGGCCGCCGGAAAGGCTGAAAGCGCTTTCGTCGAGGCGGTCCTTCACCTCGTCCCAAAGGGCGGACCCGCGCAGGCTGCGCTCGACGACTTCGTCGAGCTCGGACTTCCGGTTCCGGCCGGCGACGCGCAGGCTGTAGACCACGTTTTCGTAGATGGATTTCGGGAAGGGGTTCGACTTCTGGAACACCATCCCGATGCGCTTGCGCAGCGCGATCACCTCGAGCAATGGATCGTAGATGCTATGGCCGTTGACGAGGATGTCGCCCGTGTGGCGGATGCCGTCGACGAGGTCGTTCATCCGGTTGAGGTTTCGCAGCAGCGTGGACTTGCCGCAGCCGGAGGGGCCGATGAACGCGGTGACGTGGCGCTCCGCGATGTCCAGCGTGAGATCGTGGAGCACCTTGTTGTCTCCGTAGTAGAAATTGAAGTCGCGAATCTTGATGTAGGCCTGGTCGAACGGACCCTCGATCGGCGTGGGCGCACCGGCGGCCGGGGTCGATTGCTCCTTCGGACGGATGGCTCGAGTTTCGGTCATTGTATCGGCGGCGGGCATGGTCGGGGTTAGAAGGTGGAGGTGCGATACTTCTTGCGCAGGTGATTGCGGATGAGAATCGCCCCGAGGTTGAGGCAAACGACGAGCAGAATGAGCAGGAACGTGGTCGCAAACACCATGGGCTTGGCTGCCTCCGAGTCGGGCGACTGGAAGCCGAGGTCGTAGATGTGGAAGCCGAGGTGCATGAACTTTCGCTCGAGATGCACAAACGGATAGATCGTGTCGATCGGTAGCGTCGGCGCGAGTTTCACCACGCCGACGAGCATGAGCGGCGCGACCTCGCCTGCGCCACGCGCCATCGCGAGGATTAGGCCCGTGAGAATTCCCGGAAGCGACGCGGGAAGCACGATGCTCTGGATGGTCTGCCACTTCGAGGCGCCGCACGCGAGAGAGCCCTCGCGCGTGCCGCGCGACACGGCCGAGAGCGCCTCCTCTGTAGCGACGATCACCACTGGCACGGTCATCAGCGCGAGCGTGAGCGACGCCCAGAGCACGCCGCCGGTGCCGAAGGTGGGCGTGGGCAGCGAGAGGCTGAAGAAGAGCCGGTCGATCGTGCCGCCCAGGAAGTAAACGAAGAATCCCAGACCGAAGACGCCGAACACGATCGACGGCACGCCGGCGAGATTGTTGACGGCGATGCGCACGGAGCGGACGAACACGCCCTGCTTCGCGTATTCGCGCAGGTAGATCGCGGCAAGGACGCCGAACGGTGTCACCGCCATGCTCATGAGCAGAGTCATGACAAACGTGCCGAAGATCGCGGGAAAGATGCCGCCCTCCGTGTTGGCCTCGCGCGGCTCGTCGCTCAGGAAACTCCAAAAGCGATGCACAAAGAGCCCCGCCTTTCCCGGAAGTGAGAGCGTGTTGGGATAATAGAAGCCGATGAGATCGCCGGTCGGCAAAGTGCGCTCCGCCCCGTCGAGGGTGGTGTAAACGATTTGGTTCGCATGCTGGAGGTCGCGCAGCTCGCGAGCCTTCGCGGCCTTCAACTCATACTCGGCTTGCAACGCAGTGGAGGTGGCGTCGAGTTCCGCTAGCTTCTCGCGATCCGCGGGCGAGAGCTCGCCTCCCTTCGCTTCAATGGAACGTCGGGCCAGACGGATGCTGTCGAACTTCCGATTCAGGTCGCCGATCTGGTCGCGCTCGATCCGGCGGATCTCGGTGCGGCGTTTGTTGCCCTCGTCGACGAGGGATTCAAGAGTCGCTTCGAATTGGCGGTCGTCTCCCGTGACGGTGTTTCCGTCGGCGAGCTTCAGCTCCTTCGGAACGAAGATCGCGTTGCCATACTCAAGCCGCTCGGCGACGACGATCTCCGGGGGCCGGCTTTCGGCGACGATCTCGGTATTGTCGACGAACTTGTAGCCGAAGCCATAGACATCCTTGTTGCCGACGAAGAGCTGGTATTCGCGCTGCGGTGCAAGCGTCTCGCCCTCGGATGCGAGCACCTGCACGGCCTTCTCCTGGGTCTTCACGATCACGCCGCCGAACGCCGGTGCGTTATTCAGGCCCGCGGTGCTGCCTTCCCGGAGTTCGAGACGCACGACCGGCTTGGGCCAGAAGACCTCGAGGCCGTTGTAGACGATCATCCCGAGGAGGAACACGATCATCGTCAGGCCCACGGCCAATCCCATCGACGTGATCCAAACCATGCCCTCGCCGGCAGGTTTGACGTCGCCCGAAAGAAAATCGTTTTTCTGAGTCAAGATGGGAGTCCGGTGGCGGGTTGCGGGTTACTCGACGGTCTTGTAGCGTTCGCGCAATCTCTGGCGCATGACTTCTGCGATGGTGTTGACGAAGAACGTCAACAGGAAGAGCACCATCGCACCTAGGAACAGCGAGCGATATAGCGTGCCGTGGTGCGGCGCCTCGGGCAGCTCGACGGCGATGTTGGCAGCGAGCGTGCGCATGCCGGAGAAGATGTTCCACTCCATGATGGGCGTGTTCCCGGTCGCCATGACGACGATCATCGTCTCGCCGACCGCGCGACCCAGGCCGATCATCAGCGCGGAGAAGATACCGGCGGATGCCGTGGGCAACACGATGCGACGGGCGGTCTGCCACCGGCTCGCACCGAGGGCTAGTGAGCCGGAGCGGAGTGCCTGCGGCACGTTGGAGAGAGCGTCCTCCGCGATCGTGAAAATGATCGGGATGACGGCGAAGCCCATCATGAAGCCGACCACGAGCGAGTTGCGCTGCTCGAACGGCGTGCCGGTGACGCTCGGCCACCAGAGTCGAAAGTCGGCGATCAGCGCGCCGGTCGACGGATCGCTTACGACAAAAACCATGCGCTCGAGCGCGGGGCCCAGCCTCCACGCCACCCAGCCGGACACGAACATCATCGGCAGAAAGACGAGAAATTCCCAACCCGGCGGGATGAAGAGCCGCATTCTTGGGGGCAGCCTCGCCCACGCGATGCCGAAGAAGAGCGCAGAGAGCGGCACCATGACGATGATCAACAATATTGACGGCACGCGCGTTTCCAGGATCGGCGCGAGCC
Organism: Opitutaceae bacterium; assembly: GCA_035513275.1. Lineage (GTDB taxonomy): Bacteria > Verrucomicrobiota > Verrucomicrobiia > Opitutales > Opitutaceae > DATKCJ01. The sequence goes on from DATKCJ010000029.1 coordinate 44,578, forward strand.
AGAGCGCGGCGAGAAACCCGAGCACGACGGAAGGCAGCGAGGCCATGATCTCCATCGTGGGTTTGACGATCGTCTTGATCTCCGGCTTCAGAAACTGCGACGTGTAGGTGGCCGCGAGCAGCGCGATCGGCACCGCGAAGAGCAGCGCGTAGAGCGTGCCCTTGAGCGAGCCGATGATCAGCGGCACGAGCGAGAGCTTGGGCTCGAAATCGTCCGAGCCGCCGGTGGACTGCCAGTCGTATTTTGGTTCGGGGGCGCCCTCATACCACAGCTTGCCAAAAAAGGCCTTCAGGCTCGCCTCCGGATGCGGATCCTTCAGCTCGTAGAAATGCAGCCTCGCCGCGTCGTCGAGGAAGACCATCCGGTCGTATTTGCCGCCGAGGACCGCCTTCCTGACTTTGAAGTCCAAATCCTTCTGCCAGCGGATCGCTTCGGTAGTCGAAAACACGAGGCGGGCATGCCCGCCGCCGGCCAGCAAGAATGCCTTGTTTCGCACGCTTGCGGCGAAGACGTCCGTGGCGCCGGGTTGCGCCTCGAATTTCTTCGTCTCGCCGAACTGGCGCGAGCCCACTTCCGGGTCGAGGTAGAGACTGTATCCCTTGGTTTCGCCGGTTGGGGCGACTGCGACGAACGTGACGTCCCCAAAGACATAACGCAGAAGTCCGATCCTCGGATCGGGCAGATCGGCAAACGGCCTGAGCGTCTGGCGCACCACGAACTCGCGTCCCTCCAGGAAGAGGTAGATCACCTCGCCGGCCTCCGTCGTGATGAGCACAGAGTCTGCCTGCGTGGCGACGAGGAATGAGCTGACGGCGCCGTTGACGATGCCCGTGAGGTCGAAGGTCTGGTCGACGTTTGTCTGCCCTGCCCCCATCAGCGAGCGCTTCTGTTCGAGCGTCACCGCGTGCAGCTCCTTGCGGCCGTCGATCGTCTGGGTGGCGACCGCGAGCTTGCGACCGCCCGCGTCGGCATAGCCGATTTCGTCGACAGGCACGCCGGGCCGGCCAATCGGAAGCAGCTTCCCAGAGGTGACTGCAGCCTCGACCACACGGCCGCTTCCCGCGGCGAATACCGGCTTGTAGTTGATCTCGACGATTGCGAACTGCCCATCGCGCGTGCCCACCGTGAGCCGCTGGGCAAGCTGGTTGTAGTGCACACCGCTTATCCCGTGCTCCGCGACGAACGGGAGCGATTGTGTGACGACGCCCCGGTCGCCCGCCACGTCGATCAGGTTGATGTCGCCGTCGGCCTGAAGCGCAAACGGCAGCTCGGACCACTCGTCGATGCCGAGCTGGATGTAGTCGGCCTGCTCCAGCTCGATCGTCTTCAGCTCCAGCACCGCGGCTCCTTTGAACAGCGGCAGAATCTGGATGAGGATGAAGATGAAGATGCCGAACACGGCCACGATCACGGACAGCCCGCCGACCTTGATGAACTGGTTCATGAACCGGTCCATCAGCAGCGTCCTCTTCGCGACCTGGAATCGCGCCGGCACTACCGGGGGTGTTGTGCCAGTTGTTTTCAAATCTCGTGGCGGCCGTTCATCGCGGTTGTGCTTCGATTTGGCAGACGCCACCTGCATGCACAACCGGGCTTTGTTACGATCCGGTGACAAGAAGGGCGGGACCCCATGTCTGGATCCCGCCCGGTCTTGGCGCAAAACCGGTCACGTTCCCCGGACCGGCCTGCAGATTTACAGTGAGCCTTTGACTTCCTCGCAGAGTGCCGCAGGCATCGGGAAATAGCCGTCCTTGGCGACGACCTCCTGCCCCTGCTTGGAAAGCACGAACTTCAGGAACTCCTTCGTGAGGGTGTCCATCGGCTTGCTCGGGTCCTTGTTGATGTAGACGAAGAGGAAGCGTGCGAGCGGGTAGTCGCCGGAGAGGCAGTTCTCGGGGTTCGGTTCGAAGGCCTTTGCGCCGGGCTTGGCGGCGAGCGCGATCGCGTTCACGCCCGAGGTCTTGTAGCCGATGCCGGAGTAGCCCATCGCGTAGATGTCGGATGCGACGCCCTGCACGACGGCCGAGGAGCCAGGCTGTTCCTTCACGCGCGTGCTGTAGTCGCCGCCGCCGAGGGAGATGTCCTTGAAGAATCCGTATGTGCCCGAGGCCGAGTTGCGGCCGAAGAGCGAGATCGGGCGGTTGGCAAATTCACCGGTCATTCCGACCTCGCCCCAGGTGGAGATTGGCGTGCCGCCGAGGCGGTTGGTGCTCGAGAAGATCGAGTCCACCTGCTGAAGGCTGAGGCTCTTGAGGGGATTGTCCTTGTGGGTGTAGACCGCGAGCGCATCGATCGAGACTTTGATCTCGAGGGGCTTGTAGCCGTATTTCTTCTCGAACGCATCGATCTCCGAGCCCTTCATCGCGCGGCTCATCGGTCCGAGCTGGGCGGTGCCCTCGATGAGCGCCGGCGGTGCAGTCGAGGAGCCCTTGCCCTCGATCTGGATGTTCACGTTCGGATAGATCGCGCGGAATCCCTCGGCCCAGAGGGTCATGAGGTTGTTCAGCGTGTCGGAGCCGATCGAGTTCAGGTTGCCCGAGACACCGGAGACCGGGGTATAGGGCTTGAGCGCGGGATCGACTTTGATCTGGGCGAAAGCAGCGGTGGCAGAGAGTGCGACGGCCGCGAGAATTGCAGCGAGTTTCTGGATCTTGTTCATGCGTGTGTGGATGTTGGGGGAAAACTAGAAGTTGACCTGGACCTGGGTGCGGGCGCCGTAGCTCGTCGATTCGGCGGTGCCGCCAGAAATCGTGTCCTTGCTGCGACCGTAGACGAAGCCCGCCTGGAACTTGAGATCGTTGCCGAATATGTAGTAGGTGCCGCCGATATAATAGTCGTGCAGCTTGTCGTGAGTGCCGCCGCCGGGCGCATTGCGCACGCCGTCGGAGAGATCGACGCCGCGACCGTCGGAGTCGAGGTAGCTGTAACGGAAGACACCTTCCCAGTTCTTGTTGAACTTGTAGGACGGCTGGATCCAGAAGCCCTTGCTCTTGGAGTCGCGGCCGACCGCTGCTCCGTTGTCATTGTCGCTCATGAGCAACTCGGCGAGGACGCTGATGTTGCCGGAGTTTACCGCGGCATTCAGGCTGACAACCGTGAGGTCGCTTCCGGTGCCGAGCGTCTTGCCGCCCTGGTCGGGGAGGAAACCGGCGTTCACGCCGATCGCGTAATCGCCGCCCTCAAACTTGTTCTTGAAACCGGCGTTCGCCCAGAAAGCGGCGTTGTTGTTCGCGCCCGAGCCGATGGAGCTCGGAGTCGAGGTGCGCTCGGGGTTTGTGACGGC
>DATKCJ010000030.1:0-3340 GCA_035513275.1 Opitutaceae bacterium
CAGCACCGGGGAAAAACACGCACGCAAACGCCACCCTGCACAAAAATCCTGCATCAACCAAAGTCACGCTGCGCGAGGTTCTCCCTCGTGGCCAACTCGCTCGCGCACCTGTTTCATCCCCTTGTGGGATGACTGTGGTCTCTGACCTGCCGACGCGGGTCAAAGACCCGCGCTACTTCCCCTCCCTCACGGCCCGAACAACTTCCCAATCACATTGTCGAGGTCGCCGCTGGGTGTCCACTTGCCGCCGCGCATCCGGACGAGCCGGATCGACCGCTGCTTCGCGACGAGGTCGGCGTCGACTGAGAGCACCTGGACGGCACCCGGTCGAAGGTTTCCCGCCTCGGTGGCGCTCAGTGGACGCATGAAGACGGGCAGCCCGGTCCACATCATCCCGATTTCCCAGCCCGCGATCTCGCCGACAGGCACCGGCGTCTTCACGAGGCTCGGATAGCGCGCGGCGAAATCCGGAATCTTGCGCGAGCCCACGCGCACGCGCACTGCCACCGGCTGGAGCGCGAGGTATTCGCCAAAGTCGTTCACCCGCTTCGCGCGGAACTCGTCGAAGAACTCCTTCGGGTCGACGCCCATCAGGTTCATCCCGTTGTAGTTTCGGTGATGATTCGGGCTGCCGAACTTCTGCCTGTCATACCAGCGCTGGAAATCCGTCGTCATGACGAGCGCCATCTCGAGATGCACATGCGCGCGATCCTTCGGGATCGAGTAGCCGGCGGCGGAGCGACCCATCACCCCGATCGCCTGACCGCGCGAGACATGGTCGCCCGCGCGCACGTCGATCGATCGCATGTGCGCATAGAGCGAAACAAATGCCGGAGTCGCGCCCGTGTGCTCGATCACGATGTAGCGGCCGTAGCTGCTCTCGCCGGACTTGAGGCTCGCGTGGCGGACGACGCCATCCATCACCGCGAACACGGGATCGATGGCCTCGCCCGACGCGTCGCGCTTGAGCGGGAACAGGTCGAGTCCCTCGTGAAACTGGTTTCCACCGCCCCGGACTCCGCCGAACAATCCCGACTCAGGTTCGCCGGAGGCCGTGGGCTGCACGTATTCCTCGATCGGCCGGCCGTCGACGTAGGCCGTGTTCGGCGTAGGCCACGCGAGTTGCAGACGCGCCGAGGCTGGGACGATCGCAACCAACACGAAGATCAGGAACGTGCGCACGGCGTTCTTACTGCGTCTTCGCGGCGCGCTCCTGCACGTCGATGGACGTCAGGTCGAGATCGCGCGCGAGGTCCTTCATCTTCGCGGGATCGAGCTCCGGATACACGACGATGGCACCGCTGCCGAGAGGTCCGGTGAACGGCGTGGCCGAAACAGGCGTGCCGTTCAACGACAGGACCAATCGCCTGCCCTGTGAAGTGGCGGAGATTCGGTAGAGGTCGCGCGCCGCTTGTTGCGTGAGCACGAACATAAGGCCGGGACCGAACTCGCCGTCGACGGGTTGCACGCGTGCGATGTCGAACTCCAGGATGATCGGCCGCGGGTCGACCTCGAGCGCCACGCCGCTCACGGGAAGCTTGATCGGCAGACCTTGCTCGCCCGCTCGGGCCTCCATGTAGAAACGCGCCGACATCGTCGCATGATCGGGCGTCTTCGGAGCGGTCTTGCATCCGCCGGCGGTGGCGAGAAGCAAGATGAGCGATGTGAAGGCGGCGCGACGGATCAAGGTCCGGCGAGAAAACGGTCGGCCGTTCGAGCAGTCAAGACCGGTGGGGGCGGAGCTCATCGCCCAGTTGGGCAGGTCTTCGACCTGCCGACGCGGGTCAAAGACCCGCGCTACTTCTCCAGTCCGATGAACTCTTCGCCGACGGCATCTGCGAGAAGACGTCCGCGATCGGTGAGCGCGAGTCGCGAGCCGTTGCGCATCGCGAGTCCGTCGGCGACGAGATGATCCGCGACCGCGCCAATCGCGTTCCACGGTCCGCGAGAGAAGCGCGCGCGCAGCGCGGCGAGTTCGACGCCCGCGTTGCAGCGCAGACCGAAGACGACGGAGTCGACGGCGAGAATGCCGTCGCCGAGTTCCACGCGCTCGCGTGTCGCGCGCCGGCCGGCTGCGATGTCGGCCTCCCATTCAGCGAGAGTCGCAGGATTGCTCCCGCGCCAGCCGCCGCGCTGCGATGCGGCGGAAGGCCCGAAGCCAAGCCAGTCCTGCATCGCCCACGTGTTGAGGTTGTGACGGCTCTCGCGGCCGGGCCGCGCGAAATTGGAAATCTCGTATTGCGCGAATCCCGCTGCGCCGAGCTCGTCGCGCGCGGCTTCGTAGAACTCCGCCTCCTTTGCTGGATCAATCTTCACGCGGCCTTGCGAAAGCTTCACGAAGAGCGCGGTGTCTTCCTCGAACGTCAGGCAATACGTCGAGATGTGCTCGGGCCCGAGCGCTACGACCCCGGCGAGGTCGCGACGCCACGCGGCGAGATCCTGCCCGGGAATCGCGAAGATGAGGTCGAGGTTGACGTTGTCGAAGCCGGCGTCGCGCACGAGCCCGTAGGCACGCAGCACTTGCTCGCGCGTGTGGCGCCGGCCTAGTGCGTCGAGGAGGCCAGGATCGAGGCTCTGCACGCCGAGCGAGATGCGGTTGATGCCGCCTTCGCGAAGCGCGCGCAACCGCTCGGCCGTGACGGTCGCTGGGGCCATCTCGACTGACCACTCCGCAGGCGGCGCGGCGAGGCGGCCGCTCACCGTCGCAGCCAGTTCGGCGAGCATCGCGGGAGGCAAGAGGCCGGGCGTGCCTCCACCCCAAAACACAGTAGTCGCGAACATCGGGCCGCCGATTAGGTCCAACTCGGCTCGCATCGTCGCAATGAACCTCCGCAAATCGTCGCCCTCGGGCCTCACTTGGTAGAACGCGCAATAGTCGCAAGTCGATGCACAGAAGGGCACATGCACATAGACCCCAAGCTCCGGGAGCCCGTTCTTTTCTTGCTCTGCGCGAGCGGCGAACGTTAAAACCTCACCCATTGTGCCGACCATCTCGACCTCGAGCGTCCCGGCCAAGCAATAATTTATGAGCAATTCCCGCTTCTCAACCAGGATGCCGATCTTTGCGGCACTCGTGGTCCTCGCCGCCGCACTTCCCGGCTGCAAATCGCCGATCACGAACGTCACTTCGCAAACGGTCCCGGAGAATCCCTCCCAGATCTACACGATCACGACCCGCATCAGGCCGCTCCAGAAATGGAAGTCCGAGTCGAACCTGCGCGTCCAGATCGTGATCGACGGCCAGGCGCACGACATGCGCAAGAGCACGTTCTCCGATGACATCTACGAATACGACTTCCAGATGCCGCCGGGCGTGACCGAGGCAGCCTACTACGTGTTG
>DATKCJ010000031.1:0-31122 GCA_035513275.1 Opitutaceae bacterium
TCGACGAGCTGACGCAGCACCATAGGCTGCAAACGGCTCGGCTGTTTGGTAGTCTTTCTTTTCACACCCTGCCTCTTGGCAGGAAAACTTCCGGCAGCCGAGCCACCTCTTTCCGCCCCATGCTATGGGACGCCTGTGGTCTCTGACCTGCCGACGCGGGTCGGAGACCCGCGCTACTTCGCAGTCACTCCACCGCGCCGCAGAGCTTGCCGCACCGCACCGCCGGGTTCTGAATCGCCGCCAACGTGCCCAAGCTCCGCTTCGACCAGGCCCGCCCTTTTCTCATCCTCGGCATCTTCGTCGGCGGCTGGTTGATCCTGCCGCTGGTCGTGAAGAGCCTGCTGCGCGCGAGTTTCTTCGAGATACAGGCGCCGATGATCGCGGCCGCCTCCTACGTGCGCGACCTGCAGGACTTCTGGTCGATGCGCACGCGCTCGAAGGATGAGATGTTCGAGGCCGGGCGCGACCTCGCCCGCATCAACGCCTCCTACCAGCTCAGCGTTCAGCAACTCGAGACCTTGCGCGCCGAGATCAGCCGCCTGGAGGACGTGCTGCGCCTGCCATCGCGGCCGGAGTTTCGCTTCGAGGTCGCGAGGGTCGCGCAGCGCGATTTCGGCACGTGGTGGCAGCGGCTCGTGATTCGCAAGGGGCGCAACCACGGCATCACGCTCGGCGCGCCCGTCGTGTTCGCCGGCGGCGTCGTCGGTCGCATCAGTGAGGTGCACGCCTACACGTCCGTCGTCGACCTGCTAAGCAGCCCGACGATGCGGCTCAGCGCCACCACCGAGGGCGACACCCGCCCATTCGCCTTCCAAGGCGGACCCAACCCGCCCTTTCACGCGCCGCGCGGCTCCGTCGAGTTCGTGCCACTCGACCTTTTCGCCACTGCCGCCGCACCGCAAAAACTCGTGACCACTGGCCTCGGCGGAGTTTTCCCACCCGGGCTCGTGATTGGAAAAGTCATTCACCTCGAGCCGAGCACCGACGGATTGTTCAAGACAGGTTCAGTCGAGATCGATCCGCGGATCAATGACCTCGCCGAAGTTACCGTGCTCATCCCCATCTCGAACGAATAGCAATGGACGCGCGCTGGATCGTTCCCTTTGCAGCGAACCTCCTCCTTATCGTGATCGCGAGGGAGGCGAACCACTACATCGCGCAGTTCAGCGTCTCGGTGCTCGTCGCCGGCTTGGTGCTTCCCGTCACTGCGCTGCGGCTCACCACCGGCCCTGGGCTCCTGGCTGTCGTGCTCACGGGCCTCGCCATGGATGCGCTGGGCCCGACGGCGTTTGGATCGAGCTCGATCATCCTCGCGGCGGGACTGCTCGTGCTCCGTGCGCTCAAGAACCGCCTCCTGCGCGACAGCATGTCGACGCATTTCGCCGTGGCGCTGCTCGCGAACCTCGTGCTGTTCGTAGCACAGCCGATTCTATCCGGCTCGATGACTGCCTACGAGGCGCCCACGCCGACGCGCATCTTCGTCGACCTGGTGTTCTCCCAACTCCTCCTCACCTGCCTCGCGTGGTGGTTCTTCACGCTGCAAGAACGGGCACTCGTCCTCTGGGGCGTGAATCTCTCCGAAGAAATGCGGCAGGATCATTAGGAGTTTGTCGTCACTGACCACGACGAGGGACCAAACATTCAATGCCCCCTCGCTTCAGCGGGGATCATCGTCCGACAAACTCCTGATTCGGCACTTCGTGCCGGCGAAGGGAGCAGATCCATGTATTCGTTGCAGCGCGCAGCGCTGCTTAAGCAGCCTGTTGTGGACTCGCCCCGCTATCCAAACAATCTCTTCACTTCTCATAAGAGTGTTTTGCGAAAGTCCGACAGGCTGCTAGCCTGAACCAACGTGAGCTTCGTCGAGTCGCACAAAAACTATGAGCCGCGGTTGATCGCGTTCTACTTCGTCTTCGGCGCGGCGCTCGTCGTGCTCGCGTGCGGGCTGGCCTACCGCCAGCTCATCCAGACCGGCATCTTCAGCGAGCGCGAGAAAGTGCAGAACCAGCGCCGCGTGCTCGTGCCCGGCCCGCGCGGAAACATTTACGACCGCGACGGCCGCGTGCTTGTCGACAACCGGCCGAGGTTCTCCGTCGTGATACACCTCGCCGAGCTTCGCAGCGAGCTGCGCACGGAGCACATCAGGATCGTCCGCAACTACCGCGAGATGGAGAAGTCGATCCGTCCGCGCAGCTCGCAGCTCGAGGGTATCGCGCGGGTCGCCGTCGCGCAGCGTTACCTCGATCAGGTAAACCAGATTCTCGATCGCACGGAGCGCGTCGACACGAAGGCGCTCGACCGGCATTTCCGCTACGAGCTTCTGCTTCCCTACATCCTCATCGACGATCTCGCCCCCGACGAATACGCGCGCCTGCTCGAGCAGCTTCCCGTCACCTCGCCGTTGCAGGTCTACAGCTCGAGCACGCGCCACTACCCGCACGGCTCGCTCGCCGCGCACACGCTCGGCTATGTCGTGGGCAACGACGACCTGCCCGAGGGCGACCTCGGCGGCGAGGACCTGCGCACGTTCAAGATGCGCGGCACCATCGGCCGCAACGGCATCGAGCGCAGCTTCGACGGGAAACTCCAGGGCGAGACCGGAGGCACGATCTTCCGCGTCGATCCTGCGGGCTACAAAATCAATCCTCCCCTGTTCCGACAGCTCCCGGTCCAGGGAAACAACATCATCACGAGCCTCGACATCGATGTTCAACTCGCCGCCGAGCGCGCGATGACCGGCCAAAAGGGCGCGGTCGTCGTGCTCGAGGTCGCGACCGGCGAGGTGCTCGCGATGGCGAGCAAGCCCGACTACAACCTCAACGATTTTTCCCCTTCGATCTCGCGCGCCGTGGCCGCGAAAATCGAGGAGGAAGGCGCATGGCTCAACCGCGCCGCGCAGGGCCTCTACCCGCCCGGCTCCACGTTCAAGCTCATCACGGCGATGGCGGGTCTGCGCGCCGGCACGATCCGGCCCGACTCGCTAACGACCTGCACCGGCTACCTCCAGGTCGGCGGCCGTCTCTTTCCGTGCCACAACCGCAACGGCCATGGCGAGGTCGATCTCCGCGGCGCAATTCGCGTGAGCTGCAACGTCTTCTTCTACGAACATGGCCTCAAGACCGGCGCGGAAAATATCGCGATCGAGGCGCGGCGGTTCGGCCTCGACCACAAGGCGGGCATCGAGCTTCCGTTCGAAACCGGCGCGATGATCGTGCCCGACGCAGCGTGGAAGAAGCGCAACCGCGACGAGGCATGGTTCCCCGGCGACACAGCGAACTACGCGATCGGCCAGGGCTTCCTGCGCACGACTCCGCTGCAAGTCGCCGCTGAGATCGCGTCGTTTGCGCGACGTGAGACGCTCACCGTTCCGACAATTCTCCACCAGCCCGGCCGCAGCCCGACCGGCGACCAGCCCCGCCAGCCGCTGGATCTGAAGCTCGAGTATTACCAAGCACTCGTCGAAGGCATGGAGCAAGTCGTGCAGATCGGCACCGGCCGGCTCGCGCGCGTGCCGGGCGTGCGCGTCGCAGGCAAGTCGGGCACCGCGCAAGTGCAGGACCGCGGCACAAATCTCGAGCTCGCATGGTTCGTGGCGTTCGCCCCGATCGAAAGACCCGAGATCGCAGCCGTCGTGCTCCTCGAGGGCACCGAGCCCGACGGCGACTTCGCCGGCGGCCGAATGGCCGCCCCGGTGATGCAGGAAGTGCTGCAAGCATATTTCGACAAGAAAGCCCGCGCCACCGAAGCCCGCTTCGTCGCGCAGTAATTCTTGTCTTGATGTAGCCCCGTGCGTAAGCGCAGGGACTGAAGCGAAATCGCTCCGAGGTAGCGCGCCCATCTCCGAGGGGCGCGTGCTGATCGCGCGCCTGTTGGTCGCGGCATAAAGCCGCTCCTACATCCGGAGAGCAGAGCACTTCCTAAACTGTAGGAGCGGCTTTACGCCGCGACTCCGGCATTCTTCGCGCCTCTCGGCTTGCCCTTCGAAGCTGCTGCAGCGAAGGAGGGGCGCGAAGCACGCTACCTCGCGGGCGTCGCGCTCCTTCGCACGCGAAGCCAGACAACGTCCGAGCCAGGAATCTGCACCGTTGCCGGACCCAAGCTGTTGTGTTCAATTCACCTCGGCAAACCTGCGAAATAACGCAGTTAGGCCGAATAACACTGTTATGCAGAGCCTTCAGCGACTTCTTGCAGATCACGATTTTTCCCCCAAGACGAAGCGCAAGGTCTACTGGGGAATTGGATTGCTGACGGTTCTTGGCATCGCCGCGGCATTCCTGCTCCCAAGAGGTTTCCCGTTTGCGAAGCAGGGCCTCATCCTGGGGCCGACTGCCGCGCTACTCTATCTCTTCGTGCGCGGTCCGTCCGTTTTCCTGTGCATGTTTGCGATTTTGATTCCGCTCGTCCTACAGCGCGAAGGATCAATCCGGGACGACCAGAATTGGATCATCTTCGCTTCTGCCGGATGTGGTCTCCTTCTTGCAGCGTGGGCGAATTGGGAGAAGATTGACGCATACTTCGCCAGAACACGTGAGCGCGAATGGAATGAAAAAAAACGCGAGGCAAGGAAACGGAAAAAGAGAGCATAACCAGTCGCCCCAGACAACTCCGCGGGGCTGCGCCCCGCGTCGTGTCTGAGCTCAAACGTTGGGCTAAAGTCATGATCCGTCTACCCACGTGGCTATACGTCGTGTTGATACCGGTGATGTTTTTCGGAGGCGGGGAAAATGGGGTCGTAAGGTCTACAATTCCTCGCCCATTCTCTAAACGTCTCACGACTTCCCTCTTTTTTGGCTCCCCGCCTCCCGCACCAGCCGTCGGGCACGCTTGAACAGTTCAACCGGGTAACTCGTCAGCCGCACGGGGCCGAAGCGCAGGCGTTGCAGCTCCGCAGTGACATCGGGCTCCGAGCCGAGCGCGCCTGAGTTTCGCAGTCGCCCGAGCCACACGCCCGCCCGCGCGCGGATTGGGTCGGCCTCGCGCGTGATGCTCAGCTTCGCCCACCAGCGGCGGCGCGTCCGCCACGCGCCGATCACGAGGATCGCCGCGGCGATCACGATGAGTGCCGTGCGCACGATTCGCTGCCACTCCCACGGACGACGCAGCCACGCCTCGATTCGCTCCATCAAAATCACGGCGACGCTCAGGAGACGCGCGCCCGACTCGCGCGTCATCGTCTTCACCGCGTCGGCCACTTCGGATTGCTGTCGCTCGTCGAAGTTGACGATGCGCCGATACCAGAGCACGCGCAGGCTGTCCATGTAGGCGCGCCAGCTCCGGTCCCTCATGCGAAACGTGCCGGCGGTGCTCTCCTCGGTCGCGCCGGCACCCGCAGCGCCCGGCGTCGGGTCCACACGCACCCAATCTGTGCCGTCGTGAATCTCGACCCATGCATGCGCGTCGGAATTGCGGATCATGAAGTAGCCCTCGAAGTCGTTCCACGTGCCGCCCGCGAAACCTGTGACAACTCGCGCGCGATGGCCTGCGGATCGCGCAAGCAATGTGAAGGCGCCAGCGAAATACTCGCAGTGCCCCGGCGACGTTGACTCGATCCACTTCACCACCGGGTCGCCCCGACCTGGCGGGAGCGCCGACGAGAGCGAGTAGGCATGCCGCGACGCGAGGTGCGCGAGCGCGAGTTGCGAGAACTCCGCGGCAGACACTTCACGACCACCGGTGATTTCGGAAACGACCCGCCCGAGCTTTGCGAGATCCTCTTCGCTCAACGCGAGGTGAAGCAACGTGGCCGGGTAACCGATGAACTCGCTCTTTCGTCCCGGTGGCGGCGCCTGTGCCTGCAGTCTGCCGAGATCGGGGTCCGCTATCCGACCGCCGAACTCCATACCGTCCACACGGTAGGCGAACATCTTTTGCGGCTCGAGCCCGAGCGCCACGACGTTTGCCGGCTTGTTATGGAAGAGCTGTGCGCCCTCGCGCAGCCGAATCACGGAGAACTGTCCGCCGAGCGGCAGGTAGCGGCTGATGCCCGGCTCGAGGTAGAACGTCCATTGCGTGCTCGCGTCGTCGAACGGCAGCGAGCCTGGCACACTGAAGACGCCGCGCTCGGTCGGTTTATCGCCATGGCGCGCACCGGGCGAAACACGGAAACGCCCGTTCTCGTAGGCGTCGAGCACGACCATCCGCCAGTAGGGATTCGCGGGCACTGCGTCGGGATCGCTCGTTTCAACGCGCAGCGCAGTCGAGTTGTCCTGCTTGATGTCGGTCACGTCGCCAAATGAAACCGAATCGGTGAAACCGCTCAGCGAACGCTTGTTTCGCAGGCCCATGAATCCGAGCGACGAGCCGATCTCGAAGCGCGGAATCGCAAGGAACAACAGCGATGTGATCAGGATCGCCGAGAAAAAGAGGCCTGCCGCCATCCCGATAAAACGCCAGTCCGCGAGCGCCAGCGCGCGGGAGAGCACGCCGCCCCACGGCGCGCGCGTCCAGTTCTCTTCAATAGCCTCACCGGTTCCGTGCGCGACGGGCGGCTGTCCCCCAACCGCGCGATCGCAAAGCGTGATGAGCAAAAGAAACCCGAGTCCGAGCGCCGTGAAAACAAGTATGAGCACCGCAAAACCGAGCGAGACCGTGAGCACTCCCGCCATGACCGCAAGGAAGAGACACAGCACGAGGAGCTGTAGGTCGTCGCGCTTCGCGCGTGGCGACACCGCACGGAGAGTAATCAGCATCACATTCAGCCGCAGGAACGCCTCGAGGATCGAGCCGTTCAACGCGTAGTCAGCCACGACTCCGGTCAGCAGCGCGGGAAAGCCGAGCTTCCACACCCACGCGGGCGCGCGCAGCACGAGATCAGGCCGGACGCCCGCGCCAGCCACGAGCGCGACCGCAGGAAACAGGATGAGTCCGCCGGGCAGCTCGAAGAACCAAACCGCCGAGAGACTCGTCAACGCGATGAGCGCGCCGAGGAGCCACTTCAGCCGCAGCAAATCATCCCGGCTAAGCTCGGGCCGCGATCGGGAGGCCGTGCGCATGTTGGTGGCGGAGTTCATTGAACAACTTCGTAGCTGCCGAGGTAACGAGGCAGGAATTGGGCGCTCACCGTTCTCTCCGCCTCCTTACGTCGGCGGCTACATCCGACTGCATGGATACGGCTAAGCTCGGGCCGCGATTTCGCCGCCAAGACGTGCAAGCGCTCCTCCTTCCCCTTCGGGTTCGATTGTGATGGTCGCCGCGGGCCGTGCCCCGACGGCACGACCTTTGCGTTCGCCGGGCTCGAGTGTCGCGAGCCGGTCCAGGAAACTCTCGAGATCCGCGAGGCCGCGCACCGGCGTCTCGTCCTCGTCGTTCAAGGCGACTCCTGCCAAGCGCTGGTCGCGAAACAAATCCTCGGCGAGCGTCGCGGCAAGCGAGCACGCGCGCTCGAACTGCTCGGGCCGCGTCCACGCGCCTGTCGTTGCGTCGAGGCGCAGAAAGAAAGTCGCGGTCGACTCCGCTGCGTTCTGCCGCACGAGGAGCCGGCCAAGACGTGCGCTTGCCTTCCAGTGGATGTGACGATGCGAGTCGCCTGCGCGATAGCGCCGCAGGTTGTGCAAATCGGATCCGTCGCCCGCGCGCGGAACCTCGATCGACGCGGGACGCTTCGACGCGGCTGCCGCGCCGACGAGTTCGTAGTCCACGCGGGCCGGCCACACTCGCACTTCGCGACGCAGGCCGGCAGCGAACGTCTTGCGCGCGAAACCAAACGGGAAACGCGAAACCGCGCCGGTGAGTTCGACGCGCTCGATGCCGCGGCGCGCGGGCTTGAACGGCCACTCGGCGCGCGCCTCGCCACCGGGATCGAGCCGGCCGGGTAGCGGGAGCAAGCCCTCCAGGCCGGAGCGCAGGGCCGCCGTTTGAAACCAGATCGCGTGGGTCGGCAGCACGCGCTTGTCGTTGCGCACCTCGATCGTCGCCATGCTCTCCTCGCCCGCGCGCAGCGGCGGCTTCACGATGAGGCGCCACGAGACGCGTCGGAAATTCAGGAAGTCGAGCAAGCCGTGCAACAGAAGGCACGAGAGCAGAAGCGAGAGCGTGATGAACAGGATGTTGCTCGCCGTGTTGTAGGCGGCGATCGCGATCGCAACCGCCAGAGCGAGCAGAAGCGTGCCCGCGGCAGTCGGCAGATTTCGCGCGCCGCGGTGCGGCAGAATCATGTTCCAAAGAATCGTCGCCCATGAAAACGGCCGCGGAATCCCGCGGCGGCGAAACGGACCCTGCCACTCCGTGGCGCCGTCGCCGCCGGCGCGCGCATCGGCCGATCCGCGCGCAGGAGCCCCCGGCAAGGTCGGGGCTGTCGCCATCTGCACCGCTTCGGCCATCGCGCTCAGAGAGGTTCGGGCAGGCTCGCGAGGATACGCTTCAGGATCGCCTCGACGGAGGTGCGCTCCTCGAGCGCATCCGCGCTTCGCCGCGCCGGTGCGAGCCGGTGCGCGAACACGGGCAGCACGAACCGCGAGATGTCGGACGGAATCACGAAGTCGCGACCGTTCACGAGCGCGTAGGCCTGAGCGGCGCGCTTGAGCGCGATCGAACCGCGCACGCTGACGCCGGCCTTGAACGCGGCCTCGGTGCGCGTGGCCGCAACGATGTTGAGGATGTAGTCGAGTACGCTTTCCTCGACGAAGACCTTCTCGGAGAGATCGCGCGTGTCGATGATCTCGGTGCGCGTGACGACGGGCTCGACCGAGATCGCGTCGTAGCCGTGGCCCGTGCGGCGCAGGATGTCGCGCTCGTCGTTCATGCCCGGGAAACCCATCCGGATGCGCACGAGGAATCGGTCCATCTGGCTCTCGGGCAGCGGAAACGTGCCCTCGTAGTCCACGGGATTCTGCGTCGCGAACACCATGAAGGGCGAGCCCGTCGTGTGCGCCTCGCCATCGACGGTCACCTTGCCGCGGTCCATCACCTCGAGCAGCGCGGACTGCGTCTTCGGCGTCGCGCGGTTGATCTCGTCGGCAAGGACGATGTTGGCGAATACCGGGCCGCGCTTGAACACGAACTCGCGCACGCGCTCGTCGTAGATCGCCACGCCCGTCACGTCGCTCGGCAGCAGGTCGCTCGTGAACTGCACGCGTGAGAACGTGCAGTCGAGCGAACGCGCCAGCGAGTAGGCCAGCGTCGTTTTGCCCACGCCGGGCAAATCCTCGATCAGCACGTGCCCGCCGGCGATCAATGCGACGACAACCTGCTCGATCACGTCGTCCTTGCCGCGGATGGAGCGGGCCATGTTCGCCCGCAGCCTGTCGCAAAGATTTCGCCCGGCAGTAACCCGGGCACCGTCAACAAAGTCGCTCATGCGCGCAAGGTGCCCGCCAGCGACTGCGTTTGCAAGCGACCGGAACCTTCCGGTGACGCAGACCCGGCCTTCTAACAAATAATTAGGGCCGGGGCGACGGCCCCGGCCCAAATTGAGTCATCCCGAACTGCCCTCAGAATCGGATCTGAAACCCGGCCTCGATCGCGAGATCGTCGCCAAGCGAGATCGACTCACCAAGGAGAGTGATGTCGTCGAGCCAGATGTAGCGGGCGCCCAGGTTGATCGAGGACCTCTCGGACACTCTCATCGACACTCCGGCAAAGCCTTGCATCGCGAATGACCAATCGTTCTCGCTAATTCCGAAGCCGCTGACCTTCGTCCGGGCCATGCCGGCACCGCCGCCGACGTAATAGCCGACCTTCTGCCCGCGGGCGAAATCGGCGCGGTAGTTCAGCGTGACGGGAAGTATCGAGCCATCCACACCTCCCTCGGAGTCCGAGGTGTATCCGACCTCGAACTCAAGTATGTGAGAGATCGAATCGGAGGAGCTGAAAACGCCGCCGGCGCGCGCGGCGAAGTAAGTATCCTCGCCATCAGTCAGGTAGCCGATACTCGCACCCACGATGACCGCATGGGCGGACGCCGCGAGGGCAGAGGCGAACAATGCAATTGATAGTATCTTCTTCATGTTAGGGTTTGTTGTCGGTGACTTAGCGGAGCGAGAACTAGCACAAACTAGCGGTCCCATGGAAGACGGTCCGTTTACCCGCCAATTGGTATAAATGCGGGTTGTGGCCGGTATAAATGAGGATTGTGGACCCCGCGAGCGATTCGCCTCGCCAGGAGCATGCGGCCCACCTGCGGGCTTCACTTCGTAGCGCAGTCATCCTGCCTGCCTTTTACGGAAGCACGGTGAAAACCCGTGCTACTTTCCAGACCTCGGCCACCGCGCGCCCGCGACTCCCCCACTCCGCGCTTTCACTCACGGGCAAACGCAGGCAACTTCTCGCGCGTGACCGGTCTTGAGCACGCACTTGTCCTGATGCTGCTTCTGGCGGCGTTGAGCGTTGTCGGGCGACGGCTGCCGTGGCCGCTGCCGATCACGTATGTCGTCGGCGCGGGCCTCGTGGCGCTGTGGCCCGCGTTTCCGCGTGTCGAACTCGATCCGGGTTTCTTCTTCCTTTGCTTCGTGCCTCCGCTGCTTTTCTCGGACGGCTGGCTGATGCCACTGCGCGATTTCTGGGCGGCGAAGCGTCCGATCTTCACGCTCGCCACCGGGCTCGTCATTCTCACCACGCTCTCAGTCGGGCTCGTCGCATACTGGCTTGTGCCAGGGCTGCCGCTCGCGATGGCGTTTGCGTTGGGCGCGGTGGTGTCGCCCACCGACGCAGTCGCGGTCGCCTCGATCACGCAGCGGCTGAAGGTGCCGCCCAAACTCACCGCGGTTCTCAACGGCGAGAGCCTGATGAACGACGCCACGGGCCTCGTCGCCTTCAAGTTCGCACTCGGCGCGATGTTGGTCGGCACGTTCTCGGTGCGCGCGGCGGCGATGGAGTTTGTGATCCTCGCCGCAGGCGGACTCGTCGTCGGCCTCGTGGTGAGCTGGCTCGTGGGCAGGCTGCGCGACCTCCTTCAACGCGTGCACGGCGCCGACGCGATGCTGGAGACGACGATCTCCTTGATGACGCCGTTTGCCGCCTACCTCGCCGCGAACCTGCTCGGGCTTTCGACCATTCTCTCCGTCGTCGCCGCCGGTCTCTACGCGGGCTGGCGTGATCCGCTTCGGATGGATGCGACGACGCGGCAGACGACGTGGAGCGTGTGGAGTGTGGTGCTGTTCTGGCTGAACGGCCTCGCGTTTGTCCTGCTCGGTCTGCAGCTCCCGTCGATCCTCGATTCGATCAGCGCAACCTATACGCCCGGTCAGCTCACGCTGTTCACAGCGGTCGTATCCGCCACGGCGATCCTCACCCGGTTGCTCTGGATGTTTCCGGGCGGCTACGTGCCTTTTCTGATGTTTAGACGCGCTCTTCGCGGCGAGGAGCGTCCGCCGTGGACATGGTTCGTCGTCGCCGGCTGGGCGGGCATGCGCGGCACGATCACGCTCGCGGCCGCGCTTTCAATCCCCGTTGCGCTCGCGGATGGTTCGCCAATGCCGGGACGCGACATCGTGATCTTCCTCTCGGCGGGCGTCATCGTCGTCACACTTCTGCTTCAAGGCACCACTCTCGAGGCACTCATCTGCAAGCTCGGTGTGCGGCCCGATGACACACAAATGCGCGAGGAGCGCGTGGCCCGCATCGCCGCGGTCGAGGCCGGGTTGAAGAACCTCCGTGCCGCGACGACTTCTTCGCCCGAGGAAGCTGCCGCGGTTGGCGAGATCATCGGCGAATACGAGCACCGGCTCTCCGAACTCACGGCCGGCGGCGAGACTCAGGCCAGCGCGCGTCGACGCCGCTCCTCCGCACGCCAACACCGACTCGCGGCGCTCGCGGCCGAGCGCACTGCGCTCGACGATCTCTGGCGCCGCGATCGAATCACCGACGAGACGCACCGCCCGCTGCAGCATCTGCTCGACTACGAGGAGTCGTTGCTTACCGGTCATCAGAGCCGGCCGGCGGGGTGAAGGGGAGGCCGTCCATATGGTGCGCGCTCCGTGAGGAGCGGGACAGTGACGCGATCAGAACACGGCGAAAAGCGGTGGAAAGCGGCAGAGGACTGTGGCGCCGTTGCGAGCCTTGACCACCGCGAGGGCATCAACATCCTTCAGAACGTGAGCGTCCTGCAGATCAAACAGAAGTTGTCCCGCCTCTCTGCGAAAGAGCAGCGCGAAATCCAGGTCTACCTCCATCAATTGCGGCGCCGGACTCCGGCGTGGAAGAAGGCAACCGCGAAGAAGATCGACGAAGTCCGCGCGGGCAAGTTCACCACGGTCGAGGAATTGGAAGCGCGCCTTCGCCGTGGCTAGCCGGCTGGGCTACCCGGCAGTGTTCGCCACGGGGCCGTCGAGTTCTTCATCGGCTTGACGAAGCGACGGCAAAGAAAGCTTCTCGATAGGGTCCACGAACTTGCGGCCGATCCGCTCTTGGTTCCCGACTTTCATTCAACAGACGATTCCGGAAGTGACGTCTCACACCTGATGGCAGGCGAGTTCATCTTCGACTACTGGATCGATCATGCGGTGAAGCAGGTGGTCATCGTGTCCGTCGAGTTTGTCGAATGAGTTTTTGAGACGGGCAGTTGGTGGAGCGTTTGCACTACGATGAAGAGTCGATTTTTGCCAGTGGGCCAGTGGGCAGATCGAAAGCGCCGCGGGAGCGGCGCACTCCAAGGCGCCTTCGGCGCGCGGAATCGAGCGCGAGCGGAATCAGCAGGCTCACAGCGAACGCGCTCCTACCACCCGATCCTCACCCTACTCCACCCACGAGATGTGCTGCACGCGGCGGGCGAGATCGACGTCCTTCGCTGTCACTTTGTCGTCGGCGTCGTGTGTGCTCAGGCGAAGCGTGACGCGATTGTAGACGTTGTGCAGGTCGGGGTGGTGATCGATCTCCTCAGCCTCGAACCCGATCCTCACGATGAACGACATCGCCTCCCTAAACGTGTGAAACTTGAAGGTCTTCTCAAGCGCGTCGCCTTCCAACCGCCACCCCGGCAGACCCGACAGCGCGATTTCGATTTCGGAGGCTGAAAGCGGCGTATTCATGCCACGAGTGTGTCGGTGCGCCGCGGCGAGTCAACGGGAGTGGCGGCCGGTGAGGTTCTGTTTCTTGTGGGTCGGGCTTTATGCCCGACAGGACCTCCGCCACGGACAATCAGTCGGGCATAAAGCCCGACCCACAATCGGAGGAGCCACCGAAATCCGCATTCGGCCGACGCGACTGCGCGACGGCCGCCACAATGGGGTTTGACCGTCCCTCGCGCCCTTCCCAACAATCCGCTCTTGCACGCATGAGGTCCGCCCCACGGAACATTCCCACACACGTCGCCATCATCATGGATGGCAACGGCCGTTGGGCCCGCCAGCGCGGACTCCCCCGGATTGAAGGGCACCGCCGCGGCGTCGAGACGGTGCGTGGCATCGTCGAGGCCGCGGGCAAGGAAGGCGTGCACTACCTCACGCTTTTCGCCTTCTCGGTGGAAAACTGGAAACGCCCACGCACCGAGGTCTCGGCGCTCATGTTGTTGCTCGAGCGATTCCTGCGCCGCGAGACCGCCGAACTGCTCCGCCAGAAGATCCGCCTGCACACGATCGGCCGCACCGACGAGCTGCCTGCGAAAGTGCAGCACGAACTCACTCGCGCGAAGGAAGCGACGGCGAAGTTCAAGGACTGGCACCTCGTGCTCGCACTCAACTACGGCTCGCGCACCGAGGTGGCCGACGCCGCCGCAGCCTACGCGCGCGCCGCCGTCGCCGGACGTGAGGATCCCGCGGAGTGCACATGGGAAAACTTCAGCCGCTACCTCTACACCGACGGCATTCCCGATCCCGACTTGATCATCCGCACCTCGGGCGAGAGCCGGATCAGCAATTTCCTTCTCATGCAGGGCGCCTACTCCGAGATGATTTTCAGCCCGCAGCTCTGGCCCGACTTCACCGCGCAGGATTTCCGCGCGGCGCTCGACGAATACGCGCGGCGCGAGCGGCGCTTCGGGCTCACCGGCGAGCAGGTCAAGCCGCCCGCACCGACCCCAGCCGCTTCCACGTGATCAAGCGCGTCATCTCCACTGTTGTTCTATGGTCGGGCCTCGTCGGCCTGATCTGGTTCTTCGGTCCGCAGGCAGCGGTGTGGGCAATCGCGCTGATCGGTGTGCTCGCGCAGCACGAGTTCTACGCAATCCTCTCGAAGCGCGGCATGCAGCCGTTCAACAAACTCGGCGTGACGCTCGGCGCGTGCATGCTGCTCGGCCCTTACTACATCGGCACGATGCTCATGGACGGGTCCCAGCCGGGACGGACGTCTGTCTTCCTCGCAATCAACACGGGTATCCTCGCCGCCGCGATCCTCTTGTGCTGCGTCCGAATCCTCAACGAACGCGAGCCACAGCATCGCGTCGAGGCGCTCCTCGCGACGGTGTTCGGCCTCGTGCTGATCCCGTTCCTGCTGCAGTTCTTCGTCTGCATCTTTTTCCTGGGCAGGGATGTGGAGTCGGGCCTGCTCCTCGCCGTGTGGCTTCTCGCGGTGACGAAGTTTTGCGACACAGGCGCGCTCCTCACAGGACTTGCAATCGGACGCACAAAGATGGCGCCGAGCATAAGCCCCAAGAAAACATGGGAGGGTGCGGCGGGCGGCGTATTGGTCGCGGTGCTCGTCGGCGCCGGACTCGCCCACTTGCTTCGCGACGCGTTGCCCGAGCAATTCACCGTGATGATCGCCGCGGCCGCAGCGATACCGGTCGCGGTGTTCGGCATTATCGGCGACCTCGTCGAGTCGATGATCAAGCGCCTCGCCGATGTGAAGGACTCCGGCACGATGGTCCCGGGCATCGGCGGCGCGTTTGACCTCATCGACAGCGTGCTCCTCGCAGCGCCGGTTGGTTACCTCATCTTCCTTATAGCGCTCTAGGCTGACTGCATCACCTTCTTCTTCGTGAACACTTTTCATCCAGTTTGTCATGGCGAGGAGCGCAGCGACGCGGCCATCCATCCGGATGTCAGATGGATCGCCACGCCCGACTTCGTCGGGCTCGCGATGACAAACTTGAGTGTGACACTGCCGCGCTGAGTTCGAGAACATGTCCGTGCGAAAACGAATTGTCATCCTCGGCGCGACCGGATCGATCGGCGGCAGCGCGCTGCGCGTCATCGAGCGACACGCCGATCGTCTCGAACTCATCGGCATCGCTGCGCGCGCCGACGCCGCGGGGCTCGCCGCGATCGCGCGAAAGTTCGGGGTGCACGATGTGGCGCTGTTCGATGAGGCCGCCGCGATCGCAGCTCAAGACGGCGGCGCATTTCCCGAAGGGACGCGCTTGCACGCAGGCATCTCAGGACTCGAGGCCGTGGCTTCGCTCCCCGGCACGGACATGGTGCTTGTGGCAGTCGCAGGCACACGACCGGCGCTGCGCTCGACGCTCGCGGCGATCGACGCGGGCTGCCACGTCGCGCTCGCCAGCAAGGAAGTCCTCGTCGCCGCGGGCCGCCATGTCATGACGGCCGCAGCCGCGCGCGGCGTGCGCATTGTTCCGGTCGACAGTGAGCACAGCGCGCTCGCGCATTGCCTCGCAGGATCCTCGCGCGGCGACGTGCGG
The DNA here is from genome assembly GCA_035513275.1 of Opitutaceae bacterium. Classification (GTDB taxonomy): domain Bacteria; phylum Verrucomicrobiota; class Verrucomicrobiia; order Opitutales; family Opitutaceae; genus DATKCJ01. The sequence continues at coordinate 15,509 of DATKCJ010000031.1, forward strand.
CGCGTCGTGCTCACCGCATCGGGCGGCGCGCTTCGCGACCGCAATCCAGGCGATCTCGCGGGTGTCACACCGGCCGACGCGTTGCGTCACCCGAACTGGTCGATGGGGCGCAAGATCACGGTCGACAGTGCGACGCTCGCGAACAAGGGCCTCGAGATGATTGAGGCGCAGTGGCTCTTCAATTTGAAACCGTCGCAGATCGAGGCAGTGATCCACGCTCAGAGCATCGTGCACGGCCTGGTTGAGTTCACCGATGGCTCTATCCTCGCGCAGCTCACGCCGCCGAGCATGACCTTCGCGATCCAACACGCGCTGCTCGGACCGGAGCGACCGCCCGGGATCGACGCGACGCTGGACTTCAACACGCGCTTCCAACTCGACTTCCGCCCCGCTGATCCAGTGCGCTACCCCTGCCTCAGGCTCGCGCGCGAGGCGATGGCGTCCGGCGGCGCAGCGCCCGCGGTTTTTAACGCGGCAAACGAGGTCGCGGTGGACGCGTTCCTCGATCACGGCCTGCCATTCATGGGAATTCCAGAGATCATCAGCCGCACGATGCAAATGCCGATTGCCGCTGAACCAGACAGTCTGGACGCTGTCCTAGCCGTCGAGGACGATGCACGCCGCATCGCCCAATCACACGTTGCCAATTTGATAGGATGACCTCGGATCTCATCAGCTCTCTCTTCTCGAACATCTGGTCGGTGGTGTTGCTCGTGCTCTTTTTCGGAGGCTCGATCTTCATCCACGAGCTCGGCCACTTCCTCGCCGCGCGCCGGCGTGGCCTGCACGTCGAGCGATTCTCGATCGGCTTCGGGCCGAAGATCGTGAGCTGGAACCGCGGTGGCGTCGAATACCGGATCTCGTGGCTTCCGTTCGGCGGCTACGTGGCGCTGCCGCAGCTTGCCGACATGCGCGGCATCGAGGGTGAGAGCCCCGAAGCGGCGGTGCTGCCGCCGATCAGCTACGCCGACAAGATGATCGTCGCGGTGATGGGCGCGGTGTTCAACATGCTGTTCGCCTTCACGCTGGCGTGCATCATCTGGTTCATCGGCCAGCCGACGCGCGCCGAGATGCAGACGACCCAGGTCGGCGTCGTTCACTCGGAACTGACGCTTTCCGATGGCTCGAAGGTTGCAGGTCCGGCCTCGGAGGCTGGATTACAACCCGGTGATTTCGTCGAGGCCATCGACGGGAAGTCGATCGCCACGTGGATGGAGCTGATGCAGACGCTCTACTCAGGATCGGGCCGCGCAGACGATGGCTCCCCGCTCGCGGTGTTCACGATACGTCGAGGCGAGCGCACGCTGAACCTCACGGTCAACCCGCGTCTCTCGGGAACGGAGAACTTTCGCCGCGTCGGCATCGAGCCGGCGGACGATCTCTCGGTCGCGCAAGTAGGCGAAGGCACTCCCGCGGCCGAGGCCGGATTGCGCGCCGCCGATCGGATCGTGTCGATTGATGGCGAACCCGTTTTCACGATCGGAACTTTTCGCGCACATCTGCAGGCGAACGCAGATCGCGCAATCGATGTGGGCGTCGTGCGCGAAGGCGGCAACGTCGTGCTGCCAATCAAGCCACGCGTTGAACGCGACGAGCGAACGGGCCGCGATGTGGCGCGTGCGGGTTTCATCTTCTCGTCGGGCTACTTGTTGATCTACCCGACTCCGATTCAGCAACTGAAGGAGAATATCGTGATGACCTGGCGCGTCCTCACCGGGCTCCTCCACCCGAGGTCCGACATCGGTCTTTCGCAGATGAGCGGTCCGCCGGGGATCGCGCGCGCCTACCTGGCATTTTCGGAAAACATCCGGATGATCCTGTGGTTCACGATTCTGATCAACGTGAACCTCGCCATCTTCAACCTGATGCCGATCCCCGTGCTCGACGGCGGCCACATGCTCTTCGCCACCATCGGCAAACTCCGCGGGCGCGCGCTGCCGCAGGGGCTCATCCAGGGATCACAAAGTGTCTTCGTGGTTCTTTTGTTCTCGCTGATGATCTACGTGAGCTTCTTCGACATCCGCCGCTGGGTGCGCGACGCCACATCCGATCCGGCGACGATCGAGCAGACTTCGCCGTCGAATCCGTGAGAGTCACGGAAACCACGTTGTCATCGCGAGCCCGTCCCGCGGAGGCGGGACGGGCGTGGCGATCCATCTGCATGGATTGCTTCGTCGCCCGCTTCGCGGGCTTCTCGCAATGACAATCCAATGGAGCGACAACCCCTCACGCCGGTTGACGGCGCGCGGCCGCCGGATTGAACTGGACGCGAACTATGTCCTACTGCGCTTCGCGTTTTCATACGATTCGCCGCCGCTCCGTCGAGGTGCGCGTGGGTCCCGTGGGCGTCGGTGGTGCCAATCCGGTTCGGGTGCAGTCGATGACGACTTCCGACACGCAGGACATCGATGCAACCGTCCGCCAGTCGATCGCGCTTGCCGAGGTCGGCTGCGAAATCGTGCGCGTGACGGCGCCGAACGTAGCCGCGGCGAAGTGCCTGAAAGATATCCGCGAGCAGTTCTCTGCCGCCGGTTTCTCGAACGTGCCGCTTGTCGCCGACATTCACTTTCTCCCGTCGGCTGCGATGGAGGCGGTCGAGCACGTCGAGAAGGTGCGCGTGAATCCGGGCAACTACGCCGACAAAAAGAAATTCGCCGTGCGCGAATACTCCGACGCGGATTACGACCTCGAACTTGAGCGGTTGCACGAGGCGTTCTCGCCACTCGTGCTGCGCTGCAAGGAACTCGGCCGCGCGCTGCGCATCGGCACGAACCACGGCTCGCTCTCCGACCGCATCATGAACCGCCACGGCGACACGCCGCTGGGCATGGTCGAGAGCGCGCTCGAGTTTGTCCGCATCGCCGAGTCGCACGGGTTTCACGACATCATCCTCTCGATGAAGTCGAGCAACCCGAAGGTCATGATCCAGGCCTACCGATTGCTCGTGCAGCGGATGGACGCCGCGCATCGCCCCTACCCGCTTCACCTCGGCGTCACCGAGGCGGGCGATGGCGAGGACGGTCGCATCAAGGGCGCGATCGGCATCGGCTCGCTGCTGATGGACGGGCTCGGCGACACGATCCGCGTGTCGCTCACGGAGGACTCGGTCTACGAAATTCCCGTCGCGCGCGCGCTCGTCGAGCGAGCTGCGTCTGCTGAAGCGCAGTCGGTTGGCGCGCCGGGCGCCGCACCCGACTCAATCGATCCATATCACTACCACCGTCGCGAGACGGTCACTGTGCGACTTAGTACAAAGACGATTGCCGGAGGCGGCGAACCACCGCGCGTGATCGTGCGGCTTCCTTCGGAGATCTCCACGCCAACGCAATTGAAAGCGCTCCTCGCGTCGATTGCGCGGACGCACAAGGACACGCCGATCGAGGGATTGATCGTGCGAGCCGGCTCGCAGGAAACACTACGCGATGCTGTGAAGCTTGCGCCTGTCGCCGCTGAGGCGGGCGCGGCGTTCGTGTTTGAAGTCGGCGGACTCGGTTCGCACGAGATCCGCGAAGCAGCGATCGCCGCAGGAGCGATCGTCTCGCTTGACTTCGCAGACGGCGAATCCGCGGAACTCGAAGCGTTCGCACGTGCCGCGCGCGAAGGCGGATGGACACTGGCCGTCGGGATTGACCCTGCGGATTTCCACGGAGTCGCTGCCTCGTTGCAGGCGCTCGGTGATGAGAATCTAATCTTCGCACTTCACTCCGGTGGACCCGCGGCCGGCGACGCGATCGCACCGACAGAACTCGGCGCACACCGGCAGTTGCTCGAGTGTCTGCGCGCAATCGGAAGCCGCGCGCCGGTGTGGATCCGCAATCGCGGCACGAGCGGCAAAGCGGCGAGTGTTACGTTCCTGCAACAATTGCTCGACGCGAGCATTCTCACGGGCGGCCTGCTTTGCGACGGGCTCGGCGATCTCGTGAGCATCGAGACGGAGCCCGACGCGGCGCGCGCGTGCACGCTCACCTACAACGTGCTTCAAGGCGCAGGCGCGCGGATTTCGAAGACGGAATTCGTCGCGTGCCCGAGCTGCGGACGCACGCTCTTCGACCTGCAGTCGACGACGCAGCGCATCCGCTCGAGGACGCGACACCTGAAGGGCGTGAAGATCGCGATCATGGGCTGCATCGTGAATGGCCCCGGCGAAATGGCCGACGCAGATTTCGGATACGTGGGCGGCGCGCCCGGAAAAATCAACCTCTACGTCGGCAAGAATTGCGTGCGCTACAACATCCCGGAGGCCGAGGCAGACGACCGTCTCGTCGATCTGATTCGCGAGCACGGAAGGTGGACGGAGCCCGATCGCGGCGACGCTGTCACGCACTCACGAGGTGCTGTCGCGTGATGACAAAAACGCGCGGCGCGATGGGAAATCGTCACACGGTTGCAACATAATTCCTTGGAATTTTGTTCGCAAAAGCAGTGTCAGCAACTTGTGGAAAAGTAGTCCTTGAATCGGCCACACCATTGGTTGTTACTCTGAACTTCCAATCCCCAGGTTGGCCCCTTTTCCGTTCTTTGTCCTACTCCGTTAGACTCGCAGTCGTAGCTGAAGCCATTTACCCCGCTTCAAACAACTGCCCAGAAGGCACTTGAAAGCCGTTGGCTGGACTTCCAGACCATAACTTCCGGGCGGCAGAAAAAATTTTCCCAAGTCAGCGACGGACTGTCAGGCAGAGCACGGAGACCGCGAGCCCGTTTTGGCTCATTGTGAATAAGACCATCATTCTGTCCGTCCATGTCATCCGTGTCAGCATCCCCCGTCCTTTGGGAAACCGTGAAATGCGACCTCAAGGGATTGTTCCCCGAGGACGTCTTCAACGCCTGGTTTGAGCCGATCGTCGCGATCGAATCGAGCGAGGAATCCCTCGTGCTCGGCGTGCCCAACGAGTTCGCGGTGATCTGGGTGCATGAGAACTATCTCGACCTGATCACGCAGCGCGTGCGGCTCGCCTCGGGCCGGATGGTCAATGTCACGCTGCGCAAGCTCGACGCCGGCTCCGACCGCCAGCAAGCGGCCACGCCTGCTCCGGAGACCACCCACCGCCAGCGCGCCTCGGCTCGCCGCGGCCGGACCGACGATCGCGAGCGTTCGCCCGCCGCAGCAGGGTTCAATCCGCGGAACACGTTCGAGAGCTTCGTCGTCGGCGCGAACAATCAACTCGCCCACGCCGCCTGCATGGCGGTCGCACAGGCACCGTCGCAGGCCTACAATCCGCTCTTCCTCTACGGCGAGACCGGCCTGGGGAAGACGCACCTCATGCACGCCGTCGGCCACGGCATCCTGAAGAGCAACCCCGACGCACGCGTCGCCTACCTCTCGTCGGAGAAGTTCACCAACGAGTTCATCATCGCGATTCAGGAGAAGACCATCACGAAGTTCCGGCAGCGCTACCGGCACATGGACGTGCTCCTCATCGACGACATCCACTTCCTCGCCGGCAAGGAGAGCACTCAGGAAGAGTTTTTCCACACCTTCAACGACCTCTTCGAGTCCGGGAAACAGATATTCCTCTCCAGCGATCGTCCGGCATCGGAGATCGCGAAGCTCGAGAGCCGCCTCGTGTCGCGCTTCCAGTGGGGCCTGGTTGTCGATCTGCAATCGCCCGATTTCGAGACGCGCGTGGCGATCCTGCGCACGAAAGCTGCCAATCTGAAGGTCGATATCCCGGCCACTGTGATCAACTTCATCGCGCAGCACATCACGAAGAACGTCCGCCGCCTCGAGGGCGCGCTCATCAAGGTCGCGAGCTACGCGGCCTTGACGAACCGGCCCGTCGACGTGCCGACCGTCGAGATGCTGCTGAAGGACGTGCTGATGGAGCAGGCCAGAAACCAGCTCAACATCGACATGATCCAGCGCCGCGTGGCCGATTATTATCAGCTTCGCCATTCGGACATGCTCAGCCGGCGCCGGCCCAACAACATCGCCATACCGCGCCAGATCGCGATGTATCTCTCCCGCGTGCTCACCCGCCACTCACTCGCCGAGATCGGCGAGAACTTCGGCGGTCGCGACCACGGCACCGTCATCCACGCCTGCAAGAGCGTCGAGTCGATGATCGAGCAGGACGAAGCCGCGCGCTCGAGCATCGAGTTCCTGAAGAGCCAGCTCACGAAGTAGGGCGAACGTGTGTTTGAGTAGCGCAGGTCTCTGACCTGCTGAATCCACCCCCGATGGCAGGTCGAAGACCTGCCCTACTTTGGACTCGCCGACTGCGACCTGCTCTTCCCCGCCGAACCGCTTGCCAATCGCCGCGTGGCGAAGCACATTGCCCGACTCAGGACACATTTTCGACCCATGGAACTTTCACAGCAGCAACGCGAAGCCGTTTCACAGTGGATCGCCTCAGGCGAGTCGCTCGCCGTCGTGCAGCGCCGCCTGCGCGATGAGTTCAGCCTCTCGATGACCTACATGGAAGTGCGCTTCCTCGTCGACGACCTCGGGCTCGAGCTCAAGACGCCCGAGAAGCCCAAGCCCGCCGCGCCCGCCGTCGACGCACTCGCAGGCCAGCCGCCTGTCGACCCACTCGCCGCGCCCGGTGCCGACGCTCCTGCAGCAGGGGATGAAGAATTTGCCGCGGACCTCGCCGACGAACTCGCGAAGCCCGACGCGCCGGGAGCGTTGAAGGTCGAGGTCGATCGGATCATGCGACCCGGCACAGTTGTCAGTGGCTCGGTGACGTTCAGCGACGGCAAGTCCGCCACATGGGCACTCGACCAGATGGGCCGCCTCATGCTCGACGCCGGCAAGACCGGCTACAAACCGTCGCAGGGGGACATCGCGGCCTTCCAGCAGGAATTGAGCGTGCAGCTCCAGCGCCACGGGTATTGAGCGGGATGGCCTCGAGGTAGGAGCGCGCTTGCGCGCGATTCCGTGTCGCTGCGTCTTCTCCGTTCGATAAATTCAGGACCCCGAGCCCGTCGAGGGGCAGCCCGCAGAATCACCGGCTTCGAAGCCTGTGCCACGGCAAACCATCGCGCGCAAGCGCGCTCCTACAACCGGCGGCGTAGCACGGATCTCTGACCCGCGGAATCGGCACGTCGAAGACGTGCCCTACCCTCCCAACAGCTTCAAAAGCTCCGCTTCGTCGATCACCGGCACACCGAGCGCAGTCGCCTTCTCGAGCTTCGCGCCTGCGTCCGAGCCAGCGAGCACGTAGCTCGTCTTCTTGCTCACGCTGCCGGAAACCTTGCCGCCTGCGGCGAGGATCTTCTCCTCGGCTTCTTCGCGCTTCATCGTCGGCAACGTGCCGGTGAGCACGAAAGTGTTGCCGGTGAACACGCCCGTCGTGGCGACCGTGCCCTGCGGCTCGATGCCGAGCTTCTTCAGTTTCGTCAGGAGCCGTTTCCCGGGTTCGCTCGCGAAGAAGTCGAGCACGCTCGCGGCAATCGCCGGGCCGATCTCGCTCGGCACGCCTGCGAGGATTCCCGATTCGAGCGCAGCGATTTCAGCATCGAGTCGCGCGCAGAGTTCCTTGCGCCGCTCCTTTTCCTCGGGCGACTTGGCAGGATTCCGACGCGAGTTCGGCGCCTCGAGTTCACGGCGTTCGGCAAGTTCCGCCTTTTGCAGGACTGCGCGAAGAAGCCCGGAGTTCACGAGCTCCGCGAAGCTTCGGTGCCTGCGGCCGAGTTCGCGTGCCGTGGTCGAGCCGACATTCGGCACGCTGAGCGCGTAAATCCATTTCTCGAGTGGAAGCGCACGCGCCGACTCGCGCGCGGCGACAACCTTCGTCGCGTTCTTCTCGCCGAAGACTCGCGGCTCTTCCTCGGTGCCGAGGTTCAGCGTCGCAAGCGTCGCAACCGCGATGTCGTATAGGTCGGGAGGATCGCGCACGAGTTCGAGCTCGACGAGCTTCGAAGCGACCACACCGCCTACGCCGTCGATCGCAAGCGCACCGCGGCTGCAAAAGAAGCCGAGCCTGCCGGTGCGCTGCGCCTGGCAGTCGTAGTTCTGGCATCGCCACGCGACGCCCTCCGCCTCCTCGCCCGCCACTTCCACCTTCGCGATTGCGCTCCCGCAAACGGGGCATTTGCCGCCGACCGCAGCGGCGAGGTCGAACTCCTTTGCGCCACTCGGCCGCTCCTCGGGGAAAGATTTCAACACCGCGGGAATCACCTCGCCTGCCTTCTCGATCTCAACGAGGTCGCCGATGCGGATGTCTTTGCGGCGGATCTCGTCCTCATTGTGGAGCGTTGCGCGGCTGATCGTGCTGCCCGCGAGCACCACCGGCTCGAGTTCCGCCACGGGGCTGAGCACACCGGTCTTGCCGACCTGAATCGTGATCGCGCGCAGGCGCGTGCGCGCCGTGTCGGGTTTGTATTTGTAGGCGATCGCCCAGCGCGGCGCCTTGTCGGTCGAGCCCGCGTCACGCTGTTTCTCAAAATCGTCGAGCTTCACCACCGCGCCGTCTGTGCCGTAAGCAAACTTGCGTCGCATCGAGTCGAGTTCGCCGATGGCGGACCACACTCTGTCGATTCCCTTCGCGGTCCAGATGCGCTCGACGGTCGGGAGGCCCCAGGCGCGCAAGCTCTCGTGCAGCCCAACCTGGCTGCTCACCACAGCCGGCTCGCAGTGCCCCATCCCGTAGAGGACGATCGAGAGTTTTCGCTTCGCGACCTCGGCGGAGTCGAGCTGCTTGATGGTGCCCGCGGCTGTGTTGCGCGGGTTCATGAACAGCTCCTCGCCCCCGGCGGCGCGCTCGGCGTTGATCCGCTCGAACTCTGCGGCCGTCAGGTAGATCTCACCGCGGATCTCGACGATATCCGGAACGGGATGCTTCGCGGAGTGCGCGAGGGTGCGCGGAATCATGGCGATCGTGAGTGCGTTCGCCGTAATGTCGTCGCCCCGGTCGCCTTTGCCGCGCGTGACTGCGCGCACGAACTTGCCGCCCTCGTAGGTAAGGCTGACAGCGACGCCGTCGATCTTCGGCTCGACCGTGAAGCGGAGTTCTTTCTCGTCGAGCAGCCGCATGAGGCGCGTGTCGAATGCCCGCACCTCGGCCTCGCTGTAGGTGTTGTCGAGGCTGAGCATCCGCTGCCGGTGCGCGACTTCGCGAAAACCCTGCACCCGGTCGTCGCCCACGCGAGCGGTCGGCGACTCGGCACTCGAAAATTCCGGGAACTTCGCCTCGAGATCGGCAAGCTCCTGCTTGACGAGATCGTAGTCGAAGTCGGTGACCTCCGGCTTCGCCTTCTTGTAGTAAAGCTCGTCGTGGTGAGCGACCTCGGCGCGGAGCTTCTCGATGCGTCTTCGTGCTTCGGACTTTTCCATGTTCAGCGCGATTCTTCCACACTCGAAGGTAGGTCGCGCTTGCGTGTCCACAAGGGCATTTCAAGCAGCGCGCGATAGCCGCCCCAGAACAAGTAAGCGCACACGGCAACGCTCGCTCCGAGCGTGTCGGCAGCCCAGTCGGCAAACTCCACGAACCGTCCCGGCGTGAAGCTCTGCCTGAACTCGTCGAGAATGCCAAACATCGCGACGGCGAGGACCGTGATCCAGCCTCGCGACGCGCCGCGGCGCCAGATTGCGCCTGTGCGCAACACGAGCGTGGCAAGCAGCCCGAAGATGAAGAAGTGGATGAGCTTGTCTGCGTGCGGAAACAGCAACGGCGCGCCCGTCATCGACCGGCCCGAGGCTATCAGGATCATCGCCGCAAGCGTCACGGGCCATGCGAGGCTGCCGGCGCCGAGGTGAGTCGTGTTTGCACGAATGGACGGATCCTTGGCTTCGCCGACGTTGGACATTCGCTCCGCACTATGGGGTTGCCGCGAGTCGTGCCAAGGCGCGAACAGGCTCGCCGAGTAACGCAGGCGTGTGCACCCCGAGCCAGCCCGTGCCAACGCGATGACGTAGGGCAGGTCTCTGACCTGCCAGATGCCGCGGGTCAATAGACCCGCGCTACTTCGCGCCTCTCGGCGTGAGGCGCGCACCACGTTCAAGGCACAAATGTCCCGCTCCTCACGGAGCGGGCTACGAAAAACAAAGCGCCCGCGGGAAAAATCCCGCGGGCGCGAACTGGAACGAGGTTGAGCGAGCTGACTCCTCAGGCGAGGAGGTGCTGCCACTGGTCTTCACGAGCCGCGCGCGCGGCCTTCAGTGCGCCGACGGCGACGAAACGCTTGTAGTCCTCGCCGGCGACGCGGACTTTCGGCGACTCGAAGCCGTCCGCGACGAGGCGTTGTTGCAGCACGGTGTCGATTCCCTTGATCCGGCTGCCGCCACCCGTGATGACGATGTTCTGCAGGAGCTGCTCGACCGAGTCAGACGAGGCGCGGGAGATGAGCGACGTGAGCAGCGGGTATAGCTTCTCGAGGAGCTCGTTGCACGCGCGGCCGACGACGTCACCGAGCTCGAGCATGTGGCCTTTGCCGCCGATGAGCACCTTCACGTCGATCGGCTTGCGCGACGAGCCGACGTAGGAGTGCTCCTCCTTGAGCTGCCGGATCGAGGTGCGTGAGAGGCCGTTGTTCGGGTAGGTGCGCTGGAGTTCGTCCTCGATGAACTGGTCCACCTTGTCGCCCGCGAACGCGATGCTCACCTGGTCGTCAGGAGTCGGGAAAAATCCCTGCACGAGGCAGACGTCGGTGGTGCCGCCGCCGATGTCGATGAAGAGCGAGTTCTTCACTGGATCGACGTAGCCAGCCTGGCCGAGGCGTGAATCGTCGCGGAAGCCAAGCGCCGCGAGAAACGGCTCGGGAATGAGCAGCAAGCGGTCGAAGACGCCGCTCGCGCACGACCGGATGTCCTCGCGCGCTGCGTCGTCGGCGTTTGCCGGCACACCGATCACGGCGCGGACCTCGGCGGTGCCCGATGGATCGGCGATGGCTCGCACGCGGCGGATGAAATCGCCCGCGGCATCACGATGGGTGATGATTCCGTTCTCGAGAGGTGCCACGACCTTGAACTGCAGGCGGTGGTTGAGCGCGTCCTCGCCGAAGAGCACCTTCGCGTTGCCCTCGATGATGCCGTCGACAAGCCCCTCCTTTGCGTAGCCGACGACGGTCGGGATGGTCTTGCTGACGGCGATGTCCTTCGAATTCGCAGGACCGGCCAGCACGCACGAGGTGTTTGTGCCAAGGTCGAAGCCGACGAGGACTCGCGTGCGGTTGAGAGTCGAGCGCGTGAGTGGCGCGGTCTCGGGAGGGCGCTCAGCGGAGGTGGAGGTCTTCTTTTCAGTTAGTGTGGTCGTGGTCATGATTGTGCTTGAGTCGTAGTTGTGCGCATCGGTGGTTCAGGTTCGTGATCGGGTTCCTTGCGTGACGCGGCGGCCGGTGCGCTCGGCCGCAAGCATCGCATCAAGCAATTCAGGGATGTCAGGGGAGCCACCTTCGGGTGAGGCCTCCCGCTTCAAAGGTGGAGGCGCCGCGACTCGCCGCGGGCGCTGCTCGTGGGGGGCTTGGGCGGGCAGCATCGCGGTGAGTCGCGGAATGAGAAGTTCGCAGAGCGCGGAGGCGTCGGCAGCGCGGCCGCCTTCGACGGAGAACATTTCGTGCAACTGGCTCTCGGTCAGCCCTTCGGCTCCAGAATCCTCGCGATAAGTGCGCACTGCATCCGCCAACTGCGTGGACTCGAACTCGCGCGCTTCCGCAAGCTCGCCTTGTTCACGTAGCAGACAGACCCGGCGGACCAAACGTGAGATCGCGGCCACGCGATCAGAATCGGCCGGCTGGTGACTAGATTCTGGAGGATTCAAGAGACGTGGCTAATACGGACCGGTCCCGCGCCTCGAAGTTCGGAATTTTTGCGCCCACGCAGTTCGGTGGAGGCAGAAATGTGGCGACCCTGATCAATTCGGTCTCTCGCGCGCGGGCGTTGAGGAGAATTCGCGCGATTCGTCGCAAGGGCTGCGACTTCCTGCGTTCCGACGCGTCGCCGCTGCTCGACGAGCGGCGGAGGTTTCTACAAGTATCACAGCAATGATCCTTGGGATGGCTGCGCCATCCAAAGCCGCTTAGCGGAGCGAAAATGGTCGGGCCGGTGAGATTCGAAGGAACAGGCCCTCCACGAAAGCCGCGCAATTGGAGCGACTTAGAAAGTCGCAACAATGCACTGCTCCCAAAGACGCTCCCAAGCTGACTTAACTGCGGCGGGTTACACGGTGTTGAACAGGTCGGCGCGTCGCAACGTGCGCGCAGCGCGCGGCGCGGAGCGCCGCGCCACGAGCGCACGGCGCCGACCGCCTAACCTTGTTCTTACTGAACAATTGAACACGGAATCATCGCAGGGTTACACACGGTGTAAGAAGGGCGGCGCGAAGCGCCGCCTAACCTTGTTCTTACTGAACATCTCCCCAGAAAAACACACGTCGTTTGGAGTCGTTGACAGTCGTGCTAATCTGGCGTGCTCGCACAGACGCAAGTTAGGACGAACACCTCCCGGGGAATCGGCACCGGGGTTCAAGAGGTCGGGAAGCGTGGAAGCCGAACACATGCGAGGACGGGCGCAATGGGTCCAGCGGCCTCGGGGCTGCGCGACTCGCGCTCTCATCCTCAATCATGAAATCCACGTGTCCACGGTTCCAGTTACGGCAGGCATCGACCTGCTGACGATGAAGCAAGCCGCTCAGCGTCTCGCCATTTGCAGGCGGACGTTGGAGCGTTTGATAGCGCGAGGGGAGTTCCCGCAACCCGTCAAGATTGGCGGCGCTGTGCGGATTCCGGTCGGCGATGTGCAGGCGTTCTTGGGTCGCTTGTTGGCGGATAGGGGGGCGGCATGATGGCTTCCCTCTTTCGTCGTGGCGGGACGTGGCAATGCAAGGTGCGTCTCGAAGCTTGGGCGCGGGAAAAGCGTTTCAGCCTGCACACTCGGGACAAGCGCGTTGCGCAAGCGAAGATGCAGGACCTTGTGCGTGAATTCGAAATGGAAGCGCTGGGCCTTCCCGTGCTCTCGGTCCGCGATGCGCTCGGTCGTCCGCTGTCGGACCTCTTCGCGGTCTTCCTGGCTGACCTCGAAGCCCGCCAGAAATCCCAAGGCACGTTTCGCAAGTATCGAAGCCTCCTGAAAGGCTTGCAGCGCGCGTGCGGCTGGAACGTCCTGCGCGACGTGAACGCGTCGGCGTTCTGCGACTGGCGAAAGGTGTCGGGCCTGAGTCCCAAGAGTCTCAACGATCACCTTGGCGTTTGGAGCCGGCTCTTTCGATGGATGAAGCGGCAAAGGCTGGTCCTCGAGAATCCTTTTGAGTTCGTGGACCCAGTGGATACTCGAGCGAGCGCGCGGCAGTATCGACGCGCGCTGAGCAATGAGGACGTTGTTAACCTTCTTGCAACGGCTCCTTGGCCGCGCGTGGCGGTCTATCGCTTCATCCTAGAGACAGGCTTGCGTCGCCTCGAAATGAAGCGCCTGCGGTGGGGAGACATCGTCCTAGAGACGTCGGGCGCGCGGGTGCGTGTGCCGTCGTCGATTTCGAAGAACCGCAAGACAACGGTTCATCCTCTCGGACCTCAAGTCGTCGCGGACTTGATGCGCCTGCGACCTGACAACGCGGCTCCGTTCACCCCGGTATTTGAAGCAATTCCGAGGCTCGGAACGCTGCGCCGCGACTTGGCAAGGGTGGGAATCCCGTTTGTTGACGAACTCGGACGGCGCGCGGACCTGCATGCCTTGCGAATGACGGCTATCGACGCTGTGCGGCGAAGTGGGGCAACTCCGGACGTGTTGATGCAATTCGCGAGGCACAGTGACCTGCGCCTGACAATGAAGGTCTATCTCGATGCGGCACACTTGGAGGAACCCCTAGCGCAAGCAGTAGCGCGCTTGCCGTGGCACTTGGACAGCCGCGCGCCTGCTTCCGCAGCGGGACAGTAGGTCCGCGCCGCGAAGCGAGCCTGCCGAGCGGAGCGTCACTTCCCAGCCCGAAGGGAAGCTGGGAAGGAGTGCGGACCGTAAAGCTGCGCGCGCGCGCCGTTGGACCCAACAATCTGGTGGCAAGCGGTCGTAGTCTCTGTAAGCCTAATTGCGAGACCTGATGAGTATCGTAAGGCCATATAGACGAACGGTGCGGCAGCGCGTTCATGGAGAGTATGGCCTTAGCGACTACGTTAAGCATCCCCTATTTGCAAAGGACCCGGCACACTACGTGCGCGCCTACTTGCTTATCGAACAAGACCTGAAGCGCCTCTTCGACTACATCGAGCCCTCGGACCAGAATCTTCCTTGCTACTCGTATCGAATTCACGAGCTGCTTCTCAGGGCGTGCATTGAGGTCGAAGCAAACTGCAAGGCCATCTTGCTAGAGAACGGTTATGCAAAGAGCGGTGACCTGCGCATGGTCGACTACGTCAAGATCGAGGCGTCGCACCGTCTCTCGGAGTATCGTGTTAGGGTGCCGGTTTGGACCGGCGCAAATGGAGTAAGGCGGCCATTCTCTAACTGGGCATCTCGCACCCCGTTGAACTGGTATAAGACCTACAACGCTGCGAAACACGATCGACACTCGGAGTTCCAATCCGCGACTTTTGAAATGATGCTCGATGCAATTTGCGGGTGCCTCGTGGTGCTTTCAGCACAGTTCATGGAGGAGGAATTCGCAGGAGGGATGGATATCGTGATTTCAGGTGGGCTGACTGATGGCTGGGATTATGCGATCGGAAGATTCTTTCACGTAGACTACCCGAAGTCTTGGGCGGAAACTGAGCGATATGCTTTCAAATGGAAGGAACTGTCGTCGCAAGTCGACCCGTTCGACAATTATCCCTACCCGCCTTGAACTGTCGGACGTTCGATTGAGAAGTGCTCCCAAAAATGCTCCCAACGGTGGGTCGCAAGCAGTCGTCGAGGATCGTTGGCAGACGTGCATTGCCGAGCACGGATTGCCTTGCAAGTCACTCGGGGTGCCGTATTTAGTCGCCGCAGGTCGCTTCGCGACGCTGCGGTGAAATGGTCGGGCCGGTGAGATTCGAACTCACGACCCCTTGCACCCCATGCAAGTGCGCTACCAGACTGCGCTACGGCCCGGACCGTGAAGGGGCAGCGAACAGGTGGCCTGAATCGTTTGCAAGGGGATTCTCCCCTCTTTGGCGCTAGGGCTGAAGTTGTTGCGGTTCTGCGTGCATCTCTCGCGATCGCCGCGGGAAATAGGAGCTTGCGACAAAGAGGACACGGAGCCCAGAGGGAGATCACGGAGGCGGCTGAATTGCTCTGTGACCTCGGTCTGGATCCGTTTCGACAGGCTCAAGGCAATGAGCATGCCGAAGGGCTCTGTGCGCTCTGTGTCCCGATCCGTGTCCTTCGCCTGCGGCTTCGGAGCGCTCTGTTGGCAAGCAAAGTGGCGTGACAAGCACACCACCTACACTCGAAACAAGAATGCAGTTTACATCACAGTGTGACCGCAATTCCATGCCTGCTCATTCAGCCCGGATGGCGGAATTGGCAGACGCAACGGACTCAAAATCCGTCGCCCTCTAAAGGCGTGTGGGTTCGACCCCCTCTCCGGGCACCAGCCTTCGCTCCCATGGAGCTACGGCTCGGCAAGCCAGCCCACGGAGATGCAAAGATGGACTTCGCGAGTTCAGCCAGAATGCGAAGGCTGCCGCGCCGTAGCCCAAAGGGCGTAGGCGGGCATTCGGCGATCGAACAAGACTATTTCTCGGCCCGGCCATCCTTCGCACGAGCG